>JAEDLR010000094.1 GCA_016295145.1 Oscillospiraceae bacterium
CCGCAGCGCACACCCCGCAGCCGGTACAAGCATCAAGAATTTGTGTGATGTTCATATGTAAGTCTCCTTCGGTTTTTCAAGGAGTGATAGCCAAAGCCCAATAGCAGGCATATTGCTGTCGTAATCGTAAACAGGAAAAAGTTCGCATTAACAACTTTCCGCAGCGCAAGAATGACAAGCGGATGCCAGAAATATGTAAAATTAGCCGTATCACGGCAGGCCGAAGCAAGATCGCTTTTTCTTTCAAGCGGATAGGCAAGACAAATCTGAAACAGAAGAAACAGCAGCGGATAAAGGAATACCGTGATTTCGATTGTTCTTGACATCCCCGTGACAGTCACAGTAACAATCTCAGCCACGAATAGCAGTGCCACCAGCGTGGTCGCAAACAGCAGATGTTTCTTGGAAATGCGTAGTTTCAATTTTTCTTCCGAAATGATCCACCCCAAAGCGGTAAAAGGAAAGCCCATCAAAAATATCCGCCGAACACTCAAAAACCATCTACTGTCAAACAGCGTACTCATAATCGGGAGCCTGCTGCCGATGCCATAATACGACGTTCCAAAAAGCCCAACGGCATAGCAAAAAACTGCCAGCGGAAGCAGCGCTTTCGTCAGCTTGAATTTGCAAATCAGGTAGATCACTATCATGGAATAAATGACACCCACCATGTACCATAGATGATAGTAACTGCCATTGAACAGGAAGTCTATCAGCATCCATTTTTTCGGTTCACGCAACAATATAGGGTTTTGTATAAATATAAAGGCAAAATAAGCCAGCGATACAAAAACATATACTTTTATCAGTTTCAAAAGAGTACCCGAAATAGCGGAGCAGTCCTTCCGGACATAGCCTTTTTGAAGAAAATAACCGCTGGTGCAAAAGAAAAATGGAACAGCCACGCGGGTCAGTATCTGAATACTGCCGTTGGCGCGATCTGAGAGCCACATAATCGCTTGTGTGTGGATCGCAATGACAAGAATCGCCGCAAACAGACGCGCAATATCAATGCTGTTGATACGGTGGTTCGTTTCCATTTTCTCTTCCTTTCATGCGTGTAAAGATTTTCAATACCGGACCTTTAATGAACGCTCTTTCATAGTCATTCATCATGAAGAAATACGCCGAAATCCAATAAATCAGGGTATACGCTGCGGCGAGGGCAAAGAAGATCAGCCAATTGCTGATATGCAGCGCGTCCAGAATGAACCACCCCACCGTCCCCATGACCAGCATGACTGGGCACATATGCAGGATGTTCTTCCAGAACAACGGGATATCAATGCCGATTTTCTTATAGTAATACCAGTTGATAATTAGAATGTTGCCCACCACATAGGCAATGCAGGTAGCCATAGCCGCGCCGATGATGCCGTATGCTTCCACCCACCAGAAGGTCAGCCCGACATTCAGCACGGCGATGCAGAGGTATACGACAGACCGGAACTGATGCTTATTCATAGCATAGAGAATGTTCAGGCCGGTGTTTTGAATCAAGGGCACGGTCACCGGGATCATCACCAGAAGCGCCACATAATAGGCATCCTCGTACCCAGCACCCGCCCATAATGCGATGAACTGCCGTCCAAACGCCACAAACGCAGAAACAACGAAGGAAATCAGCAAAAATTGCAGCCGCCCGACCTTGATGAACAGGGCTGTAAACTCCGATGGCGGAGTGTCCTTAACAGCCATTTTTGTCACCTTCGGCATAAGGACGCCACTGATAGCTGTTGACAGGCTTGTGATATAAGTATTGAAGGTCGCGCCGATGTTATAGACCGCTGTAGCTACCGCGCCAACGGCCCAACCGATAATGAGCTTGTCTGTGGACCAAAAGAGGATGTCAACAATGTTTGCCAAAAACACAAACAAGGAAAAACGAATGATCTCGCCAAGAAGTCCACCACCGACATGCTGGAAGCAGGGGCGGATATGCAGCCGTCGAATTACATATACGGTGTAGATGGCATAGGTAACAAAATTCAGGACCGTCGCAGAAAGGACAAGACCGATAGAGCCAAAGCCCATGAACAGCAGCACAAGATTCAAGCATGGCGATACCACGCTTGTGATTAGCGAAGCCGTTTTGCTAAAGATAAATCTCTCGTGGGCCAGAATCATGGAGCTGAACACATTGAAGGGCATGAAAATTGCCGTGTTCAACGTCATCAGGCGTACCAGACGCTCCAGCAGAAGGAGCTCGTCCGGCATGAGGGATCGTCCATAGAACCCCAAGTGGAAGGAGCAGAATGTGCCGACCAGCAGAATTGCAGCGCCGATTACTGAGTATATCTTGATGAACAGGCCAAAGACGCGCTGTTCTCCGTCCAAATCTCCCTCTGCGCGGTATTTGGCAAGGTAGCGGATGATCGAGCCGCCGATGCCGAAGTTCAGCAGGCCGATATATCCCATAACCGACTGTGCAATCCCGTAAATGCCATACTCCGCCTGCCCCAGCATACGGAGCATGATGGGCGTATAAATGAACGGAATCAGATTGCCGATCAGCAGGTTCAGATAGGACAGCAGCGCACCTGCCTTGATCTCATCGCGTTTCATGCGTTTACAAGTTCCTCCAATGCCTTGCGAGCCTCGTCGGCTCGGGCGATATAGCCGGGAAGC
>JAEDLR010000095.1 GCA_016295145.1 Oscillospiraceae bacterium
CAGTGCAAACTGGAATTGCAGATCGCCGTAGAATTGAAATTCCGACCATGTAAACTCGATGAAGCAATCGCCTGCATCGTTGTACTGCTGAAGTTCGTAGGTTACATAGTATTCGCCATTGGTGTTGGATTTCATCTCATCATAGTCAATGCGAACATCCAGATCATCAATGGTCTGACCGTTTGCAAGCAGCTCAGCAATGCTGAAGTAGTAACGCACCTTGACCTCATCCAGATAACGGGGCGGCTGCGAACTCTGATTCGTGATCTCGATCAGAACCTGTGTCGCCTGTGCATCTTCCTGCCCCACTGCGGCAGCCAGCGTGAACTCTACAATCTCAGAACCCTGCATGCTCTCCTCAGAGGGCGGGAAATTTGCATCAATGGACATTTCATCGGTGCCGTAATAGTGGTAGAAGCCTGCACAGGCACCTACGATGCCTGCATTGTAGTCCACAGCAACCTCGTTGTAGATATAGTCCTTGGTAATATCACGGTGCCAGTCACCAGAATCAGGGCCGCCGACCAACGCACCCCAGAGTACATGGGTCTGATCCCACGGCTCATCCATATTTAGGGTCATGGAGCCATGTGCTGCACGGTGATGGGGATGAGACGCAGCCGTATCGGAATAACCGACAATATAGGGACGGTTCATGGGGTTTTTACCCATGACATACTCCATCTGCGTATATGCCCAATCAGCAAAACGCATGGGGTCATGTGTGGTTTCGGGAGAATACTTTGCGTACACCAGTGCACAGAGCTGTGCAGCTGTATTATAACGCGCAGAGCCATACTCATTCAGCATGGAAAAGCCGGCAGGAGTTTTTGCAAGATAGGTCGTATCACTGGTATCAATAGGCAGGTCAGGATCATACTCCATGTTCCATAATTGATCATCCAGACCGGGATCCAGATGCGCAAGACCAGACCAGTATTCCAGATTCCAGCGGAAGATATACCAGTCACGGGCTGTATTGGTGATGGGAGCAAGCTTTGCAAAAACGCCGCCCCAAACGGTATCCCAGCAGTGAACCCAGATGTTCTGCCAGCAGTTGCCCGTATCGGCAATGATGCGCTTCATATAACCGGTATACGGATGTGCGCCCATGTCATTACTAGTGGATTCATCTACCGCAATAATCGCGTTGATATACTCCCATGCTTGATCGGTGGCAGTGGGATCATTTGTCAACGTACACTCATAGAGCCAAACGGCAGCCCATGCCAGCTCATCATAATCATAGCTGGAAGTATAGAATCCGCCGTCATAGCCGAGAGAAAGCACCTTCAGACCTTCGTCCTCTTCGTGGGTTTTCACCGCAAAGTCATAGAGGGCATATGCGCCCTTCCGGCATTCTTCTGCAAACGCAGGTTCGGTTTCACGAAACAGCAGATAACAGATTGCCAGCACCGCAGAAGTACCTGCACACATATCGGATGCAGGGGTATCGACCGTTGCAAAATACGCAGGTCTGGCAAAATCAAGCAAGGCGGTTGTGTTTTGCAGTTCGGGGGCGATCCAGTAATTGTGGTCGATATTGCCCTCTCCGACCTGATAACAGTATGCCAGCACAGTGCCATCCTCGTTATAATACAGGCACTTGAGATAATAATCGGCAAACCAGTGGATAATTTCCTCAATTTGTTCGGCATTACCGGTTTTTTCATAGGCGTCACGGAACTCATAGTAGCCCCATGCCAGCGTAGATGCGGCATAAGAACCGGGCAGACAGAATTTCACATGATCGCCTGCATCGTGCATACCGCCGTCACAATCCACGGTGCCATTTCCATCAGGGTCAAGAATATCAATATACTCGTCAATAAATTCCTGCGAAAGATTAGTACCGATAAAATCCTCACCGTAGGGCTTCAGCGGAATCGCACCGTCCTCGGTATGACAATCGCCGCGCCATTCCAATCTGCCGCCGGAAATGCCGCTGCCGCACATATTTGCATTGTAAAAATGCATGGTATACTGCAATGCTTTAGCAAAGTCGACCTCGACATCATCGTAGGAGAAACTGTCAGGATCCGGAAATATCTTTTCCGAATCATCAACAGTGCCGGGATCCTCTCCTGCACTGGCAAATGCAGGAAACGTCATGCCTACAGACATTGTCGCTGCCAGACACAGGCAAGCGGTTGCACGAAATACCTTCTTCAAATCCATAATAGCCTCCCCTTTTTCGGTTGAAACGGTTCTAATATTACATTGCGATGAGATCGCAAAGAACATCGACACGGCGCACGACTTCCATGCACATTCTGCCGTTGTGATACGGACACTTCCACGGGCCTGCCACATCATTTGCAGGACGGGGTGTACCGTCGGGCTCCAGTTCGGCAAACCATTCGCCTCCGTCACGGCGATCAATTTGCTGTGCAGCGATTTTCGCATACACTGCAACAGCATTGTCAATCATGCGCTCACATACCATTTGTTCCGAATGCCGTGCCGCATATTCGGCAGCATTCAGAAAACCAATCACAGATTCAGCCTGTACCCACCATACTCTTGTTTTATCTATTTCTGTTTGAAACCGTTCATTGTATAAGTA
>JAEDLR010000007.1 GCA_016295145.1 Oscillospiraceae bacterium
AGCACTGTGCCTTGCCGCCTGCACGACTGCATCAATGCTGACAGCTTGCGGTGACAGCTATGATATTACGGATTATCAGGATGCAGATGCGCGCTCGGAATTCAATACTGCCTTAGACTTCAACAAGCCACTGGCAGGTGCAGACAGTCAGGGGCAGGCGTTTCAATGGAGCGGTGAAGCCGAAGATGCAAAATGTGTCGGCAACGTAAAGGAGCAGGATGTCAACTTTCCTGGCTTCAGCGGCAGAAGCTACGTAGGCGGTTTTCAGAACGAAAACGATCGCATTGTATTCACGGTGGAGATTCCTGCGGACGGTGTGTACACGCTTTCCTTCTCCACCTGCGGTGGAAACGCAAACGCTGCCAAAAAGAATCCTGCACTGGTGGATGGTGCCAGCGTCGGCAATATCATTACGCCTGTGGGCAATTCTTTCTCGCAATGTACAGTGGAGGGTATCTATCTTACGGCAGGTACCCATGAGATTGCAGCAGGCACCGAATGGGGGTATTATTTTGTGGATAGCCTGACAATTACAAACGGCACGCCTATCAGCAAGGATGTTTACAACATTACCGCTGCTCTTTCCAATCCGAATGCGTGTGATAACGCCAGACGCCTTTACAAATTCCTTACTGACTGCTACGGAAAGTATACCATTACCGGGCAGAACTGCGACGGCGGTATTGACGGCAAGGAAATGGAAGTTATCTACAAAAAGACAGGTGAATATCCTGCCATGCTGGGCTTGGATATGATGGACTACACGCCCTCCCGCGTTCATTTTGGCGGTGCAGGCAAGGCGGCTGACTATGCCCTGGATTTTTACTGCAATCACGGCGGCATCGTCACGTTCTGCTGGCACTGGAATGCCCCGGAAGATTATCTCATTAACAGCACAGAGCAACCGTGGTACTCCGGCTTCCGTGCGGAGGCTACCACGCTCGACTTAGATGCAATCGCAGAGGGCACCGATACCAAGGGCAAAGAACTGCTCATTCGCGATATTGACGCCATCGCGGAAGCAATGAAACCGCTGAATGAGGCGCAGGTACCGATTCTCTGGCGACCGCTTCATGAAGCTTCCGGCGGTTGGTTCTGGTGGGGCAACTGCAAGCCCGAAAGCTATCTCTGGCTGTGGAATCTGCTATATGACAGACTGACGAACCAACACGGTCTGAACAATCTCATCTGGGTATGGAACGGGCAGGATCCTGCTTGGTATCCCGGCGATGACACGGTGGATATCATCGGCATGGATATTTATCCTCCGGAGCATACCTACACCTCACAAAGCAGTACCTTTGCCGATATGACCCAATGGACAACCGATAATAAGATCATTGCACTGACTGAAAACGGCTGTATGCCCGACCCTGATCTGCTTGTGCGTGACGGTGCAATGTGGAGCTGGTTCTGCACATGGGGCGGCGAATTCATTCACGATTTTGGCATCGCCTCAGAGAAATACACCGAACTTTCCATGTGGGAGAAGGTCTACAAAAGCGAACACACGCTCTCGCTGAGCGATCTTCCCTGCCTGTGGGAGTACTCCCTGGACTGATGCAAAAAGCAGCACACGCCGTTCAAAACGGAATGTGCTGCTTTTCTGTTTCATCGTGGGTTATTGTGCAGATTTCGCTTCGTTTGTCATGCGGAAGCCGGTAAAATCCGTCCATGCCGGCGTATCAAGCTGCACAGCATACAAACCGAGCATCAGGCCTGTAAAATTGTTTGCCACCTCGGTAGAAAGAAATCTGGATTCCAGATAGCCGAGATCGTAAACCGCCTCACCGCAGGCCGCACGGAACATATAAGTGTAGCAATTCCCTTGAATCTGCAACCGCACCAACTCCGCATCTGTGGGAAGGGTGCATACAGGTTCCTCATGCACCAGATTGCCAAGCTGGGCACGGCGCACCACAGCATAGCCCCCTGCACAGGGGCGCACCAACAAAGCATAGTACTGGGTGGGCGTCATATACATGACCATACCTGCCTCTTGAGGCGCAAGCGTCAGGGTACATTCCGCTGAAAAACACATTTCTTTTTGGCGGATGCCCAAGAATGTGGGCGAGGCATCATCCTGGCAAAGGGCAGTTTTTGTTCCACAGAGCGAAAAGCAATCCTCCGCGATGCGATAACAGGACAAAATGGGATTCTGCATATAGCACCACTCCATGCCCACTGCGGTATTCGAAAAGTTCATCTCCTGCCAGATGTGTTGCGTTACGCTTTCGGCAATGCGGTCAGTTTCCATCTCCAGACGCGTTGTGCCGTCCACACCGGCGGTAAACCAACCATCCGCGTCAAAGGTCACGGGCACCAGAGATACCTCTCTGCCCGTAATGTGATGCATCAGCCACTGATCAATCTGTCGGAAGCACAGATGCACCATCCACCAGTTACCGTCAGGATCATCAACCAGATCGGCATGACCGCAGCCCTGCAACAAATACCCCCCGAGATTACGGTTGGTCAGCACGGGATTTTTGGCATACGCCGTAAAAGGACCGTAAGGGGTATCGCCCTTGGCGTAGGTGACCATGTGGCCGTACTCGGTGCCGCCCTCAGACGCCATGAGATAATAGCTGCCGTTGATGTGATACAAATGGGGGCTTTCAAGGAATCTGCCGCCGGTACCCTGCCAGATGCATCGCACAGGGGTTCGTTTTTGGCCGGTGGCAATATCAATCTCGCACTGAATGATGCCGTGCGTACCATGATCATCGGTACCGTTGCTCATAAAAAACACGCGGTCGCCCTCAAAATAGAGAGAAGGGTCAATCCCATCCTGATCAACATAAATTGGATCCGACCACGCACCGCGGATATCATCGGTATAGACATAGAAATTGCCGCCTTGCGTCGTGTTGGTGGTCACCATATAAAATCTGCCGTTGTGACAGCGAATGGTGGGCGCGTAAATTCCACCCACAGACCCTGCTCCCGCAAGGGGAAGCTGTGAATCACGGGTCAACACATGGCCAATCTGCTGCCAGTTGATGAGGTCGGTGCTTTCAAACAAAGGCACACCGGGAAAAAACTGAAACGAGCTGCATACCATAAAATAACGGTCACCGCAGCGGCAGATACTGGGGTCGGGATAAAAACCTGTGAGTACGGGATTCTGGTAACGCATATGAAACCTCTTTTCTGTTTACTTCTATTCTGTTTCTACGGTCACGGCAAGCATCTTGCCGTTGGTTGCCTGCAAAAACACCTCAGGTGCAAGGTGAATTTGCGTGCCCAGCTTACCACCGCTGATGATGATCTCCTCAAAGGCAGATGCGTGAACATCCAGCACAACAGGATAGTCCTTTTTCATGCCGATGGCGGTGCAGCCGCCGCGAATATACCCCGTCACTTGTTGGATATCTTTGACAGGCAGCAGGGCAAGCGATTTCTCTCCCACCGCTGCCGCAGCTTTTTTGAGATCAAGGGTACAGGGGGCAGGAATCACAAAAGCGTAATAGCCACCGCTTTTCCCCTGACACATCAGCGATTTGAAGGTCATATCGGGAGATTGCCCAAGCATTTCGGCAATCTGTAACGCATCGGTAAAGTGCTTGCAATCATAGAAAAAACAATGATGGGGCAGTTTTTTCTGCTCCAGAATGCGCATGGCATTGGTTTTCGGTTGTGAAGCCATGAGGAATTCCTTTCTGCGTGGGATGCACATTACGGTAAATTCTAGCACTTGCAATGATACAAAAAATATGGTATAATGAGTCGAAGAAGGGGGAATTGGATGCAATTTTATGCAATGCTGATTGGCGGAATCTTACTGTTGACGGTGGTTGCGCTGCATTATTACATTTTACAGCATTTTCGCAGCAGTATGCATATGAAGGGCAAAAGCCTGAAAAAGCCTGTGGTATGGGGCATATCCGCTGCCATGGCGGCAACCATGCTGCTTTGCCTTGCATCAGGCAGTGCACTACCGTATCTCCCGTGGCTGCAACAGGGCATGGGACTGTTGGGGGCAATTATGATCGGCATGATGACAACCTGCCTGCTGTTATTTCCCATTTGCGATGGTATCGCACTGATACTCAAAAAAACAAAGTTGCAAAAGGCAACTGCCATATGGCGCAAGATTTATGCAGGCGGTCTATCGGTGCTGCTGATTGCAGTTGCAATCACAGGTTACGGCATATGGAATGCCACAGTGCTTCACCAAACGAAGTATACGATATCTGTCGAAGCATACAACGGCAAGCCGCTTTCTATAGCGATCCTTTCCGATATACACGAGGGCAGTGCGCTGCGCAGAGATCACCTGGAGCGTATTGTTGCCAAAACCAACGCAATGTACCCCGATCTGGTACTCATTTGCGGCGATTTGTTTGATGAAAACACTGCCAAAGCGGAGCGCACAACCGCCTACCAGACGCTGGCAAAGCTGCAATCAGAATACGGAGTATTCTTTGTATTTGGCAATCACGAGCGAAACCTCAATCCGGACGGTGCCATGCGTCATGCTTTGGAAACAGCCGGCATCACGGTACTGGAGGACGAGGTTGTGACCCTTGCAGGGCTGAACATCATCGGGCGAAAAGATGCCAGCGGCAACCGCGCTGCACTGGATACATTGGTTGCACAAGCTGACCCTAACCTGCCCACTCTGCTGATGGATCATCAACCGAAGGACACGGCACAGGCTGCAACACTGGGGGTGGATCTACAGGTATCGGGTCACACCCACGGCGGACAGATCTTTCCCGGTGGATGGATCTCCGAGGCAGTCAATGAAGCAAACTACGGATTGCGCAGGGACGAAGCTTATCACCTGATTGTCAGCAGTGGATGCAACCTATGGGGGGTGCCTTTCCGTACAGAAAAACATACCGAAATCGTTTCTGTGACGCTGCAAAGTGCATAATGCACACTTTCTTCATTCTACCAGATTCTCCTTGGTTTGTCAATCGCCTTGCAACAAAATATCATAATCAGTAACAAACGGCACAGAATAGATCATTCTGTGCCGGTTTGCTTTGTATTCAGATTGCAGCCTCCTGGCGAGAAAGCCACGCTGCTGCCAACTCAAGGGCATCCAACAGTGATCCGCGCTCGCTGGTCTGGGTAATTGCCTGCATGGGGTTCAGGGATTTATCAGTTTTCATCAGGTAGCATTTAATGGCGGTGGCCTCCTGTTCCTTTTCGGAAATCACGGTCATCATCACAACATACTCGTTTGCCATGTTGCCATAATAGATCGTTTTGCCGTTTCTTACAACAGGTCTGCCCTTATAGGTTACAAATTCTGCCATCGGGGTCCCTCCTATTCTGTTTGATTACCAGGTCATGGTAAAATCTTGATCGGTGTGGAAAATCTCCATATTGGAAATCAAGGTTGTGACATATGCCTTGCGGCAAAGGAAGCGTGCTTCGCCGTTTACCACGATATACGTTTTCATACCGTCCGCTTCATAGAAAGCTACACTCAAAGAGCGTTTGCCATCCTGACGCGCCAGTTCGACGGTAGCAAGGGGCGTGCCGGTCATCTCGATATCCTCCAGCACGAGATCTTCGGCAGCAGTTTTCAGCAGATAGGTATACAGCAGGCGGAAACGCTCTGCTTCAACCTCCTCGCCATTACAGGTAACCACATAATCATCGGAAGAAGAGCCAATACCCTTGAAATCCAGTTTCAGATCCCCGGCGGTATAGGTCAATCTGCCGATATCCCAGACATAGGTATCTACAATGATTTTCGATGTGATATCACTTGGCTGAAGCTTCTCATACACGGTATCATCGGCGGCAAAGCCGTAGATGCAGTCAACGGTATCAATATAACCGTAGCGGTAGGTTACCGTTTGAGGATCGCCGTTTTCGTCCTCAATCTGGGTTTCATAGGTCTTACCGAGGAAGAACGTTACGGTTTTGCCTGTGCTGATTTTCGTGGTGACGCGGGCAAAGAAATCTTCATCGGTCAGTCCGCAATCAGCAAGCTGCTGCTCGGTGGGGTGCGGGTAAACCACCTGACTTGCCGTCATAGCATAGATGCCATGGGTCGCACCGGAAGATTTATCGCCGCTGAGCAGACAATTGATCGGTTCTTTCATCACATGAACTGCCGAGGATCCACCGTTGGGGTTCTCTACATAAAACGGGTCATAGACCAGATGGAAGTCATAATCGAGATCAGCACGCTCAATACGAACATCTTCGATATGGGACTCATCATCCTCTGCCTGCTCCTCTGTGACATTGGTACTGAGGTAGTCCTTCCAATCCACACGATACTGCGCCATTGCACTGCTTTCCACAGTATAAACAGTATCTGCGCCCTCCATGCAGAGATAGGAATAATACGAGGAGGGGCTGATATCACCAAGCAAAAAGCAGATATCGTCCGCATCATCAACGGTAAGCGTTACGCGAATCGGCTGATCCAGACCGTATTTTGCAAGATCGCTTGCAGGCGTATTCTCCTGAATGATATCCGCAGATGAAATGCTTGCCACACGAGTTGCCAATGTACGGATATTGACCGTGGATGTGGGCAGATCCTCGTAACCGTCAAGATAGTAATTCTCCACCTCATTGACCACAGTCTGACCTGTTGTAGGATCGGTACTCTCCTGCTTTTCGATGACGCGGTGTACAGAAAAATCCGCACCGTCAGGCTGCTCTACTTCCACAGCTGCGATGTCACCGCTGTCAGCAATATGCCAGAGGGAAACAACGCCGGATTGATCCACATGGGAAGAACTGTCAGCCGGATCGTCCTGCTCGGTAAGCTTCAACACAGCAA
Organism: Oscillospiraceae bacterium; assembly: GCA_016295145.1. GTDB lineage: Bacteria > Bacillota > Clostridia > Oscillospirales > Ruminococcaceae > Firm-04. The sequence continues at coordinate 6,761 of JAEDLR010000007.1, forward strand.
GGGTTCCGCCCAGAATCGCTACAACGCCTGCGCCACAAATCACGCCCTTAGCGCCCTTGCTCATGCCGCCTTTCTTCTTCATGGGCTTTTGTGGCACAGGAGATTCTGCAAAAAAGGTAGAAAACGCCGCAGTGTCACCATCCGTCAGCAGCCCCGATTCCTGCGAATCGGAAAGCTGCTGTTCGTTTTCGGGATTCTGCTTAGGGTCTTTGGTCATGCTCATTTATTTCTTCTCCTTAGGTAAACCACAAAGCCGATGATCGCAACCAGCAGCGGAATACCAAACACCACAATATTGCGAGTGGTGGCTACCTGTGCAGCGGTAATGGCAATGGATGTGGTGTCAAGGGATTTCTCGGCAATGGTAATGACATTCTCTTTCCCACACATGGTATTGACAACCGTTACGAAGTAATCCGCATTGTTGTAGGAACGCTCCTCTGCAACATTGATATCAAACATCCAAGAGCCGAACACGGCAACGGTACTGGTGAAGGTATCGGCACTGACCGTATTGTGCTGATGCCCCAGTGCTGCAACAATAAACTCGCCGGTTTCCGCATCGTTTTCATCGATGGTTTCACCTTCTCCTGCGGATGTCAGCGGCTGGAGATATGCAGTATCGGAAGTGACCAGCAGAGCCTCGGTGGTACGGCCGGAATTGCTCTCATACAGCAGCTTCAACGGACGGCAAATGGGCGCTACGATGGGCAGATTCTTATTGGCAAGCTTTGCTGCATACTCGCTGTCGGTGAGAGATACCGCAGGAATATCACGCAGCATACTCAACGCAGTTCGCACCTGATGGGCACTGGAATCGTTGCCCTCATAAACCACTGCATCTTCGACAGAAATGCCCCATGTCTCAAGAAACGCATCCAGATTGGGCGTTTCGTTCTGGAAAGAGCTTGCAAAATACAACAGCTTGCGCTCGTAATTGCCTTCGTTGTACAGGAAGGCGGAAAGCTTGTCGATCTGTGCCTGTGTCAGATCGTTCTGGGGTGCCACCAGCACTGCCATATCATACTTTGCAGGGTCCAAGGCGTCTGCACTGATATCCACATCTGTGCACATATAATTGTTCTTTTCAAGCAAATTGCAGATACTCTGGTAGTTATAGGATTCGTAGCCGTGGTAGATATTTGCATCACCCAGCTTACCAAGCAATGCCACATTGATAGGATTCAGGTCAGTAACGCCCATAATGGCGGCAAGCAAGGACTGCTCACCAATGAAGGTGTAGTTTGTGATCTGGGAATAGGTGGTATAATCAATGCTCTGCTCCACCTTGATAACATCCTCAAAGGCAACCACACGCACCAGGTCACCTGCAGCAACTACAATATCACCATCGACGATCTCGCCGTTGTAGTGCTGTGAATACTCTCTGACGGCATCGGGATCCTTCGTCATATCCACATATTTCACGGAGATATGACCGTTGCCCTCTGCCTGAAAGCGGTTCAGGGTTTCATCCACAACTTTCAGCATCGAGTTCTCCGCGAACAGAGATTCATCTGCCATCACCACCAACTCGATATCGGTGTTTAGCTGCTGAAGGTAGGTGACCGTTTTGTCATCAATCTCATATAAACCGGAAGAAGTCAGATCAATATTCCACTGGTAACGGTCATTGAGTACATTGGCAATAATATTGACCACAACGACACCTGCCACAAACAGGGCGGTCAGAGCAGTTGCCAATGCGCCGTACTTGAGCTTTTTCAGGCGTTTTACGCGCTTGAGCGCGCGTTCACGCTCCTGCTCCGGTGTCAGTTCGGTTTTCTTTTCCTGTGCAGGCTGCTCTGTTTGCCCCACTGCGGTTTCTTCCACAGTCTGCTTTGTTTCTTTCTTACTCATCGGAACACACCTCCTTAGCTCCAGCGTCTGCGCTCAAACACGCGGATGGTCAGGAAATTGAAGATCACCGCTACGCTGACATAGAACAAGACGGTGGTAATATTGAACAGACCGCAAGTCACAGAATAATATCTGGTGTAGAATGAGAGCGATTTGAGAACATTTGCCAACCACTCCCATGTTACATTGTTTGCGATCATATCAATCAAGTACATTGCCAGCATGACAACAAAACTCAGCACGGCTGCGACGATTTGATTCTCGGTGAGGGTAGATATCAACGCACCGACGGAAATCAGAGCCATGCCCAACAGGAGTTGTGCAAGGAAATTCGCAAAAACGATGCCCCACTCCACCGTGCCGTAGCTGCTGAGGATCAGCGCATAGAGAAAAGGCATTGCAATGGCAATTGCATAAAGGGTCAGTGCGGCAAAATACTTGCCAAAGACGATCTCGCCCAGACTGACAGGAGCTGTCAGCAAGCCCTGCTCGGTTTTTTGTTTTTTCTCCTCACTGAAAAGTCGCATGGTGAGAAGCGGAATCAGGAACACGCAAATCATGAACATATTCTGGAACAATGCCGACATATCTGTCGTAGCGTATGACAGACAGTAGCCGTAGAAGAAATAGCCACTGATGAGCCAGAACACTGCCAGGAAAATATATGCGACACCGGAGGTAAAGTACGCACCGATTTCGCGTCTGTAGATCGCACCCATTACTCGTTACCTCCGTTCTCTTGTGGGGTGGGCGGCGTGCTGGGAATCGTAATGCCTTCGCCCATCGTAATCTTCAGGAACACATCCTCTAGCGTCATTTCAGCAGACCGCAGCATCAACAGCGGCCAACCATGCTCGGAAAGGATGCTGAACAACGAACGGCGAATATCAGAACCTGCAACGGCCTCCAGTTCGTACTCATACACACCCGGCTCACGCTCCATATCGGCGCGGCAATACTTAATGCCGTTGATATTACGCAGTGCTTTAACGATTTCCTCGCGAGGACCTTCAATTCTTGCGATCACGCGGTGGTCGGTGGAAATGTTCTTCGAGAGGTTATCGGTGGTATCATGGGCAGCAATAGTGCCATGGTTAATGATGATGATTCTGTCGCAAACTGCCTGAATTTCGCTGAGGATATGGGAAGAAAGGATCACAGTATGATTCTTGCCCAGCTTTTTGATCAGGGTACGGATCTCCATGATCTGCTTGGGGTCAAGGCCAACGGTTGGTTCGTCCAGAATTAACACGGGGGGATTGCCCACCAGCGCCTGCGCAAGACCCACACGCTGCTTGTAACCTTTGGAAAGATTCTTGATGATACGATCCTGCACATCATGCACCTTACACAGCGCCATCACTTCATTGAGATGGGCGCGGCGGGGCAGCTTGCATTTTTTCAGGTCATAGATATAGTTCAGATAGCCCTTGACGGTCATATCCAGATACAGAGGGGGCAGTTCGGGGAGATAGCCGATATAGGATTTCGCCTGAATGGGATTCTCCAGAATGTCCACACCATTAATCAGTGCCTGACCTGAGGTAGAGGAAATATAGCCCGTGAGCATATTCATAGTGGTGGACTTACCTGCGCCGTTTGGCCCGAGAAAGCCCAGTATCTCTCCATCGTGGACAGTGAAGCTGATATCATTGACTGCGCGTTTATCGCCGTAATGTTTGGTCAGATTCCGCACTTCAATCATTGCATTCATCCTTTCGTATTACAATTTTGCATTTGCTGTACCTAGGGCAATACCGCACAAAGAAGACCCAGAGAACTTGTACCGGATCAGCTTGCAATACGCAGGATTCTGCATCGTTTTCACATAACCTGATGCAGAATCCTGACAGCGCATCTATGGCACAATCCTTGCGGGGGTATCACCCTAGGAGAATTCTCACTGAATTATTGTAATCTTTTCATGTGAAAGTTTCGTGTACAACGCACGAAAAAATCACTCAAATATCTGTCCTTGGGCATCCCGCAGCAGAGCGCGCCGCTTTTTGATATCTTCCTGAATCTGCGCAGCCAGCGCATCAATGGAAGGATAACGGGATTCGGAACGCAGAAAGCTGCGCAAGGTCACACACAGACGCTTTCCGACCAGATCACCGTTCCAATCCAGAAGATGGGTTTCGGCGATGGGTCTGCTACCACCTGTAACGGTGGGTCTGGTACCGATATTGGTAATTGCAGGTACACAAACATCATTGATCTGTGCAAAAGATGCGTACACTCCGTGGTAAGGCACGCACTGCCATGATTCAAAGGACTGATTGGCAGTAGGGAATCCGATGGTTCTGCCAATCTGATTGCCCAGTTCCACGTGACGGTCAATGCGATAATCGCTGCCAAGCAGAGTATTAGCCTGCTGCACCTGTCCGCTTTCCAGCAAAAAACGAATCTTTGCAGACGAAACAGGGCTGCCGTCGGCATCGCACAGATGGGGAACCAGCACGACCTGAAAACCGTATCGCTGACCCATACGCACCAATGCTTCTGTGTTGCAAGCAGCATTTCTGCCAAAACGAAAATCTTCGCCGCAGACTACCGCATCTACCTGCAAACGATCCTTAAGCAATTGGGAACAAAACGCATCACCGTCCAACGTATGCATTTCGCTAAAGGATAAGGGATACACGGCATGGGCACCGCACTGTGTCAGCAGCAGTTCACGCTGTCTGTTATCATAAAGATACCGCAGGGTTCTGCCCTGCTTACCGGGCATCGTTTCCACCGCAAAGGTTACAACATGGCACTGCCCCATGGACACCGCCTGTGAAAGCACTCTGCGGTGACCGAGATGCACGCCGTCAAACACACCCAATGCAGCAACAATGCGTTCTTTGGAAGCCTTGGTTTCCTGCATCATATCATCGTTCCTCAAAATTTTTGAATACACGCAAAAGCTGTTCTTCACGGTCTGCCTGTGCAAGCCCAATAAACGCTCCTGCCGCATCATAGACAGTATAACGGTCTGCGCCAGAAATACCGCGCAGATGGTCAAGGGAAAGCTTTACGCCGTTGCGGTACAGCTGAGCCTGCCTCTCGGATAGGGTCAGTCTCGGCAGATCTGCAAACAGCGACTGCGTTGGTTTCAACGCCTCTGTCAGTCTGCCCTGCGCCATGATTTGTTCCACCTCGGAAAAGGTAAGCGCGTCTGCAAGCGGATATCCGCATGCCATTGTGCGCGTCAGCGAGATCATACAGGCACCGCAGCCCAGTGCAGCACCCATATCATGGAGAATGGTACGCACATAGGTTCCCTTGCCGCAGGTGATCTCCAATACGCCCTCCCCTGCTGGCCCATCGTAGCAAGCCAGGGTGATATCATACACTGTGACATTACGAGCGGCACGGGCAACGGTTTTGCCCTCCCGCGCCAGATCATACAACCGCTTTCCGTTGATCTGCACGGCAGAGTACATCGGCGGCACCTGTTGAATCGTACCTACAAACTGCGGCAAAACCGCTTCGAGCATTTCTTTGGTAATATGCACCTCGGCGGTGGACAAAACGGTTCCGGTGCTATCCTGTGTATCGGTGACCGTGCCCAGACGGAAGCCAGCGCGATATGCCTTGGTCTCCACGGGTAAGATATCGCAAGCTTTTGTGGCAGAACCTACCAAAACGGGCAACACTCCCTCTGCCATGGGGTCAAGTGTACCCGTATGCCCCAATCTGCGGATTTTTAAGATACCGCGCAGTTTTGCAATCACATCAAAAGATGTGAAATCGCGGGGCTTATTCATGATTAAAACACCACTGATACTCATGCGTTCAGCATCGCCTCCGACACTTCCATCAGCATTTTACAAACCGCTTCTGGTGTACCCTCAGCAATGGAACAACCCCCTGCCTTGACATGGCCGCCGCCGCCAAAATGACGACAGATCACAGAAACATCGGCATGATCACCAGCGCGCATAGAGATACGGTAGCCGCCCTCGGGCTGTTCTTTCACAAGAATACCAATCTCCACCCCTGCAATTTGCAACGGCAGATTGGAAGCACCGTCAACCTCATTGGCAGAAACACCCAGCTCCTCCATCCACACATAGGGCAGATACAGCAGCGCGATACGGTCATCGGCGGACATCTGCACCGCCTGCATCAGGCGTGCATCCAGAGCCATACGCCCCTTGGATTTCACATCAAACAACTGACGGTTCAGCGATGCATAGGGTAAATCAAACATACGCTTCAGATCTGCCACGGCAGCAAAGGTATCTGCCCCTGCGTTACTGAACTTGAAGCAACCGGTGTCCGTTGCCATACCCGTATACAAGCACAGAGCAATCTGCTTTGTGATGGGAAACTGCATGGATTTCAAAAGCGTATACAGCGCCTCACAGGCAGCAGAAGCATTGGGATTCCAGAAATTTGCCGCAGCATAGCCTGTATTAGAGATGTGGTGGTCGATACAAAGGTCGATCTTCCCCTCGTACTGCTCACGCAGATCGCCCAGAAGCTGCAAGTCCGCAACATCTACAGCAATGACCGTCTGCGGCGCGAATTCTTCAAATTCCACGCCCTCGATCAGAAATCGATACATGGGGGGAATGGGGTCAGCGCAGCAAACACGGGCACGCACCCCAAAGGCAGTCAGCACAGCATACAGTGCATAGCCACTGCCGATACAGTCGCCATCCGGCGAACGGTGAATGAGAATATGCACATCGGAGCATTCACGCAGAAAGGCTGCGGTCTGTCCGGCATTGAGCAGGTTCATCAAAAGCGTTCCTCCGCATAGGAAAACAGGAAATTTTGCATCTTGGCAGACACAACGCTCCTGTTTTCAGTGATTTCAGGTATCTTCCTGTTGCAGGTCACGGGGCGCACCGCCGACAAGTCCCAGATCATTCAGCTTTTCGCTGATATCTGCTGCATATGCAATGGAATCATCAGGAATAAAGTGCAGTTCGGGAGATTTCCGCATATCAAGCCGTGAAAACAACTCTCTGCGGATATATCCTGCTGCGGAGCGCAGACCCTCACAGGATTTTCTTGCAGCATCCATGCCCTGCATGGCGGAAACATACACCTTGCAATGTCCCATATCACCTGCAAGCTCAATGCGCACGATGGTCAGCATGGGGGCAATGCGAGGATCCTTGAGCGTGGGCAGAATTGCCGTCAGCTCGCGGAGAATGTCCTCAGATGCACGCCCAAGTTTAAATCCTGCCATAGTTTCTCCTTTCGGATAGCAGCCGTTGCATTCGGTTTGCGATTAAAACTGAATGGTGCTATCGGGGTCGGGATTATAATAATCGCCGGTGGTTTCGGTTTCGTTAAAGAAGCCCTCGTTATCAAAGATCGTTTCCTGATCCTCTGCTTCGGAAACGCTCAGTTCGCCCAGAATAATGCGCTTGACGGTATCAAAAAACATGATGTCGATGGGCCCCAGTTCTTCCCACGCAAGAGCTTCGTTACAATATTGTACCATATCGGCATTGCTCATTCTATCGTTATCCATGATGAATTATCCTCCAATCAACGTATTTCAGGTCTCACTTATATTCACTTTCGGAATTTGTCGGGTGGTAAGCGATTACTCCTCGCGGTACTCCTCCATACGGAATGCCTCAAGGATATCGCCCTCCTTCATATCGGAGAACTTCTCAAGGGAGATACCACACTCGTAGCCAGATGCCACTTCCTTGACATCGTCCTTGAAGCGGCGCAGCGAGTCGATTTTATCCTCGCTGATAACGATACCGTCACGCACAACGCGGATCTGGCACTGACGATTGACCTTACCTTCCAGAACATAGCATCCTGCAACGGTGCCCACACTGGAGATATGATACACCTGACGCACCTCGATACGGGCATCCTGCACCTCGCGATACTTGGGCGCAAGCATACCCTTCATAGCGGTGCTGATCTCCTCGATTGCATCGTAAATGATACGGTACAGGCGGATATCCACACCATCTCTTGCGGCGGTCTCAGCAGCAACGGGCATGGGTCGCACATTAAATCCCACGATGATTGCATTGGACGAGGTGGCAAGCATCACATCGCTCTCGGAGATAGCACCCACCGCGCCGTGGATCACGGAAACGCGCACTTCATCGTTGGACAGACGCTCCAAAGACTGCTTAACAGCCTCCACAGAGCCTTGCACATCTGCCTTGACGATGATGGGCAGCTCTTTCATTTCGCCCTCGGCAATCTGGGAGAACAAATTATCCAGCGTCACCTTACGGAAGTTACGGAACTGCTCCTCTTTTGCCTCATGCTTGCGCTGCTCTACCAGTTCTCTTGCCAAACGCTCATCTTCAACGGCATTGAACGTATCGCCTGCGCTGGGCACTTCTGCAAGCCCTGTAATCTCCACAGGCACAGAGGGACCTGCTTCGGTTACGACCTCACCCAAGTGGTTGGTCATGACTCTGACCTTACCCACGGCAGTACCTGCAATAATCACATCGCCGGTATGCAGTGTACCGTTCTGCACCAGAATGGTGGCGATGGGTCCTCTGCCCTTATCCAAACGCGCCTCAATAACGGTACCCTTTGCATGACGGTTCGGATTTGCTTTCAGCTCTGCCATTTCGGCAACCAGCAGCACATTCTCCAACAGCTCGTCAATACCAATACCGGTTTTCGCGGAAACGGGAACACAAATGGTATCGCCGCCCCACTCCTCGGGAACAAGCTCATGCTCGGTAAGCTGCTGCTTGATACGCTCGGGATTTGCACCCTCCTTATCCATCTTGTTGATGGCAACCACCACCGTGATGCCTGCTGCTTTTGCATGGTGGATGGATTCGATGGTCTGAGGCATGATGCCGTCATCGGCAGCCACCACCAGAATGGCAATATCTGTGATGTTCGCGCCACGGGCACGCATAGCAGTAAATGCTTCGTGACCGGGCGTATCCAGGAACGTAATTGTCTTGCCGTTATGCTTGACCTGATATGCACCGATATGCTGTGTGATACCGCCCGCTTCGGATGCGGTCACATTTGCATGACGGATGGTATCGAGAATGGAAGTTTTACCGTGGTCGACATGGCCCATAACGACCACAACGGGGCAACGCTCCTCCAGAGAATCGGCATCGTCCTCCTCATCCTCAATCAGACGTTCCTCAATGGTCATCACAACCTCATGGACAACTTTTGCACCCAGTTCCTCTGCCACCAGAGAAGCGGTATCAAAGTCGATCTCCTCGTTGATGGTAGCCATGACGCCCAGACCCATCAGCTTCTTCATGACATCGCGCACCTGCACCTTCAGGCGGGATGCCAGTTCGCTGACCACGATGGTATCGGGGATCAGCACCTTGAGCTGCTGCTTTCTGGCGCGTTCCAGTTCCAGACGACGCAGCTTCTCCGCCTCGGTCTCACCACGCTGCTTGCTGGAGTGCTGCTGCTGCTTTCTCTGCTGAGATTTCTGCGTGATCTTCTGCTTTTTGGATGCATTGCCAAAGGCATCTCTGCCGCGACCCTGAGGGGCAATCTGCTCATAACGCTCGTTATACTTATCGAGATCTACATAGGAACCTCTGGTATCCACGGTGCGTCTGGGCTGACCTGCAGGAGATTCAGTGGTTGCAAAATCCACTTGCAGCTTGGTGCGCTCGCCGCGCTCCTGTGCCTTTGCAGGCTTTTTGGGCTGCTTATGTGTACGGCGATCGGACTGCGCTGGTGCTGCCTGTGCGACAGGTGTTGCAACCTTCGGTTGCTCTGCTGTCTTGCGGGCAGGGGTCGGAGCGGGTGCACTCTGCTTGGGGGCAGCCTGCTCACTGACAGGTGCGCTCTGAGGCTTGGGCTGCGTTTTTTGCGTTGCAGCGGCTTTCTGCGCGTTCTGCTTTTGCTGCTTTTTCTGCTGCTGCCGTGCATTACGCTCTGCCTGCTGCTTTGCATACTGCTCGGCACGCTCTCTTGCGCGGCGCTCGGTTTCTGCAGCAGTCAGCACACGGGGTTTCTCCTGCGCAGGAGCCGGTACGGGTGCTGCCTCCTGCACGGGTGCTGCTGTCTTTGTCTCAACAGGGCTCACCGATGTTTCCTGCACGGGCGCAGCTTCCTTTACAGAAACAACCTCTTTTACCGGTGCAGATTCCTTTTCAGGTTCTGCTTCTTTGATAGGCTGATTCTTTACCTTGGGCGCAGCCTGCTTCTGCTTACTGGTTTTTTCAGACTGCTCCGTCTTTTTCGAAGGCTGAATACGCTGGGGTTTTGCAGCGGATTTCTTTGCCTCAACCGGCTTTTTCTCCTCCACTGCGCCGCCCTCACGGCGATTCTCGAAGTAGGCATCAAAGCTTTCAACCTGATGCGCCTTGGTGAATTGCTCCAGAATGGTATTCATCTCCTGCTCATTCAGAGAGGACGACGGTTTCTTGGGCTTATCGCCGCCGAGCATATCAATGACATCCTGTGCAGACAGATTGAGATCCGCTGCAAAATCGCTCACCTTTGTTTTCATTGTTGGCATAGGCATTACCTCCTATATGTTCTTCAAATATCAGTCATGCTTTGTTCGTCACAAGCATCCGCTGAAAGCATTCTCATCATTGCTGCGGCAAAGCCGCTATCCACAACGCCGAACACGGCGGTACGCTTGGTAAAATACGCGATCATATCCTGCATGGAAAAGGGTAGCTTTTCACAGGGAATCCCACTGCAATAATAGCGGATTTCCTTTTCCGTTTTCGGTGCGCAATCCGATGCAAGCAGCACACAATATACATGATCTTTCTGTGCTGCCTCCTTCACAGGATCAAAGCCAAGCAACAGTTTGCCTGCTTTGCGGCACATGGTCATAGAGGATATCAGCTTGCTTGCGGCTGCGTCATTCATCTGCTCCAGCCTCCGTCAGCATTTGCTGCAAATGCGTATACACTTCATCTTCAATGCGGCAGGAAAATGTCTTTTCTAACCTTCTTCCCTTTTGCGCACGGGTCAGGCACTCTGCACTGGGGCAAATGTATGCGCCTCTGCCGGACATTTTTCCTGTAGCATCCAGTGCAATGGTCTCATCCGGGCGGCGCACCACACGGATCAGCTCGCGCTTCGGTTTCATCTCACCGCAGCCAAGGCACATCCGCAGGGGTGTTTTTCTGGTCTTCATGAGTCACTCCCCTTTCACACCGTCTTCAGATATCCTGCTCGTCATCCACGGCTTGAACGTCCTCAACGGGTGCTTCCGACACGGTGTATTCAGGCTTGATGTCGATCTTATAGCCGGTAAGCTTTGCAGCAAGCTTTGCGTTCTGACCGCGGTTACCGATGGCAAGAGAAAGCTGCTGATTGGGTACGATGACCGTTGCAGCCTTTACCTCGCCCTCAAGCAACGTGGTGGATACCACAGATGCAGGGGCAAGGGCTCTGGCAATAAAGGTAGCAGGATCCTCAGAATAGGGAATGATGTCAATTTTCTCGCCGTTGAGTTCACGCACAACGGTTTCAATACGGGAACGGTGCGGGCCGATGCAAGCACCGACGGCATCCACATTGGGATCGTTTGACCAGACGGCAATCTTGGAGCGGAATCCTGCCTCACGGGCAACGGACTTGATCTCCACAACGCCATCTTCGATCTCCGGCACAGCCAACTCAAACAGACGTCTGACCAGTTCGCGGTCTACACGGGAGATGCGGACAACAGGCTTCTTTTCGGCATTGGCAATGGTAGAAACATACACCTTTACCATCTGTCCTTCCACCAGATTCTCTCCCGGAATCTGTTCTTTTGCGCTGAGGTAAAGCTCCGTGCCGTCATACACAACGGTCACGCTGCCACGGCCCGGCTCCACCTGCGTGACCTGAACCGAAAGGATCTGACCGACCTTATCTTCAAACTTTCGGATGGTCTGCTCACGGTTGATGGCACGCAGCTCACCGCGAATAGACTGTTTTGCAAGCTGTGCAATACTTCTGCCAAAAGCAGAAGGGTCAATGCGGCATTCTACAAAATCGCCGTCCTCGGCAGCAGGGTCGATCAGTTTTGCCTCATGCAGCGGAATCTCGTAAGCCTCATAGCCACGGTGCAGAGGACCATCCACGGCTGTTTTCATCATCCACAGCGCAAATTGGTGGGTGCCGGGATCAATCTCCACACGGAAATCCTCTTCTTCGCTGTTGGGGTAGGCTTTTTTGGCTGCCTTGAGCATCGCTTCCTTGACCTTATCGACCAGAAGCTGCTGCTCTACACTGTTTTCACACTCCAGTGCCGCGAGTGCTTCAAAGAACCCTTCGTTCATAGATGATTGTTCTCCTTACATTTATTTTACTGCGCATCACGCAGCATCGTATCAGATTTCTTCTGCGCCGCCTGAGCCATCGGCTGCAACATCAGCTTCAAAATCAAAATCGGCAAGATGGACAAACGCCACACCGGCAAGAGGATATGCAACGCTTTCGCCCTCGATTTCCACGGTAACGGTTTCACGGTCGCAGGAAAGCAGTGTCCCTGCCAGATCACGGCGACCTTTCTCATCGGGACGAATCAGACGCACATTGACCCCGCAGCCCTCGCAGGCATCAAAATGCGATTGGCGGATCAGCTCACGCTCCACACCCACAGAGCCGACTTCAAGGGTATAGCTCTGGGCGATGGGATCGGTATCATCCAGCAGCTTATTCAGGGGACGGGTCACATTCTCACAGTCCGTGATATTAACCGCGCGCTCCATATGGTCAAGCAGTACACGCAGATACCAACAGGCACCCTCTTTTTCAAAGCGGATATCCCATACGATCAAGCCCTGCTCCTCGGCAATGGGCAGCACCATCTCATAGATCTTGGCTTCGGTATTACCGAATTTTTTGAGTTTCATGCAGTTTTTCACCTCAGTTCGCATAATTTTCCTTGTCTGTCAGGGCACACCCTGAACAGGACGCCTGCATAAAAGAAAGGTCGGAACTGAATCCGACCTTTCTTCATACTTCTTACACTACGATTTTATCACATTTTTCGTGAAAAAGCAAGCATTATTTCGTTACGGCGCCCAATTTTCGCATCTTGCACAAAATTCTCTCTGATATCAGCGGTGTTTTCTATGAAAAGAATAGACTTAATTCGTCTTGGCGTTGAATTCGTCCACCACAGCATTGACCACGGACTGCCACTCGGATCGAATCTCTGCCCAGGTATCGGGGGTATTCTCGTAGCCAATGAGCAGCGCGTCTGCAACGTTATTCATAACGCCACGCGTACCGTAATCGTAGGTTTCGCTGTACATCAAGCTACCCATACCGTAACCGAAATCAAACACAGTCTTGATATTGGCAGGGTCGTACCATGTCTGCATGAAGTCATACTGCTCCTCAGTGATGAAGCCTGTCACCTTGCCCTGTGCGTTCACAGTCTGGATGAGTGCCTTCTCCTTGGCAGCGGACCGATATTCTTCCTTGGTGTTTGCCATACGCTCACACTTGATCCACATGGCAACGGCATCGCCCTTATCGGAGTTTTTCACCAGCATAGTGGCTGCATAGTTCATGTTGAGATAGTAATCCTCGGACTCAGGATCCTTGGGGAACGGCACCAGAAACAGGTCAGCATCCGGGTTCTTTGCGTTGGAATCTGCTAAATGCCACGGAGCCATACCGTAGAACAGAACGGAACCATCATTGGGGAAATAGCCATGCCATACGGAAGTATACAACCCCTGATTCGCGATATCCTCCATCAGCAGTTCGGCACGCTCGATCTTTGCACTCATAATATTATTGGTGAACTTGCTGCCGTCATAGGTCACAACAGTATCACCTGTGGACTGCACCAAGGCCTGTCCGAACCAGCCTGCACAGCCGTAACGAACTTCATCTTCATCACCGTTGGCGACAAAGGTCTGCATCAACTCCATGAATGTATTCCAGTTCCACTGGCCCTTCTGATACAGTTCATAGGGATCCTTCAGACCTTCTTCTTCTATCATTGCACGACTGTAGGTAATCGCCAGCGGATCGGAAGTTGCATAGGGAATGACATAGTAATGTCCGTTGTACTTGAACATCTCTGCCATATCGCGGACACCGTCGTACAGCGGATCGGAAAGATCTACATAATCATCCAGCGGATCAAACATACCCTTATTGACGCCGTTGGGCACTGCATCCCACTCATAGGGAAACATATCCACGGGGTCACCGCCGTTGATGCGGTTTGCAAGGTCATCGAATTTGGTATCGGCAGTGGTAGGCACATACTCAATTTTTGCACCATAGACATCCTCAAAAAGGGACAACGCAACGGAACGGTCAGCATTTCCTTTGGGGTTAAGGTCATACAAAGCCATCCAGTAAACGGTCTGACCGGAAATATCGGGGTCGTCGGCATTGACCACATCATCGGTGGCAATGGATACGTCATCCTGGGATTTGGTACGTCCCTCGGAACTTTCGTCATCACCACAGCCGACAGCAACTGCTGCAAGCATCATAGCGGAAAGCACCGCAAGGAGCTGTTTTATCTTTTTCATATTCTCTGGCACCTCGTTCATTATTTTATGCGTGCACAACGCAACTTACCGCCGTACACACTGTCATTATACCACGGTGATTCACAGATTGTCAACTACGCTTCTTACAAATATAGCCATACAATATTGTCTATTTTGCCCAAAACAGAACAATATTGCCACTTCAGCTTTATTTTTTGAAATCGCGGTGCTGCTTAATCACATGGTATCCGCACTCGCTGAGATGCCTGGAGATCAGCTCTGCAAAGGTGACAGAGCGGTGCCTGCCGCCGGTACAGCCAAAGCCGATGACAAGTTGCGGGCGTCCCTCCTTGACATACAAAGGAATGGCAAAATCCAGCATATCCTGCACCTTTTGGTAATACTCTCTGGATTCCGGTGCATTCATCACATATTCACGGACGCTCTCCTCGCACCCTGTATGCTCACGGAGTTCCGCCACATAGTAAGGATTGGGCAAGCATCGCATATCATACATGAGATCTACTTCCATAGGGGCACCGTACTTGAACCCAAAGCTCATGACTTGTATCAGCATGGCATCACTGATATGCGCCATAAACAGCGCCTTGACCTGCTCCTTGAGCTGCGATGCTGAAAGCAAAGACGAATCAATCAGATAGTCGGCATGGGCGCGCACGGGCTGCAGCAATTCACGCTCAAAGGCAAAGGCAGCCGGCAGATTCCCCTCAAAGCGGTCAGCAAGGGGGTGACTGCGGCGCGATGTACGGAAACGGTTCTGCAGGGTCGCCTCCGATGCCTCCAGGCAAAGCATACGGCAATTGAACGGCTCTGCGGCACCGATAGGCTCGGTTTTGCGAATGGTAAGATACGCGGAAACCAGCTCCGAAAAACGGTCGCAGGAACGGATATCAATGACGGCTGCCACACGGGACAGCTGTCCGCCGCGATCTCTGCAAAGTTCTACAAATTGCGGCAAAAAAGAAAGCGGCAGATTCTCTACACAATAATAACCAATGTCCTCCAGTGCATTCAGTGCAGAGGTTTTGCCTGCACCTGCCATGCCTGTGACGATGATAAACTCCATGACGCTTGATATACTCCTTTTGACAACAGGAAAATTTTTCACTTAACCCAATCGCTCGGGTTCCAGTTCCAGCACATAGCCCGTCTGACGCTGCACCACATCGCGCACCTGTTCGCAAAGCCGCAGAATATCATCACAGGTTGCACCCCCACGGTTGATGACAAAGCCTGCGTGTTTCTCGCTGACCTGCGCGCCGCCCACTGTTAGCCCCTTCAAGCCGCACTGGTCGATCAGCATAGAGGCATAGCTTCCCTCGGGACGCTTAAAGGTACTGCCTGCACTGGGATACTCCAACGGTTGTTTTTCAATGCGGCGATGCATCAGTTCATCCATCTTCCGGCGTATCTCCGCAGGATCACCTTCACGCAGCTGCACACTCGCCTGCAAGATCACAAGGTTATTCTGCATAAAGGCAGAATGTCGGTATGACAGTTCCAGTTGCTCCGCAGGAATCGTCTGCAACGCGCCATTTGCGTCCACAGTCTGCACCTCGGTGATAATCTGCGACATTTCTCCGCCGTAGGCACCTGCGTTCATATACACGGCGCCGCCCACTGTGCCGGGAATGCCATATGCAAATTCCAGACCCGTTAGTGAAGCATCTGCAGCAGCATTACACAACGATTTGAGCGACCCCCCTGCCCATGCGGTCAACACCCCTTTTTCAAGCTGCCGAATCCGCGCTTCGGGTGCAAGCGTCAACACGACGCCTGCATAGCCTGCATCGGCAACGATCAGATTGCTGCCTCTGCCGATGAAACGGTGGGGCAATTCCGCCTCGGACAAAAAACGGCGCAGCGCAGCACAAGCTGCGACATCGGGCACGGTGATAAAGGCTTTACAGGCACCGCCAACACGAAATGTCGTATGATTGCAAAGAGGCTCATCAACGGCAAATGCTGCGCCATACTGTTTACAAATCGTCTCCAAATGATCAAGATGCTGCATCTGTATGAAAACTCCTTTCGTTGGAAAATGACACGGTCAGACTGTCTCACTCTGACACAAAACGGATACCACGCTTCTGCTCTGTCATTTCCATAATGCGCTGTGCATCCAGATTGAGAATCAGGTCATGGGGATAATCCAGTGCTTCCAGAAGCTGCGCGGCAAGGGGGGATTTTCCCACCAATGCGTGATAGTGGGCATCAGTATTGACCACAATGGGCACACCGATCTTTTTGCAGGCAGCATATGCGGTATAGGCATTCTGCAAAGCACCCCTTTTCCATTGCAGCGAGCTTTCGTTCAGTTCTATCAGCTTGCCCGATTCTTTACAATACGATGCAACCGCTGCGTAATCGCAGGGAAAAAAATCGGTTGTAAAATGGCCGATCACATCCACGGCAGGATTTTCACATAGCTTGCGGTATCCCTGTGTGACCAATGCCGATTCCCGCGGAAATGTGACGCAGGGCTTATGGTACGATGCAATCACCCACTCGCAGAAAGCAAGTTCCTTTTCGTCCATATCCAATGTACCATACTCATCTACAATATTCGCCTCGACGCCCTTTAATAGCCACACGCCTGCAATCCTGCGCGGCAGAATCTTATAATTATGAAAGTGCCAGAGATGCGGTGCATCCGGCGAAGCGGGGCCGTGATCGGTTATGGCAAGCAACTTGAGCCCCTGCTGTGCTGCAGCGGTCGCCATCTCGGTAATGGTGGAATAACCATGTGTAGACGCGATGGTATGGGTATGTAAATCTGCCTGTAACTGCAAAATAATCACCTGTGTTTCTCAATGATATCATACGGTATAAAAACAAAAATCATGCATCAGAACTCGTCAAACTCGTTGATGATCTCTCTGCCCTCCATTTTGGTGCCAAGACGCATCATCAACTCCTGCCCCGCGTTGTAACCCATCTTCTTCTGACGGTTATTCATTGCGGCAACCTCCATGATCACGGCGAGATTACGGCCAGGTGTAACAGGGATCACCAGAGAAGGTGTTTTCACGCCCAGAATCGTTGAATACTGACGGTCAACGCCCATACGGTCATAGATCTTGGCACTGTTCCATAATTCCAGCTGAACGATCATATCGATCTGCTGCTGCACCTTAACAGAACCCATACCGAACAATCGGCGCACATTGATAATGCCAATGCCGCGCAATTCCAAGAAGTGGCGGATGTTATCGGGCGAGGTACCCACAAGGGAATCATTGGAGACCTTACGGATTTCCACTGCATCATCTGCAACCAGACGGTGACCGCGCTTTACCAACTCGATGGCGCACTCACTTTTACCAACGCCGCTTTCACCGGTAATGAATACGCCCTCACCGTAGATCTCAATCAGCACGCCATGACGCGTAACACGGGGTGCAAGATTATGATTCAGGTAAGAAAGCAGCGCTGTGGTAAAATGCGAGGTGGATTCCTTACTGCGCAGAAGCGGCACCTGATATTTTTGTGCAAGGGTAAGCATCTCAGGGAAAATATCATGGGAACGGGTAATGCACAGTGCTGTGATATGATGGGCAAATAGACGCTCCAGATGGGCATAACGGGTTGCCTCATCCACAGAAGAGAGATAGGCAAATTCCATATTGCCAACAACCTGCAGACGCTCGGGATTAAAATACTCGTAGAATCCCATGAGCTGCAAACCAGGACGGATGATATCATTTTCGGCAAGCAGGATGGTATTCAGATCACAGGGCGCATGGATTACCTCAAGCTGAAACTCGTCGATAACAGATTGCAGAGATACTGTAAATTGCTCAGGCATAGGAATGCCTCCTTTACTATTTCGATTTGGATACATTATGCTGATACTATCATACCATAAAATTACCGTTCTTTCAAGTAGTTCATGATATTTTTTGCCGGACTTTTCTGTATATGGACAGCCCCCATAAAATCAAAAACCGCGCAGAAACGAATCTGCACGGTTTTCAAACATTTTGTCGCACAAATCAGAATGCGATCTTCTCTTCCAGATATGCCACCAACTGGTCAATGGGAATGCGCACCTGCTCCATGGTATCACGGTCGCGGATGGTCACGCTGTTATCCTTTTCAAGGGTATCAAAATCGTAGGTAATGCAGAACGGTGTACCGATCTCATCCTGACGGCGATAACGCTTACCAATTGTACCTGTTTCATCAAAATCCACATGAAACTTCTTGGAAAGCATTTCAAACACTTCCATCGCCTGAGGTGTCAGCTTTTTCACCAACGGCAGAACTGCTGCCTTAAACGGTGCAAGTGCCGGATGGAAATGCATGACGGTACGGACATCCTTCTTCTCGTTGCCGTTCTTATCGACGGAAACCAATTCCTCCTCATCATAAGCCTCGGTCACAATGGTCAGGAACAAACGCTCAACGCCCAAAGACGGCTCAATAACATAGGGGATGTACTTCTCGTTGGTTTCGGGATCAAAATACTCCAACGACTTACCACTGGTTTTGATATGTTGTGTGAGATCGTAATCGGTACGGTCAGCAACGCCCCACAGCTCGCCCCAACCAAACGGGAACAAATACTCGAAATCCGTGGTTGCCTTAGAATAGAAGCAAAGCTCCTCGGCAGAGTGATCTCTCAGGCGGAGATTCTCCTCCTTAATGCCCAGGCTCAACAGCCAATCACGGCAGAAACTGCGCCAATAATCAAACCATTCCAGATCGGTACCCGGCTTGCAGAAGAATTCAAGCTCCATTTGCTCGAACTCACGCACGCGGAAGATAAAGTTACCAGGAGTAATTTCATTACGGAACGATTTACCCACCTGTGCCACGCCAAAGGGAACCTTTTTCCGACTGGTACGCTGGATATTTGCAAAGTTAACAAAGATACCCTGTGCGGTTTCGGGACGCAGATACAGCTCGGATTTGCTATCCTCGGTAACGCCCTGAAATGTCTTGAACATCAGATTGAACTGACGGATATCGGTAAAATTCTCCTTGCCGCAATTCGGGCAGCAGATATGGTGCTCGCGGATATATTCGAGCATCTGCTCATTGCTCCAGCCACTGGGATTGGTGCCATCAAAGTCCTCGATGAGGTTATCGGCGCGGTGACGGGTTTTGCACTCCTTGCAGTCCATCAACGGATCGGAGAATCCGCCGATGTGACCCGATGCGACCCATGTCTGCGGATTCATCAGGATGGCACTGTCCAGACCCACGTTATAGCGGTTCTCCTGAATGAACTTCTTGCGCCATGCACGCTTGATATTCTCTTTCAGCTCAACGCCCAAAGGACCGTAATCCCAGGTGTTGGCAAGACCGCCGTAGATTTCAGAGCCAGGGTACACGAAGCCTTTGGACTTACAAAGGTCTACGATTTTATCCATGGTTTTTTCGGTATTTTTCAACATGATTCAAACCGCCTTTCCAAATTTGCACATACTTGTATTATTATAGCCCAGTTTATGCGGATTGTCAAGAGAAAAGCGATATTTTCTTAGAGGGTTTCTGGGGCGCTGCCACAGCACGCGGAACACTTATGGGAAAAGAATCCCCTACAAATGAAAAAAACGTTTCTCAAGCACATGGGACGACATTGAGCATTTCCAGCAGGGCAAGGATATCACCGACAGTCAGCAGCCCGTCACCGTCAATATCGGCACGCCCCAGCAACACATCGGTGAGGGTCACGGCGGAGGCTTCATTCACCCCATGACTGAGCAGCACCGCATCCGCAATCGAACATCTGCCGTCGCCGTTGAAGTCTCCTGTGACATAGACCGATTCCGCATCCTTCACCTCGGCGTTAATATACACAAAACCGTAGATATCCGCATAGACCTCGGCAGGACAGCCCGTATAGCCGTACACCACATAATCCTTGGGCAGTTGCGCAAACAATGCTTCGGGGTAATACGCCACGGGAATACCGTCGATTTCCGGCAGCAGTGTAACACTTTGGGCATCGGCGGCAAAACGGTACGCCTCGGCATAGCCCGCTGCCTGATTCACCAGATAGGTTACGCCGTTTTCCGTATCGGTAATTTGTGTGTCCCCTGTGGTATCCGCCAGAGAAAACACCAGGCTGTAAGTCTGATTCCAACTGGCGATATCCGTCGCAGACATCAGTACATAGACTGTTTCGCCTGCCTTGATATCAAACACAAGGCTGTCGCTGAGTTTGGTGGTAACGCTGTCCACCAATACGCCTTGGGCATTGTAAAGCTGCGCTGTCAGCAGACAATAGACATCAAACACATCCATTGTAATGGTGGAATCTCTGCCTGCGGTATAGCTGTAGATATGATAATCGCAGTCGGTTTCTTCATCGCCCTTACGAATATCGTCCAGCATCGTCGGAAAAATCTGCACATCGGGCAAAGAGAACAGGTCGGGAGCAACCACCGAAAACTGCACCTCACAATTGCCGAAATACGCGCCAATGCCGCGGAAATGTGCCTTGCCCGTACCGACATTGGTATTATCGTTGCAGTAGCGCAGCTCGTAATCCACACCCTCGGTCAGTAACGTATCACCGTCATAGAAATGCACCACAGGGGTAAGCGCTTGCCCTGTCCACGGCAACTGCTCGGCAACGGCTTCGCAATCCGCAAGCAGACGGTAATCGTTGGTGAGTGCAAAGGGAATGGTACCCGAACGCAATGTGCCGTTGAATTTGATCATGATATAGCAAGTTTCTCCTGCTGTGGCATGAAAGATCACATACTGCTCGCCGGTGCCGTATCCCTCGCAAAGCACCTTACCGTCAGAAGAAAACGCGCGCATGACAACATCGGCGGCAAGGGTATTGGAAAGCATATATGTTCCGTCAGTATCCGATACAAAGCGGTAAACAGCAAGCCTGTCCTCTAAAGTGACAGTGGCAGTATGCTGTCCCACGGTCAGTTCGGGGGCGTCTTCGGGCAAATCAACCACGATATCAAAAGTACCTGCATTTCTGCCATAGGAGGTATTCGTCGATCTGAGAAGAAACTCTTGCGTGCCGAACATGACGGGATCCTTAAAGTAAAATACTTTGTAATCCACACCCTCTGTCAGCAGCACGCCGTCTGCCACGACCTCATACTGCGGCGTGACGATGCCGCCTGTATAGATCTGCGGCGGAACCGTCACAACGGCATCGGTCAGGCAATGGGGCTGCAGAACCGTTGCGGTGTGATTTGTGACTGTGCCGTTGTACACCAGATAAAACACAACACAGTATTCACCGTCAACAAGTTCATAATCGGAAAGACCGGTACCGCTGCCGATCAACGAATAGGAATCGGTATGGGGCGTATATTTGTACAGACTATGTCGCACGCGGTGGTTTTTACCATCATCGGTGAAGATGCGATAGCAATCAGTATTCTCCTCAGGATTTCTACTTTGTGCCGTAAAACGCACCGCCTGGATGCGCGATGTACCAAACTGCAAAGGGGCGCTCTCTCCCATCGCAAGGGTCTGCGCAGTACTGCCCAAATAGTTGATCTGATACGACCATGAGGCAGTTCCGGTATACAAACCGATGCCCTGAACCGCTGCAGTAGCAAGGCCCGGCACATCATTGAACGAATTCAGTTGCACAAAGTCCTGCTCCTTGATCAGCGCGTCGCCGTTCAATGTCAACTGTAAATCCGGCTCTGCGACAAAGTTGGGACGGTAGATATACGCATTCAGTCCGGAAGGTACTGCACCCGCAACGGTATATAGCTGCTGTGACAGCACAAGAGAGAATCGCGCTGCGGATTTTGCTGTACAGGTAATCAGATATTTTCTGCCTCCGTACAGCATCACTTTGCCGCGAAACATACTGTTTCCGCCGCTGTTATCGTTATAGGCAAGACGATTGCCGTTCTCATCGGTTACAGTTGCATCGGGATTGATGCCGTAATACTTTCGGTTTACGGGGTACACGCCATACTTTGCAAAGTACTCGTATTCCGCTGCAAAATCTGCAAGATACGTCGAATAGAAATAATACTCCCCTGAGGTACGCGGAATGAACGAAAAGGTAACGGTATCGTGCTGATCGTCCAGTGAAACTGCATTGACAGTATCGGCATACACCGGTTGATACAGCGTAAAAGTAAGCGTCATACAGCCCCCAAAGGCACCCATGCCGAACAGGAGCAGCTTTCCGATGCTATTGTGTTTTTCGTAGACAATATGATAATCCGTATCGGGAATCAGCAAGGTGCCATCGGGTGCGGTAACGGTGATCTGGGGCAGAGCATCTGCATTGGTAGGGGCAAACTCATCAGGATAATCCGCGGAAACCTCGGTGATGGAAATGCGTTCATCTGCACCTGACAACGCATAGACCGTTACTCCATAAGTCCCCGACCACAAGGGCGCAGTGTGCAGATAACAGACCTCCCCTGCTTTTAGCGTGACGGAACAAATCTCGCTGCCGTCAGAACGCTCGGTGAACATGGCAAGCAGCGTGCCGTCTTCATCGGTCACCGTGCCCTGTGACATCACATCACCACAGGCATAGAAAGCGTATACGCCATCTTCGGCAGGTGTAAAACGGAGTGTATGAGGCTGTCCCTCCCGATCATACAGCGTTTCATTCTCGGTCAGAATTTCGGGTACCACAGCGTTGACAGTCACCACATACCGTGCAGAAATCTCTATGCCATCGGCGCCCTGTGCCACGCAGAGATATTGTCGTATGCCCGCCTGCGCAGCGTTCGGTTGATATCTTGCAGCAGTTGCGCCTGTAATGGCGGTTTGTGTGCCGTCCTCTGCAACGGCATACCATTGATATGAACGTACATCACCAACGGTCAGCAGCGTCAGTATAACGGGGGTATACTGTGTAGTGACGACATTGGTACCGAAGGCATAAACCAGTGTGGGGATATCCGTAAGGGTGTGGCTGTGTGCGGCTGCGAAATCGGCAAGGGGTGCAGAGGGTTCGGCAGCGTAGATCTGCGTTTCGGCTCCAATAGCATTTTCGGCAAGGGTCATACAATTCGCAGAAAGTAACACCCAATCGGCATTGGACACAGCGTTTTCATGCAGTTGCTGCACACCGGGCAGAGCAATCACGCCAATGGCGGCATCTGTAAAGGCGTCTGCAAAGACGGTGGTAACAACAGGAAATGCAAGAGAATCGGCAATGATGCCTGTAAAGGAACGGTAGGGAATCGAACGGAGTGCAGAGAATGTGATGGTTTCACCCCGTGTACCCAGTGCGCAGCCATAGAAAGCGTCTGTACCGATTGCGGTAACCTCTGCAAAGGGCATATCTATCGCAATGCCAAAAGCAGACTGCTCCACGGCAAGGGCTGCATCTCCGATTTGTGTGACAGCAGGCAGTTCCACCCGGCACAGTGATTTGCATCCGGCAAAGGTACGGCATGGCAGCGCCGTAATGATTTCAGGCAAAGCAACGCGCAGCAGAGAAGCTGCACCGTCGAAGACGGATTCGCCCAGTGTTTCCAGTGCAACAAATCCCAGTGAGCCTGCGAAAGCGGTGCAATCGGCGAAAGCGCGGTCTCCCAATACAGTGACATTGCTCCACGCGCAGCGCACCGATACCAGCGATGTACAACCATCAAATGCAGAATTGCCAAACTGTGTTGCTACGGGAATATACACCGATTGCAAGGCGGTACAGCCTGAAAAGGCGGATTCTGATACAGCGGTAAGCTGTTCACAGTGGATGTTTTGCAATGCGGTACAATCCGCAAAGGCACGCGCGCCAATGACTTTGAGCTGCTGTGCAAAAGAAAGATTCTTCAAGGCAGGGCAGCCCATAAATGCAGCATCGCCAAGGGTCGTTACGCCCTGTGCGGTAATCTGTGTCAGAGCCGTGCAGCCTGAAAAGGCATTATCTGCAATTTGCGTGACAGTGTCAGGCAGAGTGATTTCTTGCAGATAGGGGTGATTGGCAAAGGCTGCCGCCCCGATTGCAGTGACAGTTTGACCGTCGATCTGTGCAGGCACGGTCAGACGGCGCAGCACACCGTGATAGGCAGTTACTACACCGTTTTCCACGGTATAGGGGGACGGAACATCCAAGCCCCCCACCGAATAGACGCACTCTGTCAGCAGACTGTCCATACATCCCTCTTTCATGGCAACTGCACGCACTCTGGTAGTAGCAGATATGGTGATCGGTGCCGTATATCGGATGCCGTTTTCAGCCGTGGGAATGCTGCTGTCAAGGGTATAGTAGATATCAGCATTCGGGGTATCACAGGTGATTTCAAAGGAGAATCCCTTGCCGTAATTGCCTGCATCCTTGGAGAATACAGGGACCGCACAGCGACCATCGGTATAGGCAAAATCTGCAAGCGATACCAGT
Organism: Oscillospiraceae bacterium; assembly: GCA_016295145.1. Taxonomy (GTDB): domain Bacteria; phylum Bacillota; class Clostridia; order Oscillospirales; family Ruminococcaceae; genus Firm-04. The sequence continues at coordinate 31,352 of JAEDLR010000007.1, forward strand.
CCCCATGCAAAATCTTCATCGTATCCTGCATCGCCCAGATCAATGGCATTGGCTGTGAGCATCGCTGCCACCGCATCGGGTGTCAGATCATCCCACGCAAGTAGAAGCATGGCACAGCAGGCGGTAGCGTGGGGCGTTGCCATACTGGTACCGTTCCAGGATTCGACCTTATTATCATCACCCAGCACGGCACTGGTGATGCCAACACCCGGTGCGCATACATCGACCAGATCGCCATAATTGGAAAACAGCGCACGCTGCATATCGCTGTCTACGGCTGCAACGGTAATGCAGCTTTCAATACCGCCCGGATAATAATAGCGTGCATCATCGCCGTTGTTGCCTGCGGCTGCACAGCAAACAATGCCTTTGGCATCGGCAAGTGCCATTGCTTCCGCCTCAAGAGGGCTTACGCCCAGACCGCCAAAACTCATATTCAGCAGATCGGCACCCTGCTCGATGGCATACATCAGACCGGCGTAGATCTGCTCCTCGGTTGCTTTACCGTTTGCATCAAAAATCTTGATGGGCAGGATTTTCACCTGCTCCGGTGTCAACTCACAGATCGTGCCTGTGCAGTGTGTACCGTGCCCATAATCGTCATCAACGGAATCATCGCCCGAATTGGAAAAATTCACGCCGCCATCCACAATACGGCCGGCAACCATCGTGTGTTTTGCGTTGATGCCCGTATCCAGCACAGCAACGATGATCTCTTTCTCAGGATCCATATCGGCAAGGTATGTATTGTAGAACAAATCAGTGCGCAGATAATTTGCGCCCCATGTGTAATGGGAGCCGTCTGCAAAGCCATTTGTTGCAGCATCTGCCTGCACCTCCGCAGGGGCACCTGCAACCGATACATAGCGCGAAGGCTGCACATAATCCACTGCCGGATCCGTACTGTAGATCTGATAGGCAGCGTAGGCATCGGCAGAAGTAGCATACTGCAAAATATGCAGATCACGGTAGCCTGTAACCTCTGCAATCGCACCGAGCGTATCCATTTCCCCCTGCGCCTTCACGATCAGTCTGGCGGTCTGAAACTCGTTTTGTATCGTGATAATGCCGTTTTCTTCTGTGAACGTATACCCCCACGCAGCGGCATTTTCAGCAAAAGAAACGGCGTTGTCACGCTCTGGCAGCAGCGATTTGGTGTTACCGTTGCTTTCAGCAGAAATCATCAGGGTATCATCGCGCACGCAGAGATCGCCCCATGCCGTGCCCACTGCCTTGCCATCTGCATAAAACACCCCGGTATCGGTATGGTAGACAAGCTGGGTATAGGTCTGCGCAGGATCGTCCATACGGGTAAGGGTCTGCAACTGTGCTGCAAAATCCTGTGTAGTCAGCGACAATGCCTTTGCACCAATGGTACATCTTGTAATCATGGGAGAAGTAATTGCAGCCTGTGCGGTCATCACCAAGGACAGCATAGCGGCAATCGCTTTTTTATGGTTTAAAAACTTCATGGTATCCCCTTTCAGAACAGAGAATCGTACATTGACATGATACCATAATCTCAAAAAACTGTCAACAAGAATTGTATGTTTTCACGATAATTTCAGTTTGCACTTGTGTGAAGCTCCGCCCCCCGCAACCCCTTGAAAAGGCTTGACCGAAAACTTGTTTGATGCAATGATTTACAACATCATACTATTGTGTGTGCGATTGGAAGCAACAATATCCCTTGACAAATCCGTAGCAATCATGTATAATATCTAAAAAAACGATTATGGAAGGCTAACTATGAAAAAAACAATCCGTCCAATTCTGTTCGCCGCCTTGGCAATGATACTGGCAGGCTGCACAGATACGGTTTTCCAAAACACTGACAGTGATACGGGACAAACCACCGCTGTTCTGAACACCGATATATCCTCTACAAATACAACGGTCGCCCCTGTCACATCCGATTCTGATATGCTGCACACGACCACGGCAGATCCAACAAGCGAACCCAATGGTACCGATGCCACCACGGACAGAACAGACACCATCACGCAGATCACCACGGTAACAACCACAGCGCGCTTTCCGGCTGAAAGCGATGACTATGGCAACTCCGGTGACCCGCACCCGTTAAACTTCACCTATGTATTCACGGTAGAGGGTATCGGTCTGCGCATTGTGGGCGGCAACTATCAGACACTGCGCTGCCCCATGAGCAAGGAAACGGCATCCTATCTGGCAGAGCATTATATCATTCAGGATTGCAATTTTGACGGTTACTACGATCTGCTGCTGCCTGTACAAATCATAGGCGACAACACGGCTTATGCACTATATCTATGGGATCAAAGCACGCTGCGATTCCATGAAACGGCTGTGGAGCTGATCAATCCACGATTCAGCGCAGAGGATGCTACGATACACAGCCGTGTAAAGGGCAGCGAGTGGATCGACACCTATGAAGTTTATCAGTGGGTGGATCAGAATGTGCAGCGGATGACGCAGCATATCGTCAACACACAGACGCGTACAGTGACTTCGTTTTTGTATTCCGATGGCAAAATCATGCAGCGAGATACGCAAACCTATGACGATGATGCAAAGCTACAGACATTCCTCAATGGACTGTAAACACTCAAAAGCGGAGCATTGATGTGATATGCTCCGCTTTGTTTTTATGCAATTTCAGACTTCGGTTTCGGCACTGGGAAACCGCAATGTGATCTCAGTCCCCTTATGAATCGTGCTGTGCAACTCAATGGCAGCATTGTGGAAAGCTGCTCCGTGCTTAACAATAGAAAGCCCTAGCCCTGTGCCGCCGATCTGACGAGAATGGCTTTTGTCTACGCGGTAAAAACGCTCAAAGATGCGCTCACGGTCTGCCGCCGGGATGCCGATGCCCGTATCGGAAACCGTAAACACCGAATGCTGCCCGATATGCCGCACAGACAGCTTCACATTACCGCCATCCACATTATATTTGATGGCGTTATCGCAGAGATTATACAACATCTCCTCCACGATGACAGGCACTCCCATGATGGGCGCACTGCCCCCGTGCAGCGTGATGGTGATATGACGGTTCTCGGCGGCGGGACGAAGCTGCAACAGTACGGCACCTGCCACATGATAGAGATCAATGGGCACCAGTTCAGCAGAGAAGCTTTCGTCATCCAATCGGGAAAGGCGTATAATATCTTCGATCAGTGCAATCATACGGGTGGACTCATCACGAATACGCACCGCAAAGCCACTGACATCTTCGGGCTTTACCATACCCGTAGAGAGCATATCCGCAATGCCATAAATGGAAGTCAGCGGCGTTTTCAGTTCATGTGATACATTGGAGGTAAATTCACGGCGCAGCACATCACGCTTTTCACGCTCGGAAACATCCAACAGTATCAGCACCGCGCCGTCCGGAAGGGCGTTCTCCTGCACAGAGGTACGCACGGGGCTTGCAATCAACTGACAAGCAATATCATTGACATAGAGTACGGTTTCGCCGCGATTCCCCTGCAAAACGCTCTGCATCAGTGTCTGGAACTCACTGCTACTGTTCAAATCGGATACCGTCAGCGGCGGCGTACCACTTTGGGGCGTATTCAAAAGCTGCAATGCCGCATTGTTGTATACCAGAACCCGTCCGTCGGCATCGGTCAGCACAAGGCCCTCCCGCATATTCTCTACCAGTACAGCCAGTCGGTTACGCTCATCGGACAGATCGGCTCGCTGTGCGACCATACTGCGGTGCAGCTCTGCCATACGCCGCATCATGGGCTGCAATTCGGGGTAGGGACACTGCTGCAATGCCTGTTCAAAATACAGCTTATTCAACGGATCTGCCAGATGTTGCGCAAGATGCTTTGCAAGCCTTGCAGACAGCAGTGGTACAATCAGCAGCAGAATCAGGATGATCCCCCAGAAGATGCCCAGTGTCACATACTGCTCGGCGGCAACCAGAATCACGGTGCAGCCAAACGCCAGCAGCAGCAGAACACCTGTTGCATAGCGTGCCAGCCATACGGTCAGATAGTCTTTCATAGCGGCGTCTCCTTTGCAGGCGGATTGCAACAATAGCCGACACCGCGCACGGTTTCAATGATATTATATTCTTCACCGAATTTGGCACGCAGCATACGGATATGCACATCTACGGTACGGCTTTCGCCCACATAGTCATAGCCCCACACCGCCTGTAGAATACTACTGCGGCTCAGCACAAGCCCCTGATTGCGCATCAGCAGTTCGAGAAGATCAAATTCCTTGCAGGTCAGCACAAGCGGTGCACCGCAGAGTGTGACAGTATGCCGCTTGCTGTTCAGCGTGACGGCTCCGATTTGCAGCACCTCAGAGGAATCGGACTTTTCAGCACGGCGCAGCAGCGCACGGATACGGGAAAGCAGTTCCATAACGCCAAAGGGCTTTGCAAGATAATCGTCTGCGCCGCTGTCAAGCCCCAGCACCTTATCGTATTCGGTACTCTTGGCACTGAGCATAATAATCGGCAGATGGGCTGTGGGCTCATTGTCGCGCAACCAGCGCAATATGGAAAGACCATCCTCTTCCGGCAGCATGATATCCAACAGAACCAGTTCCGGCAATTGCTGTGCTACCGCTGCACGAAACTGTGAGGGAAGCGAAAATCCCTGCACTTCATACCCCGAATTCGTTAACGCATATATCGTAAAGCCACGGATATTGTCATCATCTTCCAGCAAATAGATCATTGCAACCATCCTTTCCATACACAACAATATTATAGCATTTTTTTGGAAAATTTGCAATACCCTGCTCTTGCAGGAAACGCCAAATCGTGGTATACTAGATATACTATACTTTGAAGCGCAAACAGCAAACGCAAAGGAGATTTACCATGAAACGATGGATCAGTATACTTGCCGCAACGGCACTATCACTCACCTGCTGCGGCTGTAATGAGGCAAGCAGCAACGAACACACTCAGACGGCCACAAAGTCTGAACAGAAAATTCTGGTTGCACTGGGCGATTCCATTGCGGCAGGCTACGGACTGGAAAACGCCGAGGAGACCCGTTATTCGGCTCTGCTCACAGAATCGCTCGCCCAAGAAAACATCACTTGGAGAGACTGTAACTATGCGGTATCCGGTGATACAGCAGCACAGCTGATGGAACGGCTCAACAACGGTCGTGCAGTGCGTCTGCCCTCTGCCGACGTGATCACCATCAGCATTGGTGCAAACAATATGCTGCAACCCTTCGGGGAATTCTACGGCATATGGATGCAGCAATCAGAAGATACTGCTGCACTGAGCACAGCATTTACCAAGATGGAATCCGCAATTGCAGCAGGACTTGCCGATTTTGAAGCAGAGCTGCCAGACATCTACAAATATATCCGCGGCTGTAATACAGAGGGCAAGATCATCATCCAGACCATATACAATCCCTTTGCAGATACCAATGCAGAGATTGATCTGGGGGAAAGAAGAATTTCTCTGGCTGCATACGCCCAGGCGCAGATTGAAAAATGCAACAGCATCATCACAGGTTTTATTGCAGAACAGCACGATGCAAATCTTTTTGCAGCGGATATTTACGCTGCATTTGCCGCAGAAGATACTATGCCCGTGATTGGTCAAAAGGGCAGCGAAAATGCACCGTATCTTGACCCACACCCCAACAACAAGGGGCATGAGATCATTGCTGCTGTAATCAAAGATATCATACAGGCAGGGAGCTGACGCATAATGGAAAAACCGTACCGCACACTCAGCGACTATTTGCGTGAAACACATGGGTGCAAAATGCGGAAGATCTGCATAGACGGCGGTTTTACCTGCCCGAACCGTGACGGCACCTGCGGCGTGGGCGGCTGTGTATTCTGCGGAGAACGCGGTGCGGGCGAACAGCTTGACCCCACGCTGAGCATTCGCAGGCAGGTACAGCAGCGTCTTTGTAAATCCGCCCCCGATGAACAATGGATCGCCTATTTTCAGAATTTTACCAACACCTATGCACCGATTGATGTGCTGCGTTCCCGCTACGATGCTGCACTCTGCGATGAACGTATCCGCATACTGGATATCGGTACACGCCCCGACTGCATCAACGAAGAAATCGTACAGCTACTGGCGGAGTACCAAAAGCGTTGCACGGTATGGGTGGAACTGGGGCTTCAAACTGCCAACGAACAGACTGCACGCCATCTCAACCGCGGATATGACAACGCTTGCTTTACACAGGCGGTCACGTTGCTGCGGCAGTATCAGATTCCCGTGATTGTACATATGATCGTCGGGCTGCCCGGTGAAACCAAAGAAGATATTCTGCACACCGTGGATTTTCTCAATCGCCATCCCATTGAGGGTATCAAGATCCACAGCCTGTTTGTAATGCAGCATACTGTACTGGCAGACTGGTACGCCGCAGGGCAGTTTCGGCCAATCACCATGCAGCAGTACATAGAATGGGCAATGGACGCGCTGACCCATCTGCGCCCTGATATTGTGATACATAGATTGCACGGCAACTGCCTGCGCAAACTGCTGATAGCCCCCGACTGGATCATCCGCAGAGATGCCATACTGCACGCCATTCATTGCAGAATGCACGCAAACGGATGGTATCAGGGATGCTTTTTTGATAGGGGATGTTCCATGTGAAACAGCGTATTAACGCGTTTTTTGACGATTGACCACGAGAAAGGAAATCATACGATGAAAAATGTGATTCTGTTTGATCTGGACGGCACGCTACTAGATACCCTGCAAGATTTACAGGAAAGTGTGAACGCGGCACTGGAAGCGTACGGTGCTGCACCACACACACTGGAAGAAGTGCGCAGCTATGTGGGCGACGGATTGGCAAAGCTCGTAGAGCGCGCCCTGCCCGAGGGTACCGCACATCCGCATTATCCCGAGATCCTTGGGGAAACACGCCGCATTTACAGGGAAAACAGCCGCAATCACACGGCACCTTATTCTGGCATTGTATCCATGTTACAACAACTGCACGCGATCGGGTATCGCATGGGTGTGGTATCCAACAAGCCTGATGCCGATGTCAAACAGCTATGCAAGCATTTCTTCGGCGACACCATTGCGGTGGCGATCGGTGCAAATCAAAGCCGTCGCAACAAGCCTGCACCCGATAATCTCTTTGCAGCCATGGAACAGCTTGGCGCAACCGTTGTGGATACAGTATATGTCGGAGATTCGGATGTAGACCTGGATACAGCAAGAAATGCCGGGGTACCGTGCATCAGCGTGTTGTGGGGCTTCCGAGATCTTGCACAGTTGGACGCCCACGGTGCTATGTACTGCGTGCGAACTGCTGATGAACTGGTTTCGATGCTGCAAAGCGGTTGGTTTGATATGCCCTCATTTGTGTGATGATGCAAGAATTTGAGAGAAACCACCCGAAATTTTGTGCAAAAACAATTGACTTTTCATGCTGATTTTGCTATAATGTGAAGGATGAGATCAATCGCAATTAGAAACAGAATCACAACGAGAATTTGCACTGGAGGTGTATGTATGGTTTATTCTGAATTTCATAAAAAAACAGCTGAACAACTCTACGATGCAGTCATTGTAGTTGATCCCGCAACAGACGAGATCCTGTATCGCAATGCGGCAGCCATGAACATCATACCGAAGGATACACCGCTGCCTGCTGCCCTGGCAGCACACCTGCATACACGCAATGGGCCGTGCAGCGGTGAATTGGTACTTCCCGCCGGTACAATTCCTTTTCTGGAGGGGGCTGTTACCGCGCGCTATACGCCGGTATGCTTTGATGACTGCAACGCGCTGCTCATTACCATGATTTGTAGCGATGAGCTGGTGCCGGATACATCTCTGGCACAGCAGATCCTGGAAGCAACGCATTTTCTGCTTGTCAGCGTGGATGCTGCCACCATGCAAACCACGGTTCTGCAAAGCAATGATCCCCTGCTGCGTACCGTGAATCGATTCCCCAACTTTTCACTGTTTGTCAGTGGCTACGCCGAGTGTGCGCTGCATCCAGATGACGCCCAGACCTTTACCACTGCACTCTCCGAGGCGGCCTGCAAACGCTTTATACAGGGTGGAATTGCGCCCTCTATGACGCTACGCTGTAGGGTGGATGACGACTGGCGCTGGGCAAACTATGTTATGATACGCCTTGACCGCAACACCTTGCTGCTGCGCTGCTACTATGCGGACTTACAGAAAAAGCAGGAGCGTTCTGCTAATTATCAGCGCGCATTGGAGACGCTCTCCCAGCGCAATGCGTATATTCTTTCCTGTATTTCCGATATTTTCCGCCTGATGCTTCATGTAGATCCGAACTCGCAGGCTACGATGATCTGCTCAATGCACAAGAGTTTGGAAGATATGTTTTCTTATGACATGGTATACCCCTTCCCTGCCATCGCAGAGATGCTGCTGAGCCTTGTGCATCCCGACGATGCGGCGACGCTGCGTGCGTTTTCTGACCTGACACAGTACCAAAAGCCCATGGAGGTCGACTCCCAGCGCATCTATCTCGAATACCGCAGACTGACGCCAAGCACTTCGGGCGGAAATGACACCGAGCCGAAATGGACGCGCTCGGTCATTCAGTTGGTGGGCAAAAAAGGTGAGATGCCCTCAGCACTTATCTACGCCGTGCAGGATATCAACCGCACCAAGCGAAGCCAACTGGAAGCGCAGCACCGGCAGGAGGATCTGAAGCGAAAGTTTGATCTGCTCATTCGCAACCGTTTCCTTGCCTTTATTGAATCCGACTACACCAAATGTGTTTCGGAATGCTACCGTATTGTCAACGGCGAGGCGGAGTTCTTCTTCACCTGCCCGTTCTCCCAGGTATTTGAGAAGGGGTTTATCCCCCACTGTCATCCTGACGATATCAAGGAGCTTGCAGAGCAATTCCTGCCCGAAAACACCATGCGTATGGCGGCTGCTGGCGTGAAATTGGTCAACCATACATACCGTTTCCGTCAAGGCGATGAATGGCTCTGGGTCAGGGCTGAAATGCATCTGTACCACGATGAAAACGGTGCGCTGCATTCTATGATCTATATTGCGGATGTAGATAAAGAGATACGCGCGCAACTGGCGGCAAAGGAATCGGAGCGCACACAGCTGATGCTGCGCAAGCGGTTTCGGCTTTCTGTTGAAGATTTCTATCTCAGCATTGATGAGGTGCATCTTGAGGACGATACCCTCTACCACTATCAGCTGCAAGATGGCAACTATGTCCTGGTGCCCAATCATAAATCCTTCACCCAGATCGCAAAGACATATCCCGCAAAACATCTGCACCCCAGCGACCGCAGCGATTTTGAACGCTACTTCGGATACGATATCATTTTACAGGCCGCCAAGAATCGCAGTGCCAAAATCAGCCACCAGTTCCGCTTCGACCTGCGTGGCAACAGCGAATATCTGTGGTGCAGTATTGTTGCCAGATTCATGCGCGGCGAAAATGACGCTCCCATCGTTTTGTTCTATTTGCAGAATATTGATGCGGAAGTTCGCGAGCGCGAGCATCGCTTGCAGGAGTTGGAACAGGCAAAACAGGAATTGCAGGCTGCGATACGTCTGGCAGAACAGTCACGGGTGCGCAAGGCGCATTTTCTCATTAATATTACAGCCGATGCCCGTTTGGCGCTCAACCGCATCAACAGCCTGCTGGAGCAGATGCATGATAGCATTTTTATAAGCGACGAGCAGGAAGAAGAATTTAGCCGCATCAACGATGCATGTAACCACATTGAACGGCTGATTGAGAATATGCGCGATGTGCTGTTGCTTGAGAATCATATGCTGCCTTTGATGAAGGAGCCGGTTTCTCTGCCGGAACTGTTTACAGTGCTTATGGAAAAGGCAACGCCCATCATTATCGGCAAGCACCTGAATCTGACCATGTACACCGAGGATGTGGTCAATGAGATCGTTTACTGCGATTCCAATCGACTGACCCACCTGATCGCAAGTATCTTCCTGCATCTGATCCGTGTGCTACCCAATGATGCAGACATTACCCTGAGCCTGACACAGGCTGCCACCGGCACTGCCAATCTGGAGCGCTTTACCTTGTCGATCATCAGTTGCGGTGACAGTTTCGCGCAGGATGTGCAGAAGTCGCTATGTACGCCTCTGCGTGCCCTTTCCGGCATGAATGAGTTGGAATGCTCCATGTTTGCCGAAACGGGACAGAATAACCTGAATATGCACATCAACAAAAAACTCATTGCGCTGATGGGCGGCTCGCTGCGCTACGAACAGCTCACCGACCACGCAGGTGCCGTGATCCTTTCCGTTCCGCTTTCTGTTGCCATGGAGCCGCCCTGCGTATTCCCGAATCTGCACCTGTTCAACAAGCGCGTGATGCTGATCGAGCCGGTTACAATCGCTGCACAGGCAATGCGTAAAATGCTGATAGAAACCGGTATGCGCATTGAAACGCCTTCCAGCGTTGACAAAGCCGTTGCCATGCTCCGTGAGGCTGCGGCTGCTGACCCCTTTGATCTGCTCATTTTGCCGCAGTCATTGCTCAACGAGCACCAAATCCCGTCTTTACAGGCACTGCGGGCAATCAGTCCCGATACTGCGTTCCTGATCCGCAAGGATATCCCTGCCACACCCGCTGCGCAGGCAGATGCTGAAACGGTAGAGGCACTGTCCATCTCCTCACCCATCTTCCGCACGGCACTTGCCCGTCAGCTCTGGACCATTTCCAGCGCAAAGACTGCCGTACCGCAGCATTTGGGTGATCTGCCCAATTGCAGCGGCAAGCGTGTGATGCTCATCGCGGCAAAGGAATCCATTCTGGAACAGGCTGCAATTGCAATCCAGATGGCACACGCAGGTGTTTACAAGGCTTGGAGCGGTGCACAGGCTGTACAGATGCTTTCGGATTCCCCCGAACGGTTCTACGATATGGCACTGATCGACTTGCAGATGACAGATGAAATCAGCCCTGCTGAGATTCTCTCCGCCATCCGTGATATCAAGCGTGATGAAATTGCTGCTCTGCCAATTTACGGTATGACCGATCAGCCGACAGCGTCACTGCCCAATCAATTAACGGGTATACTGCAAAAGCCTTTGCAGCATGATGAGCTGGAGCAGTTGCTGACCATTCTTTCCGAGATGCCTTCCCATCACGGGGATATGACATCAGGGCATATAATCAAGTAGAATATCCGACAATATGATTGCCACAGAAAGACATCATCGAAAAACATCACGGCAATTTGACTTCACGGTTCAACAGGACAGATCAATATTAGCGACAGTGCAGAGGGTGAAAAAATGCTTTCTGCACTGTTTTTCAGGTACAATCACGCATTCTTTCTATGCCATTGATTCGTCTCAATCGCAATGCACAAAGGTTGCCCACAAAGATGGTCGCAATCAGCCTACTGGCTGCAATTGTTGACCTTGGTGCCCCTTTGGATTACCATCTGATTATGGGAGCAGGTCTGTATACCTTTGTTTATATCATATCGCGTATGTGCGGAAAATACGGCGGAGCAAGAATCGGAGCAAAACTCTGCAAAATGCCAATCACTGTACAGAAATATCTGGGGTTGACATTGCTGCCGCATTCCGGTGTTTCATTGGTTTTCACGGGGATTATCAGTTCGGTACTGGCAGCATCACAGCCGGAACTTGCCGCAATCGTCACTGGCACCATTGCAGCAGCTGCGATCATCAATGAAATAATCGCTGTGATTGCCTCCAAAAAGGGATTTGAACTGGAAGGAGAAATCAGTAAACAATGATTCATGCACTGTAAATTTGCGATTCCCTTTTTCCTTCCGGGCTGCGTTTGTTAACATCAGTATCATAATCCCTCCGTTTCGGCACAATCTCATAAACGGAGGGAATCTTTATGAGATCACCTAGTCTTACTTCTGCAAGTGCGAAACATCAAAAATGCTCCCGATTCTTTGCCTGTGATGCGTCACACATTATTCATAAATATATGGTACAATAACCGCTATGTGGAAATAAAGAAAGAAGGCGATGATATCTTTTGAAAGCACAAATGAATAAACAGGGTGTTGCCGCCATTGATATGTGCAATGGAGCGATCCTGCCTAATGTGCTGCGGCTGACACTGCCGCTGATGCTTTCCAGCGTGCTGCAACTATTATTCAACGCCGCCGATGTCATTGTGGTGGGCAACTTTGCAGGAGAGCATTCGTTGGCTGCGGTGGGCTCTACAACAGCACTGGTCAACCTGATGACAAATCTGTTTTTAGGGCTTTCTACCGGTGCAAATGTACTTGCTGCACGCTTTATGGGAGCCCATGAACCAGAAAATGTCAGCAAGACACTGCACACATCATTGTTCATGAGCATGGCAAGCGGCGGTTTTCTGACGCTGTTCGGCATCATCATGGCACGGCAGCTTCTGTGCTGGATGCAGACCCCGAATGAAACATTGGCACTTTCTACGCTGTATCTGCGTATCTATTTTCTGGGCATGATCGCCATGATGATCTACAATTTCGGCTGCTCGCTGCTGCGTGCAAAGGGCGATACCAAACGTCCGCTGTATTATCTGGCTTTTGCCGGCGTAATCAATGTCATACTGAACCTCTTCTTCGTCATCGTTCTCCAAATGGATGTGGCAGGTGTTGCGCTGGCTACCGTGATTTCACAATATATTTCTGCAGCACTCCTCATTCGCTGCCTGATTAAGGAAACGGGAGATTTTCACTTTTCTTTCCGCAAATGCCTGCCCGATCGGAAAATCGCATGGCGTCTGCTGCAAATCGGTATTCCGGCAGGATTTCAGGGTGTGGTGTTCTCACTTTCCAATGTGGTGATTCAGTCATCCATCAACGGTTTTGGCGATATCGTCATGGCAGGCAGTGCCGCTGCCGCAAGCATCGAAAGCTTCATCTGGGTTTCGATGAACGCCTTTTCCCAGACTGCGCTCACCTTTATGAGCAAGAATATCGGTGCGGGAAAGTATAGTCGCATCAACCACATTGCCTGGATCACCTGTGCCTGTGCCAGCGTATCTGGATTGGTGCTAGGAAATCTTGCATATCTGTTGGGCACGCCGCTGCTGCGCATTTACGATCAGCGACCTGATGTCATCGCCGCAGGACTGACTCGTATGTTGTTGGTCTGCTGTCTGTATTTCACCTGCGGTTTGATGGATTGCATTGTGGGCAGCATACGTGGCATGGGCTATGCCGTAACTCCTACCATCGTTTCCATGTTGGGTGCCTGCGGTTTGCGGATTCTCTGGATCTTCACCATCTTCCGTCTGCCCAAATACCACACGGTGTTTATGCTGTTTCTTTCCTATCCCATCTCATGGGTGATTACTTTTGTTATTCATCTGATCTGTTTTCTCATCATACGACGAAAGTTCCCGAAAACCGATGAGCCAACAGAAAAACAGTACAACATCCATTGCATTGGCAAGAATTGGTAATGTTCAACAAGTCAGCTCCAGTATATGAAAATCTTTTGTTGGTTTCAACAGAAATGCACATTCAATATTGACATCTTGTATAATGCAGTGTACAATGAACTTACAGGCATATTATATATAGATGAGGAGGAATTGAAATGAGCCTGAAAAAACCAACGGCAGCGTTTTTGGCAACTGCTTTTATGCTGTCAACGCTATCTTTTTCCCCAACCGAGAATGCTTCGGCCGCAAGCGAATGTGTGATTAACACTTCCATCGAGTATCAGACAATCAGAGGATTTGGTGGCATGAATCTTCCTGAATGGATGGGGTCTGATTTGACAGACGCACAAAGGCAGACTGCATTCGGCAACGGTGATAACGAACTGGGGCTGACTGTGCTCCGTATATTCGTGAATCCGGACAGTTCTCAGTGGAGCAGGGCACTTCCCACAGCACAGTTCGCATCGAAAATGGGAGCAACGGTTTTCGCTTCCCCATGGGAACCGCCTTCCAATCTTGCTGAGAGTTATTCCAACAGCAGCGTAGGCAAACTGCATCTTCCGGAATCAAATTACGGTGCATATGCGAAGCACCTCAATGATTTCGGTACCTATATGAAGCAGAACAATGTTGACCTTTATTCCATTTCGGTTCAAAATGAGCCGGATTATTCTTCTGAATGGACCCACTGGACCACAGATGAAACAACGAATTTTCTCGCAAACTACGGCGATCAGATTACAAGCACAAGGCTCATGTCGCCGGAATCCTTCCAGTATTCTCCCGAGGGCTCTTCATGGATAGACCATGGCACAGGAGACGGCGGAAAGAGATTGTATCGGAAGATTCTTGAGAATTCCAAGGCATTTGCAAACTGTGATGTGTTCGGTACCCATTTTTATGGTACACAAAGAGCTTGGATGGATTACCCTGAGCTTGAAAACTGCGGCAAGGAAATCTGGATGACAGAAGTATATGTTCCGAACAGTGACCAGAATTCAGCCAATAATTATCCGGAAGCTTTGCAGGTTTCTGAGAACATTCACAATGGTCTGGTTGTCGGAAATCTGAGTGCCTATACATGGTGGTATGGAACAAGC
>JAEDLR010000055.1 GCA_016295145.1 Oscillospiraceae bacterium
ACAGATCTTTTCGGGCGGCACACAGACTTACACGCTGCAATCCTCGCAGCAGGCACCAAACTGTATTCTCATCCCTCGCTATAATGACAGCGGTTTTCTCAGCGAGTACTTCATGGTCGAATACGCAACCTACGAGGGCAATAATATCAATTGGCAGTTTGTAGGCGGCGGCATCCGTGTATATCATTGTCAAGCAGAGGTCGTAGAAGGGTATTGGGGACCTGAGTTCAAATACAACAACTACGGAATGTACTACGATAACAGCAATCAGAAGCAGCGTGTACTGCGTCTTGTCAATGAAGGCAATGGATTCTTTGACGAGGGCGATGTGATTACAAACAGCACCGCAGGCTTTGCATGGTACGATGAAAACGGCAATCGCACAGTAAACCCGAATGTTACCATTTCCGTGGGTTCACTGGTGGATGGCAGCTATACGGTTACAGTGCAGCAGTCCTGAGCTAGGGAGGATATCAGGATATCTGTCTCTATGACAAAACGCCTGCAACCGAATAACGACAAAAAACTCCGCAGATGATGGCAAAAACCATTGTACTGCGGAGTATTTTCTATACGCCTGTTCATACTATGGGTGAATACCTTAACAGGAGGGACAGGCTATGGCTTATCAAAAAGTGGTCATATCGGGCATTGATACCTCACAACTGGAGGTGCTGACTGAGGAAGAAAAAATCGAGCTGCTGCGTGAAATGCAGAACACAGGCAGCAAGACTGCAAAAGAACGGCTCATCAACGGCAATCTGCGCTTGGTGCTTAGCGTCATACAGCGATTTACAGGTCGCGGAGAGGATATTGATGATCTGTTTCAGATCGGTGTGATTGGACTTATTAAGGCGATCAACAATTTTGATTTAAGCCGCGAGGTACGCTTTTCCACCTATTGTGTACCGATGATTTCCGGTGAGCTGCGGCGATATCTGCGCGATTTTCACGTGATAAAGGTCAGCCGTTCCATGCGTGACCTTGCCTACAAGGCGATTCAGGCAAAGGAACAGTTGACCGTTTCCCTTGGCAAAGAGCCGACCATTGAGCAGATCGCAGAAGCCGTTGGCGAGGAAAAATCAGAAGTCGTTCTGGCAATGGAAAGCATTAGCGATCCGGTTTCCCTGTACGAGCCGCTGTATTCCGATTCCGGCGACACCATGTATTTGATGGATCAGATTGGTGACGGCAGCGAGGCGGATGATTGGATGAATGAGATGCTCATTCGTGATGCAATTGCTGATCTGACACCTCGCGAACGAAACATTTTGCACCGCCGCTTTATGATGGGTCGCACACAGGTTGAGGTGGCTGCGGAGATCGGTATCTCGCAGGCGCAGGTTTCCCGATTAGAAAAGGGTGCAATCGAAAAGATCAAGGCACAGTTGTGAAGGCGGTCAGCAGCGCAGCGGTCTCGCCGATGGCGAGCGAAAGCTGTGTATGCACAGCTTTCGTCAGTGCGGCTTTGTCCCTACCGAGTACACTCGGTAGGACAGCCGCACTGCGCTGCGCTGTCCCGTTGAATAATGCACCTGCACCCTGATGGGCTATGTTTTCATACCGCGTAATGTCAACCTCATCGGATACTGTATTGGCAATGCGACGAACCACCGCTTGCTCACCCCATACATCTGCACCGTTCCAGAAAATTTTCGCAGCAAGTGCCTCAAAGCGCTTGTGATAAAATGCGTACCGCGACAGATAAGTCAATCCGCAACTATGTGGGGGACAACATACATCAGCCAGCATATGTGCAGCTCTTGCAAGGTGCGCCATCGCAACCTTACGGTTTCCTTGGGAAAGCAATGCAGTAGCAATCGTATACTCTTCTTCAAACATGGTGCGCGCCGATGGCGCATGATTGCCTTTGCCGTTCGGATAATAATCGCCCTTTATAAAATTCCGGCGGTTACCTTTTGGGTCCACTGCGCAGTAATAATGATATCCACTGCCATTTTGACGGTCACCTCTTTGATCAGGCTTGATGACTTCGTCTGCCAGTATCGCTATATCACTCTGTCTGTACCAAGCAGCGGTCTGCGGTCGGTGCTCACGGAGCCACCAGTGTGCTGCAAGAACAATGCCTCTGTGTACAGAGGGGTAATCTTGTTTATTGAACATACTCTCATACCTCCCATAAATACTATACCACAATATTCCGTAATTGTCAAACCGCATATCTAGCATTGACTTTTTTATCAAAATGATGTATGATGAAAACAGACTGAAAACAAGAGGTGTTATTCTTATGCTGATGGACTTGCACACCCACACGCATCATTCACCAGATGCAAAAAATGCTGTTGCTGAATATATCGTTGCGGCACAGAACATGGGATTACAAATTTTGGCGATCACCGATCACTGTGAAGTGAACCACTACTATCCGGCAGAGTATTATCACGAAACGCCCTGTGAAGAAATCTTTCATAACGGCAAAGCGATTTTTGAACACTCTGTGACAGAAACTGCCGCCTTGCAACATGATTGCGGCGATTTGCTGTTGCTTTGTGGTACCGAACTGGGACAGATCCCCCAATGCCCTGAGATCGCGCAAAAGCTGTATCAGCATCCACAGATGGACGTGGCAATTGGCTCGATTCATGAATTGCCGAATTTGCCTGATTTTTATTTTCTAGATTATCACGCATTTGATATCCCCCAACTGGTGCAGCGCTATTTTGATGAGGTGTTGGCACTTGCACGCACAGACTGCTATGATGTGCTTGCACATCTGACCTATGCGCTGCGCTACCTGCCTGCTCGTCAAAACTATGATCTATCACCGCATTTACCCACGATTGATGCAATCTTCGGCACGCTGATACAAAAAGGAAAGGTCTTGGAATTCAACGGCTCAGGGCTGAAAGCAGAGCAGGAATATACCGACCCGGATATCTTTTTGCTGAAACGCTATTTTGCGCTGGGCGGAAGACGCCTGACGCTTGCAACCGATGCGCACGGCACTGCGTTTCTTGGCTATCGCATGAATGATATGGAGCAAACCGTAAAGGATATCGGCTTTACAGAGCTGACATACTTCAGGAAGCATAAACCATGCTTCGTCAAATTGTAATCCTTTTCTGAGATGTTTGGATAAAAAAGCAACCCGAAAAGCAGAGATGCCTTTCGGGTCACTTTCATTCAGAATGTTCAGCGCGCTGCAATCCTGTAGAGCGGGGGGCGTCAGTCGGTTGTTGGCTCCAGTACGGCATAATTACCGTCATCACGGCAGTAAACCACATTGATATTGCCGTTTTCCGCATTCATGAACAGGAAGAACGAATGCCCAAGCATATTCATCTGGAGGATGGCTTCTTCAAGCGTCATGGGGTTCAGACGGAAGGTCTTGTGGCGTATGACTTGGTAATCGCTCTGATCCTCAATGGTATCGGTGAACGGTTCTGCAAGAGCTACTTCGCGGATTCGCTTGCCCAGACGGGTCTTGTTTTTGCGGATCTTGCGGATGATCTTGTCGATGGCAGCATCCAATGCATCATTCTTGTCTGCGGCGGTATGCTCGGCGCGGTAGATCATAGAGCCGGCACGCACGGTCAATTCCAACACAATCTGGTCGCGTTGCTCACGTAGCGTGATTTTGGCGTCTGCTTCCTCTTCAAAGAACTTGGAGAGTTTTTGAGAGAGTTTCTTTTCGGCGTTCTCGGTAAAACCACTGTTGATTTGCATTCTTTTTGCGATAATGTTCAGTTTCATGCAGATACCTCCTTGTTTTCCATCGTGATGCGAAAGGCTGCACGATGGTTCATGAGTCTATTATAGCATAACTTTCTAAAAAAATCAATAGCGAATTTGAATTTTTGTGAAAATTTCACCTTTCGAACATATTTGATACATCTTTCGTCATACCCGAAGCCGTTGATTGTTTCAATCAATTCACATTTTATATAGAAAGAAAATGGTAGATTCTTCACAGTTTTTTATTGACACAATCTTCGATTTATGGTATTATATACAGGTGGGCGATGTACGCATCGTCCTCCCTGTATTTTCACATGATGTTGATACAGCAATACTGTTGTTCATGAATACGCAAAGATCGTAATCCCGTTTGTATACGAAATCCTATAAAAAGAAGGCTTATTATGTTCAATCCCAATTATTGTGAAGCGTTGGTCAAAAAAGAGCAGGGTAGCGGTCTGCAAAACAAGGGCGTTCTGATTGTGATGCTAGGTACCGTTCTGGTTGTGTTGATTACACTGTTTACCCTGTTATTTGGTCTGTATCCGCTGTTGCTGGTCAGTATTCTGATTGCATTCGGCACATGGTATCTTTCCATGCAGCAGCGCATCGAATACGAATATATCTTTAGCGATGATGACTTTACCATTACCAAGATCATTGCAGAAGGCAAGCGCAAGCCCCTGATTGAGGTTTCCATGCGGCAGGCGACTGCCTTTGGCAAACTCAGTGACGCTGCGCCCTGTGCCGAAAGCGTGACATTGGTACTTGCCTGCCGCGCCGAGGACGAGGATGCCTATTATATGGATGTCACGCACCCCGAGTATCATGAAGTGCGAATCATCTTTACGCCAACTTCGCGCTGTTTACAATTCTGCTCTGATCATCTTCCCCGCACTTTACGCTTTTACTATCAAATGGATCATGCTGAATACGAAGTATAATTTCATTGCAAAGGACCGAAAGGAGCCACATTTATGAGATTGGTAACACCCGAACAGATGATACAGATTGAAACCGAAGCAAATCGCATCGGCTGCACCTTCGATAAAATGATGCAGAAAGCTGGCGAAGGCTTATACAGTTTTCTGCGCGATTTTGCCATGGGTAATCAACTGACGGAAATCCTGTTTTTGTGTGGCAACGGCAACAATGCAGGGGATTGCTTTGTCGCCGCGCAGATGCTCTCGCGGCAATTTCGTGTCACGGTCTGTATGGTGAATGGCGTAGTCAAAACAAGGCGCGCCTATATGAAGTACAAGGCACTGCAGAATGTACGCATCATTACCGATTTTGAAGAAACGCTGGAGGCGGTCAAAGAGGCAACGCTGGTGATAGACGGTGTATTCGGCATTGGATTTCACGGAACTCTGACACCGCAGATACAGCAGATCTTTCGGCTTGCGGAAGAAAAACTATGTGTCGCAGCGGATATTCCCAGTGGCGGAAACGGTCTGACCGGTGAGGTCACCCAGGGTACACTGCACTGTGATTTTACAGTGACATTCGGTGCAGGGAAATACGGCATGACACAGCAGCCTTTGCAGGAATACTGCGGCGATATCATTCTTGTGGATGTTGGCATCCCAGAGAAGGTTTATGATATCGTGGAATATGATATGTTCATGCTTGCACAGAGGGATATCCGCAAGTATCTTCCTGTGCGTCCCGGTAATTCACATAAGGGCGATTACGGCAGATTGCTTTGTGTTGCAGGTTCCGGCATGATGCCCGGTGCTGCGATCCTCAGTGCAACGGCAGCCCTGCGCTGTGGCGTAGGTACGCTTTGCCTTGCATCTGTTCCGGATGCTTGCCGACTGTTGGTTGCCAATGCACCGGAAGCAATGGTTCTGCCGCTGGCATCCGATGCAGACGGGTTCCTGACAGAAGCCGCTTTACCCAAGCTCTTGAACTATGCAAAAACCTGTTCTGCCGTGGTGATCGGCTGCGGTCTTGGGCGCACGCCCTCTGTGCAGGGCTTGGTGCGTGGCTTGATTCAACAGTTGGAATGTCCTATCATTTTGGACGCGGATGGTCTAAATGCCATCAACGGTTGCATAGATATATTACGGGAAGCCAAAGCACCTGTGATTCTGACGCCGCATACCGGTGAACTGAGTCGCCTGTTGGATGCACCGTTGGAGCAGGTCAGGATTCATCGACTGGATTCTGCAAGATCGCTTGCGCAGCGTTTTGATATTACTGTGGTGCATAAGGGACCTGGTACGGTGGTTGCCACCAAGAATCATGCCTTTATCAACACAACGGGTAATTCGGGCATGAGCAAAGGCGGCAGCGGTGATGTGCTTGCAGGTACCCTTGGCAGCTTTGTCGCGCAGGGGATTTCGCCGGAGCAGGCAGCCTGTGCAGCCGTATTTCTGCATGGCTTGGCAGGCGATGTGGCAGCCAAAACATTTTCCAAGCGTGCAATGCTGCCGCAGGATATGATACGGCAGTATCCCGTTGTTTTCCGCCAACTGGAGCAGGAAACCGAAGACCCCGCATGATTTTCGTATAAAATGCAAGAGAGGGCGTTCCTCATACAATATAACGGTCGTACAATGCAAATCTATTATTGGAGGTTGCTTTTGATGAAACCGTTTGTATGCATGAGGAATGCTCTTTTGTGCTGTGCAGTGTCCACCAGCTTGCTGTTGTGCAGTTGTGATGGGGGCCACAGTGGCACAGCAGAGTTTTCGCCAAAGCTGGATGCGTCTTTCTCCGTCCGCGCCGAAATGTCCTATGGTGAGGATAACACCGCAGAATTGTTGCTAACGCGCTATGAGGAGGATCACTGGGACGCTGCTTTTGAAACACCGTCATCGTTGGCAGGCGTGGTACTGACCATCGAAGATGAAGCGGTCGGTGCCAACTATAAGGGGCTGTCCTTTACTGTGCCGAAATCGGCGTTGCCTGCCAAAGCGATGCTGTTGCTCATCACCGATGTGCTTGCGGAGTTGACGGATGAGGAAACCCTGCCAGCCACCGCCAATGAGGATAACACATGGACAGTCAGCGGCGAAACCGAGGCAGGCAGCTATACCGTTACATTCCTTGCGGATGGCACACTGGCAGGTTTTTCCATGCCGAATCAACCTTTGACGGTAGTGCTCAGCGATTATAAGGCATTGAGCGAGCCGGGGAGTACCACGACTGCAAGCGATTCCACAGGCAGTGATTGCACCACAACAACTACATCCGTTGCCGCATCCACATAACAAATGCCTGCTGCGAAGCAATTTCGCTTCACAGCAGGCATATTGTTTTTTATTGCTTTCGTGCAATGCGGTATTCATCTCCATCGCGGAAGTATGGGCATTCATTGGAATACCCTTGCATCATACGAGCATACTCGTCCTCGTCCAGGTTCATATCGCAGCAATAGCATTCCCAGTCATCATCGTAGGTGTAATATGCGCAGCGTTCACAATCGGGCATGATCTATTGCACCTCGTAATCCAGACAGCTACGCTGTATGGTATAGGGGCGCACTGCACCGTTTGCAACAGCCACATGAGCAGGGTGTACTGCATATGCAGCCAGTGCATCCTTGTTGGTAAAGGTAGCGTCAAGCATCAGGTCAGCCGTGGATGTGGGCAGCCCGTGAATCTGCACCCGGATATCCACCAGACCGTCAATGACATCCTGGAGTGCTTCCAGTTCAGTTTTCATGCGCTTCTTGACAACTTCTTTTTCGGTATCCGTCAGCGATTCGTTCAGCTTCCAGAGAATGATATGCTTGATCATAGGGGTGTTCTCCTTTCGTTGATGTCTTTTATTATAGCAATAACTCGGAGAAAAGTCAAGAGCCGATGGGAGCGTCTGTTGCATATCCCTAAAAAGGGGAGTGCGCTGCTGTGCTCCCTTTCGCATAAAGAAATCTGTTTTGATATGCAATGCGCCCACTGGAATGCAAAACACTGAAAATTACAGTGCCAATGCTTTTTCGGTTTCAACTATATCCTGTTCAATCAGCGGGCGCATACTGTCTTTATACTTTGACAAATCAGCGCTGTGAAGAGAATCTATGATTTCCGGAATATATTGTGGCTTTGCTTTTCCAACCTGCGCCAAAGCTTTGATACACTGTCTGGCGGTTATCGGTTTTTCATCTGTGACAAGCGCGAGATAATCTTGAAGAATTGCATCAAAACGGTTTTCAACATCCCACTGTGCATTGGCGGCAAGAATAAAAAGGACACGGTTTCTTACAAGCGATTTCGGATGATGCAGCAAGGACGCAAAATCGTCAAAATATGCATACCATTGATCGGTATCCATACTTTCGGATATAATTTTATCTGCAAAGGCACAAGCATATTTATCATCTTTTGCTGTTAATTTTGCAATGATTTCCTGCACAAAACATACCTCCAGATGCAAGTTTTCCTAGCTGTTCGACTTTTTGGAGCCAGATGAATGGTTGGGGTGAAAATCAATATCTGCTTTTCTCGCCTGACTGCATAGATCCTTCGTTTGCAATTTGTATTTTTTGCCGTCTTTTATAAAATATGTTCCACATTGTCTGAATTCAAAAGCGACATTCTTTCGAATACATTGCTCACGAATATGCAAAACCCAGTCATAGTCAAGGGGTCTGGCACAGGGATCCGATTCACCGCCAACCACAACCAGTTCAATATCATCCAGGTATCTTTCTATGTCGATCCTTTCAATGAGTGGTTGCGCGGTAATGCATTTATGCTGAATTGGCAATGTTTGAAATATACCGAGTTTTCTGTCTGCATTTTGCTGGTTTTCAATTGTACAACAGACAACGACATGATCGTACCCATGATTCCAATCCGCAGGGATACATTCCATAAACCGCTCTATGCGCTTTGTAAGGAATAAAAAAGTGCAATCCTGCCGTTCCTTCATCATTTGCCAGCACGCAGCCCGCCAATCATCGGCTTCTTCGATCAGGAAATCGGTAGAAAAACAAGTATACACGATTCCGGCTCTCATTTTATAGTTGCCGTTGTTTAAGCACTCGATGGGCTTTGTAAAATCCTTTGTTTTTACGATTGCATTGGTATCGACACCGCGTTTGGTATCCCCTTTATGGATATAACAGTGAAGGCAACCTTCGCTGCATTTTTTGCAGCCTCTCCACGGATTCCACATTGCCATAATTGCACCTCGGTCAGTTTTGATTCATGAATAGTATGGTTTTCCATATTATACCATATCTTACTGTAATTTTCAATGCCATAATGCAGATGAGACCGGCACCTCTGCCGGTCTCATCACAAACAATCTATGGTTTCCATTATGCGCTGTTTTGCGTTTACACAAAATGCGGGATTGAGACTACATAAGGGGGCTGTTCACCTTTTACGATTCATTCATGAGTTGTTCAAAAGTCAGATCTACCTCGCCAAAGATGGTGACACGATTATAATACCGCAGAATTAAAATAGCATCAGAGCTGTCTATCGCACCGTCGTTCGTCACATCTGCGCGCATACGCTCCTCCGCGGTCAGAATATTGGAACCTAAAATGGTGTGAGCATACTCTTGCAGTGCCAGCTTCGCATCAATCGTATCAACTTTACCGTTTTTGTCGATATCGCCAAGTTCATTGACGGTTTGAGAATCTGATGGAAGAATGATTTCGCCACGCGCCTCTGAGACAATTTCCAAAACATAATAGTCGCAGGAAGCATCCGTTACACCTTCTTGCTCCAGTAACATATCACAAAAACTTCTTGCCTCGGCAACACTGTCAAATGCTTGCGTATAAAGCGCATAGTTTGCATCGCTGTCATAGAGGCGGTAGAAGTAAACTTTCTGCCCATCCTGCACGCAATAATACTGACTGAGCGTTTCTGCCAGATTGGCGGCAGCTTCTGCGCTTTCGCAAACCGCAGTCACCGTACCATCCAGATACGCAGGGAGCTGTCTGACTTCGCACGCCTCACCGACATAATTAAATCTGCCATCCTGTTGCAAAGCTTTCGCCATCACATCATAGTTGCTGTCCGATTCATTTTGTGCAGGCAGTGTGCCGCGGCAACAAACAACATACAAATCACTTGTGTCGATATATTTCGTATCAAGCACAGTTTCTTTTGGAAGCACACCTTCGACTTCGTAATACGGTTCGTGATATTCCGCAACCGCATCCTGCATCCTTTGCATCCAGAAATCATAAGTGTAAATATAGTAGGCAGCAGATTCTGCGGCGGCTGCTTCATAATTGATCTCGTTTTGATCCGGCTGATCCACAGTAAACAAATAGGCATTGATATCTCCGATTTGCATTTGTGCAGACAGTTCATCTTCAGACCGAACTGCCAAACCAGCGAACTGTGTGGCGCGATAGATTGCCCCTATGTCTCCGGAAACCAGACTCAAATCTTCAATCTCGATCAGATAGGAAGTTTCCAACGGGATCTTATTCCATGCGGCTGCAGCGCCATACGGAAGCGTAGTGAAAACAGTGAATGCACCCAATGTGCAAGCCAGTAATTTTTTCATGATAAATCCTCCTCTACAACAATGAGGGCATGGTCAAACCTGACCTTGTATACAATGATCCTCATTTGTAATATCATTCTTTGGAACATGGTAGCATACAACAGTGAGATCATACCGGATAGGTTCACTATCGTCAGATATTTGTACATTCGCTCCACGCCAGTGGGGTAAGCTACCTAACCCATCGGAACCACCTCATTTCAATATATTGTAAGTGCCTCAACGGAATAAGCACTTGACGAAACTTCTTTTTTCTATCATGTTATGTTAATGATATCATACCATACATTTACAGATTTTGCAAGTGGTATTTTCAATAGAATCATTCGAAAAAGCAAAAAATGTTAAGTTGCATAGTTGCAATCTGCAAATTTTCATCGTTTTGAGCATTTTGCCCAAAATGCAGGCTCGCCTTTATGAATAAACTGTGTATATCATTTGTCCAATTTGAAAGGATACCATTGTTCCCGAGACAGTTGCTGCACAGCCGCTTTGTGCTCGTATAAAAAATTTTGCGCAGACCAGCATGCTGCCGATCTGCGCAAAACAACATAATTGTCAGTCTTGCTCGAAATAGATGACATTGAAAAGCGACGATTCTACGATGCTTTTCAAGCATTTCATTGCTTGGAGAGCTTATTTTTTGTTCAACGGTAACGACTTCTGAACCCCCGACCTCAGTTGGTATGGGGGCCTTTTTTTGCAATCAAACTAAATCCCTCACTTTCCTCAGCAAGGTATTCGTACAGATCTCCCGGTGAGGTCAGCAGATAAACTTCGAGTTTGTTGCCCTTGGGAATTCCAAAGAAGTATTCGCCATTTTCATCTCTTTCGTAGAGATAATCACGGATTACTCCGAAGCGGTCGAAGGTGACCACAGTGATCATTGTGATCAGATCCTTCAGGAAGTCACATTCTTCAATGATGCAGTCCTTACACTCGTCAGGGATATAGTCGTTGTCCTCGATGAATTCTCTCTTGTCATCAATCGTGTTCATAATCATTGTAATCAGTTTTACGAATGTTTCCTTTGTAATCATCATATTCTTTCCCTCCATGTTTTCGGTTTATATCATGCTCATACCCTCGTCGGGTTCTTCGTTCATTTCCTCGGCGGAGCAGATTTCCACATACTCGCCAAGAATGTTCAAAGCCTCGGAATAACTTCCGGAGGCTGTCACTCTGCTTTGCATTTCTTTTGCCTGTTCTCTCATGCCGTTTTCACGGAGTGTCCTGCTTGCCATACCAAGCAGATTGAAAATGTTGCCGTCCGCACCGATCAGCGGACACTTCGGTTTCTCATTCATCGCCATGATATTCCTCCATTACTTCTCTCAGCTCAAGTTTTTCGCTGTCGATATAATCCTTTGCCAGCTGCTCTGCTTCATGGACATCATTTTCCAGAAGCTCATAGCCGACTGCTGCATGGATAATGTCGACAGCGTTTTTCTTTTCCTTGCTGTCATAAATCTCAATCGTGAAGCCATCACATGGAACGGATTGACCGTCCCGATTCACTCGAAATGGTCTGCTCGGTGTGATCTTCACTTCAAAGCCCTTATACTTCGTAATTATCACCCCTATTCAAAAGTCATCTGGAAGTCATCGGTTTCTTCCATATCTTCTTCGATATCCTCATCTTCCTCCTGTTCCTGATGCTGTACATGGTACACCGCACGTTCAAGGGCAGCTCTCAGATACGAGGTATCCATGCCGTTGGCTTCATAGCCCTTTTTGATGCCGTTGTAGTATGTCGGACTCGGCGGAGCAATTTCTCCGCAGTTCATGAGACATGCCATACCTTCACGGATTTTGCCGTCAACCTCTACCTCAAAAAGTTCCTTGCGGTACATTCTTGGAAATCCCTCATAACGATCCAATGATAGCTCATCCCTCTGGTCAATCTCCCAGAGCAGAACAGGAACCTCTGCATCTTCTTTCGGAACGATGGTCGCAACACCTCTGAATTCAAGTTCGTAGCCGGGAATCATTCTCGTTCCCACAACCTTGGAATTTGGACAGCGATATGCCATCTGTTCCAGGTTGATGTTGCTTCCATAGGCAATATATAAGCGTTTGTATTTCATACAATCATCTCCTTTTTCATATAAAAATACCGCCTATGATTTATAGACGGTATCGTATTTGTAATTCAATCGCAGATTGAATTATTATTCTGCAAATCAGTTCTGTCTTGCATCTGACCAGTGCGTTCTTTCTCCCACTGCTTTACTCTCTTTCGAAGAAAACCAAACCATATAATGGCTGTCAAAATGGGTATAATCAATAACCACCATGGCTGAAAGGAAGTGTTTTCGGTTAAAGCATAGTCAGATCCATTCCCATTATCGCTAAATCTTAGATTGCCATTTTCAACATAGTATTTCCCTTCGTTTGTGATAAGTTCTCGCTCATGGTATTCAAGTTCATCCCAGAACCTTTCAGTATTATCATCAACCGGACAAGTATATACTTTGTAATGTTCGTATGAATCGATCTCTATCAATTCATAATATGAGCCAGAATCACCGGAAAAATCCAAATAAATGGAAAGCGCATCATTCTCCCATTGTAAAATCGGATGAGCTTTTGAAATGTTCGTATAAATAGAAAAATCATAGTTTCCGTATTCATCGTATATATTGATGCTGGATGGATTGATATAAGTAGCGATTCTCCCCTCCTCCGAAACATCAAAAGAGCGGATCATCCCCGTTGCTTCATTAGTTGAAAACTCAAGCTGAAACCGACTCTGACTGGGGTCGTATTGTTCTTTTGTTAATACAACGTCATTCATCATGCACATTCCTTCCTGCCTTGTATATCCATTTTATTATAGCATATTTGTATGAAAAAAGCAATTCTACATACACATTGCCATGCCTTCATCTTCGGTTTCTTCAAAATCGTCACAATCGCTCACAGCGGCTTCCAAGTTTTCATCGAGTGTTTCCACGACTTCTTCCCGAACCTCGCTTACAGGCTCGACTCGCCCGTCACAGGGCGATACATCTTGCTGTTCCTGTTCACGGGCGGCGATTCGTTCCTGCCTGAGCCTTTCACGCTGTGCAATGGCATCTTCGGGATGCCGCCAAGCAATATTTCCATTGAGATGCTGGTGCTATACTAAAAAAGTGGACAAAAAAGGAAAGAGATGGTATAATAGAATA
>JAEDLR010000056.1 GCA_016295145.1 Oscillospiraceae bacterium
CAGGGGAAGACACTGTGGAGAATCTTTCGGTTTCCACACTGGATATCGCTGCCTATACCAATATTGCGCTAAGCAATGCCGATATAGATACCGCATGGTCTGCTGATGATCCGGTGATCGAATGTACAGGGGATTCGGCTACTTCCACCGCTACAGATGGCGTCACTATTCAAGGGCAGCAGATCACGATCACAGAAGGCGGCACTTATGTGTTGCAGGGTAAGCTCAACAATGGGCAGGTCATTGTTGAGTTGCGCGATGAAACCGAGAAGTTGCATCTGATCTGCAACGGCATTGCAATAACAAGCAACTCTGCGGCATTGTGGGTACAGCAGGCGGATAAGGTCATTCTCACCCTTGCCGACAATACTGAGAATGTCTTTACAGACGGTACTGATTATGCCCTTGAGGAAGAAAGCGAAACCGCGCCCAATGGCTGTATCTACAGCAAGGCCGATCTGACCGTCAATGGAGGCGGTACCCTGACGGTCAACGGAAACTGCAACAACGGGGTGCATACCACTAAGGATTTGCGGATCGTCAGTGGCACAATGATCGTCAATGCTGTGAATCACGGTTTGCGCGGCAATGATTCCGTGGTTATCAAGGGCGGAGAGATTCGTATTGATGCAAGGGGCGACGGTATCAAATCCACTGCAGTGGATACCGAGGGAAAAGGCTTTGTGGATATCGAAGGCGGCAGCGTTGCCGTATCCGCCGGGCAGGATGGTATTGATGCAGCAGTGGCACTGGTCATTCACGGCGGCATTTTGGATGTGGAAAGCGGTGGTGGTACGGTCAATGCGCCCGCACACAGCGGTGGTATGGGCGGTATGCACGGCGCTTGGGGCGATTGGTTTACCGATCAAAACACCGGTGATACTACCGTGAGCACCAAGGGTATCAAGGCAGGGCAGCTGCTTGCTGTGATGCAGGGGACTGTGCAAATTAACGCGGCAGATGATGCCGTGCATTGTAACGGAGACACTGCCATCTCCGGCGGTGTGCTGACCTTTGCGGCAGGGGATGATGGCATCCACAGTGATCATGAACTGATCGTCAGCGGTCAGGCAAGCATTACCGTTACAGAATCTTATGAGGGTCTGGAAGCGTATCATATCTGCATCAGCGGCGGCGAAACCCGTGTGACCGCATCGGATGACGGCCTGAATGCGGCAGGGGGCGATACCGCCACTGCGGATATGCAGAATACGGATATTGCGGTGCCGGATCAGGGCAAAACACCCCCCAATGGCGGCGGATTTGCTGGCAGACCCTTTGACGGTGGCGGCTTTGGCGGTTTTGCTACAGGTACGGGCAACTTGGATATTACGGGCGGTTATCTCTATGTGAATGCAGGGGGTGACGGTCTGGATTCCAACGGCGATATCACCATCACAGGCGGTGTGGCAGTGATCTGCGGCCCGACCGATAACGGCAACGGTCCCTTGGACAGCGGCGACAATAATAATCAAATTACCCTGACAGGCGGTACACTGATGGCAGTTGGAGCAACCGGTATGATGGAAACACCCGAGAGCAATTATATCGCGTCTGCATCGCTGAATGCAGCGGCAGGTACGCTGATCGTTGTGACGGATGCAGAGGGCAATGTACTGGGTGCTTTGCAAACACCAAAGAATGCACAGGGCATCGTGTTTGGCGCAAACGGCGCAAATGAGGGCTACACCGTTTATACAGGGGGTACCTACGAGGGCGAGCTCAATGCAGACGGCTGGGCGATCGGCGGCAGCTACACTGGGGGTACGGAGATCTGTAGCGGCAGCGGCAACATCGGTTTCACAGGCGGCATGGGCGGATTCGGCGGCGGACACCCCGGTGGCAGATGGTAATATCACAATAGCCGACTTGCTTCTATGGCAGGTCGGCTTTGTACTGGTTGATACAGAAAATACCATTGACGAATCCAATGGATTTGTGGTATACTATCCTCGTAGGCAGTGTGCTGCTTTGCTACACTGCAAGTAGAATATCAGGGGGTGTATTGCAGCGATGCAACCCATTGCAGTCATTTTTACAGGCGGTACCATCTGTTGCCGCACCGATGACCGCGGTATCCGTCATAGTGATGCAGCACAGATCGGCTATCTGCTGACAGAGGAATACTGCAAAGCCCACGGTGATGGGCAGCCCTTTCTCACGCAGATGCCCACGAATTCCCTTAGCGAGAATTTGCAGCCCATGCATTGGGATATCATGCTGGATACTTTGCGCAAGATCGATGTGTTGGCTGTTTCGGGTATCATCATTGCCCACGGTACGGATTCTCTTGCCGAAACCGCCGCAATGCTTTCCTGTGCATTGTTGGGGTTTTCTCTGCCGGTGGTATTGGTTTCAGCGCACACCCCTCCTGATCAGGAGTATACCAACGCCCACAGCAACTTCGCGGCAGCAGTTGCCATGATACAAAAGGGTTTGCCCTGCGGCGTTTGGGTGGTATATGAAAACCTGGATGGCGTGGTATATCTGCATCACGCAGCCAGACTTCGTGCCTGTGCCAACGAAAGCAACGAGTTTTTCAGCCGCGATATGCAGCCTTGTGCTGCGGTGGAGATTGCCCCATTGCAGCCTGCGCCGTGGCACGATGCGATTCCTATGGAGCATATGCGCCCCTTTGCACAGCAGCCCGGTGTCTTGCTGCTTCGCCCCTATGTCGGGCAGCGGTACGACCATGTTGTATTGGATCATGTGGCTGCTGTCGTCCATGGCACCTATCATTCCGAAACGGCAAACTCCTGCGGCAATTCCCCTTATTCCGTGCGATATCTGCTGCAAAAGACAAAAGCACGGCAGATACCGTGCTTTCTTGCGCCATGCAACCGTGCAGCGCAGCAGTATGACTCCGCAGAGAATCTGGTGAGCGCGGGCATCACCCCGTTGACCGATGCCTCTGTCTGGCTTGCCTACGGTGCAGCGATGGTCGGCATCGCGCTGGGATATACAGGCGATGCGCTGTGCAGATGGGTCGTGAAGATCTGTCAGCGGTTTGAGAGATAAACCTTGCGCTGCCGCATATAGATCTTACGGGCTTGCAGCAGAAAATCATGCACCTGTGCGGTTTTAAAGTCCATGTATGTCCACGGAAAAGGATGCCATCCGCCACGGGCAAAGAATAGCGTCAGTTCAGCATAAATACCGTCCTGCAAAGGGATCCTGTGCCCTGCGTTTTTGGTGGTGGCAAGAGTCAGCCTGCCGCAGCCGATGCACCCTGGGTCAAGATTTATCCTGCGGTTGCCGTCTACGGCGTATTCCGCTTCTAAATCGTTTGTCATGCGCTTGATCTCCGCCAGTCGGGCAGGATTGATGCACTGTGCAAAGCTCATCAACAGGCGCTTTGGTTTGCCATTCATTTCCTCGTTGTAGTAGGGCGAAATCTCCGAAAAATCATACGGTTGTGCGACCACATCCGTTTCCCCGAATATCGAAATGAGTCGTTGTTGTAATCCGGCTGCCGTTGTATCCTCCGTGTAGAGCATGGCAATGATCAGCTTTTCCGGTTCAAAAGAAGTTGCAATTCCCATGAGTTTATCAATATGCCTCCCATCATGATTCACTTCATCTTATCATGGTGGGCGGAAAAAGTCAAGAGGAGCGTTTGTATTCCATGAAAACAAATCAAAAAATACAGGAAAAGGCAGTTGCCGTCTGTGATATTTTGGATACTGTATATCCCGAAGCCCCCTGTTCTCTTACATATGATGCGCCTTATCAACTGATGATTGCGGCAAGACTCAGTGCCCAATGCACCGATGCCCGTGTGAATATTGTGACGAAAACGCTGTTTCAGCAGTATCCTACATTGCAGTCCTTTGCCGATGCGGACCTCGCCCAGCTCGAAGAAGCTGTGCGCCCTTGCGGATTCTACCGCACGAAAGCAAAAAGCATCAAAGAGATGTGTGACCGACTGCTGCGTGTTTACGGCGGCGTGCTGCCCGATACCCTTGAGGAATTACTGACACTTTCCGGCATTGGCAGAAAAACCGCCAATTTGCTGCTGGGGGATATTTACGGCAAGCCCGCTGTCGTTGCTGATACCCACTGTATCCGCATTTCCGGCAGACTGGGCCTTTCCACCAAGCATCAACCCGAACAAGTTGAGGCAGAGCTGCGCGCCGTGCTCCCCCCTGATCGTTCTTCGCGGTATTGCCACCAGATTGTGCAATTTGGGCGCGATATCTGCCGTGCACGAAACCCCTTGTGTGCCGAATGTCCCTTGCAAGGGCTGTGCGTAGCCCCATCGTTCACCAAAAAAGGATAAATATCGATAAAAAATAAAAATAAATCAAAGGTGCTTGACAACACGAGTTTGCGGTGCTATAATAGGCACAAAGCAATGACAAAGACAGGTTCGTACCGTGCAATGCTTGCAGAGAGCCGACGGTTTTGGTGTGAGTCGGTAGTAACACGATGCGGATATCCCTTTCGAGCAGGAATGCTGAACTTGATACAGTAGGTGTTCTCGTGATGCTGCGTTAAGGCAAAGGGCTTAATTCCTTGTGATAAGGAACGAGTCCGCAGAGGAGGCGTTTGTTTGCTGATGCAGACGGCGCAATTTGAGTGGTACCGCGGGTAATGATAATGATTGCTCGTCTCAAAGTCTTTCTGACATTTGAGACGGGCGTTTTTTATTTTCCATGTTATGTTTGAAGAAAGGAATGAGAAGTATGAGCACGCAAAATCAAATGGGAAGCATGAACACAGAGCAGAAAATCAAGGAGGTTGCTCGCCGCATTCGTGCGCTACGCGAGGACCTTGGCATTACTGTGGAGGATATGGCGGAAAAAACGGGTTTTTCTGTTGACGAGTATACCAAGCTGGAATCGGGCGTGTGTGATTTCAGCTTCACATTCATTCACAAGTGCGCAGGCATATTCGATGTGGATATTGCTGAGCTGATGGAGGGGCAAAGCCCTGAGCTGACTGGCTATACCGTTACAAGAAAAGGGCAGGGTATGCCCATTGTCCGCCGTGCAGGTTTTGCCTATAACCGTCTTGCCCATAAGTTCAAGAATAAGATCGCCGAGCCCTTTCATGTGGTGATTCCCTATTCCGAGGAGGCACTTTCCTGCCCGCTGCATCTTGGCAGCCATGCCGGTCAGGAAATGGATATTGTCATTAAGGGCACCTTGCGCATGATTATCGGTTCACATACTGAAACCCTTTATCCCGGCGATTGCATCTATTATGACAGTGCCATTCCCCACGATGAGATCGCACTGGGCGGCGAGGATTGCGAGATTTATGCCTTTGTTATGAATCCCAGCGGTAACGGCATGAGCGAGTATGTGGAGCGTGTGCATGAGCAGGTGACCACCAATGTGGATAAAGCCGGTCTTTCACATCCGGTTGCCGAGAAGTTTGTTACCTGCGAAACCGATGAAAACGGTGTGCTGTCCGCTGTGCATTTCCAAAATGAGGATCAGTTTAACTTTGCTTTTGATATCGTGGATGCCATTGCCGAAAAGACGCCTGACAAAGTTGCCATGATTCATGTTGCAGAGGATTTTACAGAGCGTCGTTTTACATTTGCTGACATTAAGCGGTATTCCTGCCAGACTGCCAACTATTTCAAATCGTTGGGCATTCGCCGCGGTGACCGTGTCATGCTCGTGTTGAAGCGACACTATCAGTTCTGGTTCTCAATCCTTGCATTGCATCGTCTGGGCGCGATTGTCATCCCTGCCTCCAATCAGTTGATGAAGCACGACTTTGAATACCGCTTCCAGTCCGCAGGCATTGCAGCCGTGGTATGTACGGCAGACGGGAATGTTGCCCATGAGATCGACCTTGCTGCACCCAATTGCCCCGAACTGAAAAATCGTATTCTGGTAGGCGGCAGCCGTGAGGGCTGGCGTGATTTCAATCAGGAGTTGCCTGCATACAGCACCCACTTCTACCGCACCGACGATACTCCCTGCGGTACGGATCCCATGCTGATGTTCTTCACCTCGGGCACATCAGGCTATCCCAAGATTGCACTGCATAGTTTCCAGTATCCGCTGGGGCATTACACCACCGCCCGCTATTGGCATAATGTCGATCCCAACGGCATTCATTTTACGATTTCTGATACTGGTTGGGGTAAGGCATTGTGGGGTAAGCTTTACGGTCAGTGGATGTGCGAAACTGCGGTATTTGTCTACGACTTTGACCGCTTCCATGCGGAAAATATTCTGCCAATGTTTGCAAAGTACAACATTACCAGCTTCTGCGCACCGCCTACGATGTATCGCTTCTTTATCAAAGAGGATCTTTCTAAGTACGACCTGACCTCTTTGAAGTACGCCACCATTGCAGGTGAGGCGTTGAATCCAGAGGTGTTCCACCAGTTTAAAAAAGCGACGGGGCTCCCCCTGATGGAGGGCTTTGGTCAGACTGAAACCACCCTTGTCATCGCAAACTTTGTGGGAATGACTCCGAAGCCCGGCAGCATGGGCAAACCGAATCCGCTGTTTGATGTGCAGATCCTTTCTGCTGAGGGTACCCCTGTGGGTGTGGGCGAAACAGGCGAGATTTGTATCCGCCTGAAGGATAAGCCCATTTGCGGTTTGTCGCTGGGCTATTATCGCGATGAGGAAAAAACCAAAGCGGCATGGTATGATGGCTACTATCATACAGGCGATACCGCTTGGCAGGACGAGGACGGCTATTTCTGGTATGTCGGCAGAGTGGACGATCTGATTAAGTCCTCGGGTTACCGCATCGGCCCGTTCGAGATTGAGAGCGTCATCATGGAACTTCCCTATGTATTGGAGTGCGCCGTTACGGGTGTGCCCGATGAAGTCCGCGGTCAGATTGTCAAGGCAACCATCGTTTTGACACAGGGCACTGAGCCAACGGAAGAACTGAAAAAAGAGATTCAGGTCTATGTGAAGAACGCAACTGCGCCGTATAAGTATCCCCGTGTGGTTGAATTCCGTGACAGCCTGCCCAAAACCGTCGGCAGCGGTAAGATCCGCCGTGCTGAACTCCGTGAACAGGACGCTGCAAAGGCAGAAAAGAAGTAAATATGAACCACGCAAGCCGCTTTTGTATCTGACAATAGCGGCTTTGCTGTGTCATATCAGCCTTTGCGTCATGGGGCAAGCATGCTGTATCATGCCAAAAAGCGGACGCACAGCTTCTGAAGGCCATGCGTCCGCCATATGTAAGGGTGTTTGAACGGGTGATTGTGTGATTAGCCCCAGGGATTGGTTGTACCACTGCCCGTTACAGCCGTGCCGCCGCTGAGTGTGCCGCCGTAAGCAGCCAGCTGGGTGTCATCCATTTCCTGGAAGTAGGTGGAGCCGTTGAGGGTACCACCAGTGTAGAAACTTGCACCATTGTAAGCAGTGCAGCCTGCGATCAGGCTGGAAGTGTCCTTATCGTTGATAAAGGATACGATCACATTGCCGCTGGCATCGCAGAGCGTCACCCGCGTGCCTGCTGCCACAGAGGCGGAAACATTGACGGTTTCCGTCATAGAGCTGCCGCCCATACCGCCGGGGCCGCCACCCATACCGCCAGAGCCAGCGTTCTTAATATAAACGCCGCCTGTATAGGTGATTCCACCGTCGGAATCAAAAGGCTCCTGACCGTTGGAGATACAAATACCGCCGCTGATGGTGATGCTGCCGTTGGAATCATAGCCGTCGTGGTCGCCGTTTGTTACGCTGGCGATGGAGAAGCCACCGCTGATTTCCAACACGCCGCCGGAGCTGCCCATGCCGCCCTGACCGGGCCACATCCCTGAGGAGCCGGAATTATCTGCGCCGCCTGCCACGTTGAATGCGTCGTCGACACTGGTAACAATGGTCGCACCGCTTTTCTGATAAATGTTGAATGCTTCAATGCCCTCATAGGCGTTGTAGACGACCAGTTCAAAATCGCTGTATGCGCCGCCATCCGTACCGAGGTAGCAGGAAGTATCCGCATGAATAGCCTGATTGCCTGTGGTTGTCTGAATCGTTTGCAGTTCCAGTTGACCGCCCAGAATGTTGACATCACCGTTTGCATTGATGCAGTCATCATTGGTTTTTGCGTAGATATAACCGCCGTTTACGGTGACATTACCGGTATACTCCGTGCCTGTGGTGTCGTCGGTGTAGCCTGCCTTCAGCCCCTTTGCGCTGACGGTATTGCCGGTGGTAGACAGGTTCAGAGATCCGCCGTTGATTTCCACGCTGTATACACCGAAAATTGCATCGCCGCAAGAATTGACGGTGACTGTACCACCGGTAACTCTGACAAAGCCGTGTGTAGTGTCCGCCTCATCGGTGGATTTGATGCCGTCGCCTGTGGTTGTTGTAATATTGATATTCAGGGCGGAATAGTCCAGGTCATCCGGATCACCGATACGAACAGAATCTTTGCCACGGATACCGTCATCCACAGCGGTAACCTGAATGTCGCCGTTCCAGATCTTCAGATCGTTTTTACAAACGATACCGTCCTCGCAATTTCCTTTGACGATCAGCGTGCCCTGTCCCTTAATCTTCATATCATCGCAGGAATAGATCGCGCCGACACCTGCATCTTCATTGGTGTAGCTTGTACCGTCAGCAATGGTATTCGTATAGCCGTTTTTCACGGTCAGCACGAACTCATCATCAATGGAAGCAACATAAATGGGGGAGTCACTGCTGTTGGAAAGATTCAATCCCAGCAGATTACAAGTAACCTGCCCCAAGGCATAAGTTGTCTTATCGCAGTTGATCTTCAACTGACCGTTGGTGCAGGTGCCGCTCACATCGTATTCACCGGGGACGGTGATGGTTACCATGGTATTGTTGGCAACGGTGACATTGGTTGCATCGGCTGCATTGACCACCGCACCACTTGCATTTTTGAGCGTAACGCTGCTTTCTTCGTATGTGATCGCCGTGACCACATTGTCACCGTCGGGATTGACAGGTACAGAAGGCGTCAACAGCTGACGCTTCATCAAAGTGAGGTCGATTGCATTGAGAACGGTATCGCCGTTCATGTCGCTGTTGGCTGCGCCCTGTGCACTAAGGACATCCCCATTGCCGAGGAATTTGCTGAACAGCACGGCATCTGCCACACCGAATGCAGCATCTGCGTTGGCATCGCCCAAAAGACCAGCCGTCGCTGCAGAGGAAGCCATTGCCTGTGCGCCGATTGCCAGCGTCATGGCTGCGATTGCAACTGTCAGAACGCCGGCGCGCTTGTCTGCATTTTTCATAGAAAACCAAACCTTTCTTCATGTATTGTTGAGAGGTGATTGCTGCGAGAGTAGGCAGCATTTCAAGCTCTGTATACGATTATGCCATAGAAAGATTAAAATTATCTGAAAACGGCAACTTTTTTGCGATTTTTTCCAGTTCGGCAGTTTTGCAGCGTCAAAATGCAAAAATCGCATCGTTTATCAAACGATGCGGTCTTGCAGATTTCGAATTAAGCATACAGTTCAGGGAATAGCTTTGCCATTTGCTCATCGGAGAGGTAGAAGGACTTGCGTAGATTGTTGGCAGAGATCTCCCATCGCTCATCTACGATTTTGCGCAGCGTAGCGACATTATTCTGCCATCTGTCGTAGGATAAATTCTTCCAGCGAGCGCAGTGACGCTGCATTTCAGAATCGACTTGTGCGGTCATTTCATCCAGAATTGTGAGCATCCGTTCCGTATTAAATACGGTATGCATATATTGGGCGTAGGTTTCAATGAAATACTGCTTGTACGCCGCATTTTTGAACAGACCCACTGCAATGGTCGTGCTGAACATATTTCCTACGCCATGCCCTTGGGGGTCGAGAAACTGCTGAACGGAATTGTACCGATAAGTCGTCGGAAAGAGTGCCCAGTCAAGATCGAAGAAGATCCAACGCCACTTTGCGGAATCGTCTCGGCTGTTATAAAACCGGATATTGCCGGTATCGGTGTTGCCGAAAAAGCTTTCGGCGATCCAGTAGTTTGTCCATTCCTGAATGTCAATCTGGGAAGCAACATAATCGAAGCACTGCTGATCGGCAAGGTTATGAGTGCGGATGTACTTTAGCAATGCCTCGTGGGCATCATAAGTGCCGGTTTCTGCGTTCTTGTTGCCCTTGATGGCATCGAGGTTATCCGCTGTGATGCCGCTGTGGTGGTAGATGTACGACTCATTGATCTTTTCGCGCAGATAATACATACCCCAGTACTCGCCGTTGACATACATGGCAACGGGCACCTCATCCATGTGGTCAAGATCCATTTGCCCCTCAATCACACGGGCACAGTATGCGTCTACAAGATTCGTGGTTTTCCAGTCCTGTCCGCCCGTGCGCAGCAGCAGATTATCAAAGACCTTTATGCCGTTTTCGCCAAAAAACGGGTAGTGGACTGTATCAGAGCCGTATTCCTCTTTCAGATTGACGGAAACGGATTTTTGTGCCTCAGCGCGGGAATATTGCCCGTGGTTTTTGATACCTGCCGAAAACGCAATGCCCAGGTCGCCGTTGGTATCGTAATACTCGAAGTATGCCTCGCGCTCCCAGTCTTTCCAGTAGTTGGCACCCATATGGGGGAAAGTCGATGTCCAACCGGGACCATCTGCCCAAATGCCGTTTGTGTATCCAAAGAGATCATCGGGGTCGCAGGTCAGGCAGACAACACCCAAGCTGTGGGGTTCTTCTGCGAGAAAAGTACGGGTTGTCACATCAGAGGGTAAGTATCCGTCCGCGTACACAACGGCACGCAGCGATGCAGATTGCTGTATGGCGATCGGTGCAGTGTACAGAGTACTCGCATCAGTGGGTGCAGTGCCGTCCAGCGTATAGTAGATCCTGCCGTTTGGTTGTATGGTGTGCAGTGTAATGGTTTGATTGCCGGTAATGTATGCGCTCTGCTCTGTCAAGATCTGCACAGGCTGTGCATAGGCTGGGGCGGCGTTTGCAAGATCATTTGCCGTGCCCTTTGTGGGAACGGAGAAAAAACGGCGTTCCAGAGAGGCTTCACCTGCTACGCGGCCTGCTGTCACCGATTGCCTTTGATAGCCTGTGTCAAAGCAATCTGTCACAATGCCGTCTGCATTACAAAGATATAATGTATTCCCTGCAAACCCGATGCGAAATCCTGTGTTGAGTGATTTGACTGCAGTGGAAGCGATTTTTCCGGCTGATATCACAAGATATCCGTAGGCAGGAATGCTCACATCGGGAAAGATAAAATCCCGCAGATCGTCCTTATCCTTACTGAGTGACCAGCCTGCGAGATTCACATCTGCGGAGGTGTTGTTGTAGAGCTCGATCCAGTCCTCATCGGGCAATGTCTGCACATCTTCCGAACTGACCGCGCACACCTCATTGATATACACACGTTCCACAGAAGCTGACAGTGCATTTTCTAGCGATGCAAAGCCGTTGTTGGCATTCGCCTTGCCCGGTGTGGGAACAGTGTAATAGCGGTATTCGTCCGTCAGCTCTGTATCTTTGCCCTGTGACATCCATTCAGGGAGTGCAAGCACCGTGACTTGATCAATTGGAATACCGCTTGCATTGGAAAGTCGCAGGATGCCGTCTGTATTTTTCAGCTTGAAATCTGCGTGCAAAAACAGCGAATCTTCGGTGTATTCCACCTTTTTGCCGGAAAGAAGCACCAGCAGATATTCTCCTGCACCCAGTGTTACCGCAGGAAATGTCCATCGCATTGGG
Organism: Oscillospiraceae bacterium; assembly: GCA_016295145.1. Taxonomy (GTDB): domain Bacteria; phylum Bacillota; class Clostridia; order Oscillospirales; family Ruminococcaceae; genus Firm-04. The sequence goes on from JAEDLR010000056.1 coordinate 11,654, forward strand.
TTGTTTGCATCATCGCTGAGCCCAAAGCCTGTCAGGTCAACCGCTTGCGAAGAACAATTGCGCAGCTCTACCCAATCAGGACAGTCACCGGTTTCATCGTAGAAGATCCCGTCGTTTTTTGGGCACCATTCGCTCAATATGACACCTACGGTATTGTCGCTGAGATCCGCAAGATTTGCCGCATAACGGTCGCTGTTAGCAGCCGCAGGTGTGGCAGTTGCAAAATAAACCGTTCCCTCGGTTTGTGCTACTGTGCCGCAGGAAAGGTCAGCTGGCAAATCGGCGGGAATCTCCAGTGCATCCATTCGTTGACCACCCCAAAACAGGCAGAGGGTCTCGCCGGCGCTGAGCTTGAAGTTGGTATGTACATCACCGTTTTCCGTTATGACATCGCGCCCGGAGGCATATATGACAGTGTAGCTGTTTGGTTGCAATGTCAAATGCGCAAGAGAAAAAGCATCGGGCTTGGCGGGATCATCCGAAGCATACCATCCCTGCAAGGAAACGGCATGGTCGGTAGTATTGTGTAGCTCAAACCAATCGGGGGATTCCCCAAAGGAATCCTGCAATGTGGAATTGTTGGAAGCCATTGCTTCGGTGATGATAACATCACCCTTTTGAGAAACTTCGCCATTGTTGCCGCCGGGATTCAGGGGCTGACAAGCGGTAAATGTAAACAATACTGTAAATACAAGCAGCAGCGCAGCTGCTCTTTTTGAAGTGTTCATTTTCTGTTTATGCTCCCTTTGTTATACACGCCGTGCCCGTGCAATGTGACGGACTTCGACATTTTTTTCTATCATTATTATAGCACAGCCCTGTGCGCTTGGCAAGATTTTTCACGGGAAAATTTATGAATCTTTTCTTAATAAAATTCACGGTCTTTTTGCTTGACAAATCGGATTTTTTTGTGTATAATAAGAACGTCAGTGTATATGGATTGTAATACACTGCCAATTGAATATGCGCCTGTGGTGAAATTGGCATACACGTTGGATTTTGATTGCGTCACTACAGTACATTTATTCCCTGCAAGCTCTGGCAGGTTAAAATCAGGAGCAAAATTGAATATGCGGGTGTGGCGGAACTGGCAGACGCACGAGATTTAGGTTCTCGC
>JAEDLR010000096.1 GCA_016295145.1 Oscillospiraceae bacterium
GCACCACCGTCGCGAGGCACTGTTCACTTAAAAACTGAATCGTAAGATTAAAAAGCGTCAGCAGTTTGGCTGGCACGGTTTGAACCTCATCAATGATTATTATGCTGTCACAGAGCGCCTGAAAGCGCCGGATGGCAGTCGTTTTTCCATCAAACAAGGTATTTAAAAGCTGCACCAACGTCGTGATGATAATCGGCGCGTCCCAGCTTTGCACAAGAAGTTCACGTTCGTCCAGTTCTCCCTGTTCCGGTTTCGCCTGCACGACATTGGAATGGTGTTCCAAAATCAACCTGTCATCGCCAACAAACTCGTGGATAACGCCTGCATTCTGCTCCAGAATGGAAAGCAGCGGTGATGTAAAGATGATACGCCGCTTGTTGAATTGTTTTGCGTGTGCAAGCGCATACCGCAGTGAGCTGAGCGTTTTTCCGCCGCCCGTAGGCACATTGAGCCGATAAATCCCCGGTTCATGTGCCGCGAATGCGCAACAGATCTCAGAAATTGTATGCCGCGCATCTGCAACCGGCGTATCGCAGGGGAATTGCGCCAATTTCTCCTTCATAAAGGCCAGTCGTTCCTTCCATACGGGAACCATATCCTCCGGCCAAATGTGCGGGCTCGTGCCATTCATAAAAGTAGCGGTGTCACGGCGATCTCCTTCAATCACAGAAGACAGGACCAATCGCGCCAGAAGGCCTACTTCAAATGCGTAGTCTTGGTCATGCGCATAGGTATCATCCAATCGTTTGACGATCCGGTTGATCTCCTTGGATGCTTCTGAGAAGTATTGTTCCATCTCTTCGACCGGTATTTCATTGAAAAAGCCTGCAACAGCCTCTTCGTATGACATATCCTGTTTCTGAGATCGATACTGCATTCCGAGACGCTGCGCCGAATCGACACAATCAAATAAGCCGTGGTGCGCACCGATTGCAAAGGCGATCAGTTCAGACGCAATGATTGACGGCAGCTCGTCATCATTTCGATGGTACTTCTCCATCATATAACGGCATCCCTGGAAGGTGTGGATTACACTGCCTCGCTTACCGCCACCGGCGGCAAGGTATTGCTGAAAATCGCCGGTATATTTGCCCATATCATGAAGCAGACCCGCCAGATATCCCGTTTTTTCAAGCCCAACCGGCCGCAGACATTGTGCCGCACGTTGCGCCGTCCCGATCAGATGATCCCGTACCGATTGCCAAGCAATTTCGCCGTTCGGCATTTCGCATTTATGTGCATAAAAAGTTTTCAATATCACCCACCCCCCGATTTCCTGTGTATGTCTCTTCTGTTCTTCCATTGCCATTATACTTTGCCGGCTATCCCATAAACCGGACTTGTCGCCCATCATTTTACATTCGTGCACCGAACAGTATACATGGTAGTGCTGAGGCTGGTCAGGCGGACGATATCCAATTTCAGATTATCAGCACCAAGAGGAAGATTTGCGCTCGCCCGATCAAAGTGCAGATGCTTCCTTTTGCTTTTTCTTCGCACAAGTTGCAAACTGCATTTTACAGTTTGGGTACCGCCGTGTGAAGAAAATTGCAGGTGTCCAGAGGGGAGAATCCCCTCGGCGCCGGGTTTCCAATAGGGGCGCGGAGCATCCCTGTTGGCACACGATTTTGCTCTCACCCCATGCAGCCTTCTGCATGGGGTGAGAGCAAAGTCTGGTGTGTTATACCTTTTGCGACCGCTGACGCGGGAAAGGGGCTGTCATCGTACCTGACAGGCCGTTTCAAGCGGCAGCAGAAGGACGAATATTCGCAAGCGCGGGTGGCTTGCGGATGTTCGCTCTTCGGGTGTAGGTGGTGCGGCAAAGCGGAGGTCAGTGATCGAAGCTATGCTGTATCACCGAGGAGCAAAAGGTATATAAAGCCCGCCGCAGCGACATCTCCGCGTCTCGTCATTCTCCGTTCCAGATATACGATGTATATCGCCCGCCGCTGAGCTTTGTAATCTCGCCGTTTTTCAGCATTTCCGCCAGCGCACGCTGCACGGTGATCCGGCTGATGTCCGGGCACTTTTCCAGAATTTCTGCCTTCGTGATTTTTCCGAGATGCTGTTTGATGACCTCCCGCACCCGGTCGGGTTTGGAAAGGCCACGATTGGTCAGCAGCTCGATCCTCGTTTCAAAATCCCGGTACGCCGCCACCAGGATGCCCAGCATATAGATGACAAAGGGCGCGTAGTCATTCGTCCCCTCGTGCCAGTTGAGGGAGCTTTGCTGCAAGACCTGGTAATAGGTTTCCTTGGTATCGGAAATCAGTTTCTCGATACTGATATACTTGCCGACGATATAGCCGG
>JAEDLR010000008.1 GCA_016295145.1 Oscillospiraceae bacterium
CAACGACGACGATGACTACGGCAAAACCGGCGCAGGCGATCAAGGCATGATGTTCGGTTATGCCTGTGAGGAAACGCCCGAAAAAATGCCGCTGCCCATTGCACTTGCGCATAAACTGGCGCTGAAACTGACTGCTCTGCGCAAGGACGGCACGCTTTCCTATCTGCGCCCCGATGGCAAAACACAGGTCACAGTGGAATATGAAGATGACCGTCCTGTGCGTGTGGATACCATTGTCATCTCCACGCAGCACGCTGCCTCGGTGGAACTGGATCAGATCCGCACCGATCTGGTTGAGCTGGTGGTAGAGCCTACCATTCCTGCGGAATGGATGGACAAGAACACCAAGATCTTTGTAAATCCCACCGGCAGATTCGTCATTGGCGGCCCGCAAGGTGACAGTGGTCTAACCGGCAGAAAAATCATTGTGGATACCTATGGCGGCTATTCCCGTCACGGCGGCGGTGCATTCTCTGGCAAAGATCCAACCAAGGTGGATCGTTCCGCAGCATATATGACTCGATATATTGCAAAGAATCTGGTTGCGGCTGGTCTGGCGAAGCGCTGTGAGGTGCAGCTTGCCTATGCCATCGGTGTGGCAAAGCCTGTTTCCGTATTCGTTGAAACCTTTGGCACAGGCGTTGTAAGCGATGAAATGCTTGCCAATGCCGTTCAGCAGTGCTTTGATCTGCGCCCTGCTGCCATTATTGATACGCTGGAGCTGCGCAAACCCCAGTATCGCAAGCTTGCGGCTTACGGGCATATGGGCAGAGAGGATCTGATGCCTGCATGGGAGCGTACAGATCGCGTGGATGCGCTGCGCGCGGCTATTAAGGCATAACCATAAAGTATCATCGGTCGGGTTGTTTGCAATCCGGCCGATTTTTATGGGGTGCTCCCCCAAACCCATTTGTCCGGACATACAGTATGCATTGGTGTACTTTCTGTTTCATCATTGGATTCTCAAGGCGCAGGGCAGCACCTCCATAATAGAAAACGCCCTGACCGAAACTTCTATCATGCAGTAGAATGTTTTCAGCCGTTTTTGGGCATTGTGTGGAAAATTTATGAAAAATCGCGCAGGTACTTGCTTTTTCCCAAGGGATATGATATACTTTCAGTGTGCATACATATTCGGTTCGGCAAGCAAAACGCCGAATATTCCCCTACCATGAAAGGAAACCACAATGAAGTCTCTGAAAAAAACAATCCAGTCCGTGGCTGCCACACTGGCAATCGGTGCTGCCCTTGTAGCTGCGCCTATGACCGCCCACGCTTACAGTATCAATGATGTGGCACAGGCATTGCGCAATGCTTGCGTGCCTGAAAGTCAGATCCAGCAGATGCTAAATGTATACCAATACTGCGAAAAGGACGAAAACGGCATCTACTACGGCGATTACTACTACCGTTATGACGAAATAGTCTGGACGATCGAGGGCTTTGGTGACTCCATCAACGGCGTCATTGACCAGTATATGGAATCTGCCATTGCCATGCAGCAGCAGATTATGGCATCTGCCACCGCTACTACTACTACCACCACAGGTACGGGTACAGGCAACGGTTCTTCTACCACAACCACCACAGTAAAGCCCCAGAAAAGCTTCGAACTGATGACCATGGACGAAAAAATCGCCTATCTGGCATCGCTGCCCGAGGATGCACGCAAAGAGTTCATGGCAAATCTCTCCATTGACGAGAAGCAGAGCATTCTGGCGCAGATGTCTACCGACAATCAGGCGGCCGTGCTAGACCAGATGACACAGATTCTCAAGGAGCTTGGCTTCCATATGTCAGTGGATAATATGCAGCAGGGGCAAATTGATGTTTCTGTGCGCGATGAAAACGGCAACCTCATTGATTCTTCCCCCATGGGCGTGATCGTGGAGGATACCGGATGGAATCTGACGGGATGGTTTGCACTGGCATCTGTTCTGGTGCTGATTGCTGTGGGCGGTATCGGCTTCATGATATACCGTAGCGGCAAAGAGACCGAGGAGGACAACAATGTCTGAATCCGCAACCAAGCAAAGCAGCATTGCCAATAAGCTGCCATGGCTGCTCACCCCTGTTTTTCTGGTGATACTAAGCATCGGTATCGCGATGCTGGTGTATCTGCTGATGCCGACGCATCGGCTGCAGAATTACCTCAATATCGCTTTTATGGACAATCTGAAGGTGCAGTCCACGACAGCAGGGCTGAACATCATCAACAAGGATATTGATACGAACGGCAACAAGGAAACCACTACCGTCGGCGAGGTGCTCTACCCTCATTTTGGGGAGCAGTGCGCAACCCTCATCTGCGAGGAAATTGACCTGACTGTTGGCGTATACTACGGCACGACCACTGAGCTGCTTGCGCTGGGTGCCTGCCAATCCACGCAGAACAAGGTCATCGGCGATACCGGCAATGTGGTCATCAGTGCCCATGTGAACACTTTTTTTGCTGATCTCAGCAAGATGAAGGTCGGTGACACGGTGACGCTGTACACCGAATACGGCATCTTTACATATCGGGCAAAGGAAGCCATTCGCTTTCAGAAAACCGATAAATCCTATGTGACAAACACATCTACAGACAAACTCACGCTGTACACCTGCGAAGCCGATATACTGGGCAATTCCGATACGCGCATCGGCATGATCTGTGAGCCGATATCCAAACTGTATTATGTGACAACTGAGGTGAAGGAGTAAGCTGTGAAGCGACCGATACAATATCTGCTGAGCGTTGTGCTGACGCTGCTGCTGGTATTTTCCGCAGCAGGCAGTATGGCACTGGGCATTTTGCAATTCCGCGCGTTGGATGCCACAACCTGCACGCAGATTCTTGCCGAAAAGAATCTGGACGCGCGCGTGCTGGAGAATCTGACGGCATACTACACTGAACAGATCAATACTTCGGGTATTCCTGCGGAGGTGTACACCAAGAGCCTTTCCACCGAACAAATCAAGGGCATCATTGAGCAGTCCATTGACAATGCATTCGGATATCTCCATGGCACACGGGATTCCGTTGCGGTAGATGCAGATTTCTCACTGTTGGAGGAGAATCTCACTGCGTTTTTTAAACAGTATGCCGAGGAAAACGGCTATCAACAGGACAAGGCATTTGAAAAGAGTCTGCAAACAGCCATTGATAACGCAAAAACCAATGTACTGACAACCGCCGATGTGTTTCGTTTTCAGACGCTGTATGAGGCAAAGGTACTGACAAAGCTGCGCCCTTATGTACCATGGGTTGGCAGAGGTATGCTCATCTGCATTGCGGCAAGCGTCATACTGCTTGCGCTGCTGGCTTTGCTGCATCGCAAGGAACTGAAAACACTGCTGTACTGGGCTGCATCGGCACTGTTTACGGCATCGCTGCTGATGCTGGTACCTGCTGCGGTGATTCATTTCAGCCGTTGGTTCGATCGCTTTGCGGTGAAGGCAGACCAGATTTTTGTGGCTGTAACAAGCTATTTGTATGATCTTACCGCTTCCGTTATGATTGCCGGCAGCGTTGGCATCGCAATTGCAATTGCCCTGTGGGCCGGATTCTGGCTACTGCGCCGCCAAAAAACGGTATAATCACAAAACCACCTGAGTTTGGTTACTCGGGTGGTTTTTTCATTGGCTGCTATCATTCGGCGCAAAGGATTTCTGTATCTGTTTATTGGGCAAAGAAAGCGGCTCCTGTCAAAGGCATCCTTCTGGCAAAGGATGAAGGATTCACCTCCCCTAAAAAGCAAGCTTGTCAAACACCGTCTTGGGCACTGTGACGCCCAACGTAACATCAGGTTTTACGGCTTCTCCATGATAATCCGAGCCGCCTGTTTGCAACAGACCGCGCCGGGCTGCACAATCAGCATAAAACGCGATTTCTTCAGCGGTATGCCGTGCATAATACACCTCAAGACCGTCCAAACCGCAGGCACAATGCGCATCCAACAATGAACAAAAGGCATCTGCGTCCAATTTGAGCGTACAGGGATGCGCCAATACCGCCACGCCCCCTGCCCCATGGATCAGTGAAATTGCCTCCTGCATTGTTGGCTTGGGGTCCGCCAATGCACGGATGGCAGGGGTATCCAGATACCGCGCAAAGCCTTCCGCGATGGAGTTGGTATAGCCCTTTCGCATCAGCACCCTTGCAAAATGTGGCTTGCCAAGTTGTCCTTTCGCCTCTGCCGCCGCCTCCTCCACGGTAATATCCACGCCCTGCGATTGCAGCAAAGCCGCAATCTGCACGGCACGGTCTTGCCGACGATTTGCAAATTCCCCACAAGCCCGTAACAGCTTTTCGTTATTCGGATCAATGCCGTATCCCAACAGATGCTGTCTGGCTCTGCCGGCGGTACTGAGTTCAATGCCTGCGAAAAATGTAATGCCATATGCATCTGCTGCCGCCTTTGCCGCAAGAATCCCTGCGACGGTATCATGATCGGTCAGTGCAAGCAGCGCGATGCCCTTTTCCTTGGCTTGTTTGACTACTTCCGCAGGGCTGTACTGTCCGTCCGAGTAGCAGCTGTGGGTATGCAGATCCATCATACACATGAGAAATCCTCCGTTTGCAAAATAAGAGAGACCTTTCTGCTCAGGTCTCTCCTTATTTGTATTCAATTGTAAGTGCGAAGCACTGCTCCGCTTCTATCGCAATCGCAAAGCGACAAGACCGCACATCGCGGAAGCGGGCGTTTCTCTCACGAAAGAAAGACCCGAAATCACAAAATAACTCCGTTTGATATCGGTTTCCGGAAAAAGCTGCATCAAGGCGACCATGTATATTATCTGCCGCACAAAGGAAAAAATTCGACTCACTCATGTTTCACCATAAACCCCGTCCCTCTGTATGCGTCCATTTGTTCACGAGAACCGATGCGACATTCACAGCGAAAGCTGCACAAGTCGCGCTCCATCCTATCAACGCATAACAGAAAGCTGAGTATGAGCCGCCGGAAACCGAACGGGAAACTGTTCTGAATCCATTGGGCACACATCCTTTCCGATGTAGATTGGCTGTGATCACTCCCTTCAGCGCGGAGGTCACGCCCGATCTCAAAGAATTCCTTCTCAGCGAAAATGCATCCGCTGGATTGAGTAGATCAGAGAACCGGTATGCAGGCGAGATTTGAACCCACCCCGCCTGAACGCCGATTTCAGGAAGGTTTTATGAAGAAGTTCTTTTCATGGTTTTATTATAGCACACTTTTCGTGGGTTGTCAATAGTTTTTGGCAACTTTTTGAAAATTTTTTGTATTGTATTATTCAGAAATGGGGCTTGACATTTTTCGAAAAATCGGTTACAATATAGGGGAAGGAAAGATGGTACAGGATCATCCTTCCGACACAATTCATACCGATGTAAATCGGAGGAACGGAGTATCACGATATGGCAAACGAACATAACGAGCCGATGGACGAAGCGATGGAGTATCAGCCTGAGCTATACACCTTGGTGGACGAGAACGGCACCGAAAAGGTTTTTGAACTGGTGGATGTGCTGGAGGAGAACGAAAGAGTTTACTTCGCCCTGATCCCCCATGTTGAGAATCCTGAGGAGTTGCTGGAGGACGAGTGCGAGCTGGTTGTTCTGTGGGTGGATACCGATGAGAACGGCAATGATGTTCTCATTCCCATTGAAAGCGACGAGGAGTACGAGCGTATCGCAAACATCTTCATCGAGCGCTTTGAATGCGACTGCGATTGCGATGATGACGATTGCGACTGCGGTTGTGGCTGCGATTGCCACGAGGAGTAAGATTTTCTTCTCCGTTGCATAATTTGCTTGGCTCTCTGCCTTGTGCGAGCAAGTCCGTTATGATATAATCCAACATCTATGAATAGGGAATCTCGGCTCCATGCGCGGATTGCAGACCTCCCACCCTTGGTGGACGAAGGGAGCGTGAACCGTGTGGGCGGATACCCACCTGCTTTTGGCGGGTTTTATTCTACGGACGACGGCAAGGCGGAGTCCTTTAAACAGCCAACAGACCCCGATATCGTATCGGGGTCTGTTTTTATAACAGCTTCTTGTGCGCTTTCTTTCAAAAAGACTTGCTTTTTCGGAAGGAATATGTTACAATAGGATGGTACAGTCAGGCAGTTTGCTGATTGAATCCACCAAATCCAGGAGGTCCAGACATGGCTGAAGGCCCTATGATGAAGCCGGTAACCAATCCGGTGCTTGTTGACGCAATGGCTACCTTTAAGGTAGATCTGACAAACCGCGACCACGAGAAGGCATTTCTCCAAGCCGCCATTGAAGCAAGATATCTTGTTCCTGCGATTATCGAGCGCCCCGCAACACCCCCTCAGGAGGGTGAACAGGTTCAGACCCGTGTTGCATTCCAGATGATGACGAACCAGAAGGGCGATAAGTTCCTGCCTGCCTTTACCGACGAGATCGAGCTGCGCAAAAACCGTAAGCCCGGCGAGCGTTTTCAGGTAATGGTCATGGGCTTTATGGACATCTACCGCTTTATGAAAGCCAATGAGCCCATCGGCGGTATGGTCATCAATCCCTTTGGCAGCAATCTCTGCCTGGTGCGTCCGCAGATCATGATACTGGGCGACCACAACGGCGATCTGGATGTGCTTTCCAGCGCACCTGCACCGCGTCCTGCGGTACCCATGGGTGGCAATGTGCCCTCTGCGGAAGATGCCAGAGCCGCACAGCAGGCAGCAATCCGGCAGGCAATGGCCGATTTGGAGAAGGCAAAGGCTGCCGAGGCGGAATCTCCCGCAGAGCCCGCCATTACCGATGAACTCCTTGGCGCGCTGAAGGCACAGTTGAAGAAAATCAAGGGCGTCAAGAAAGCATACATCGAGGAAACTTCCGAAAGCAACGAGCGTTTCCTGCTGGTTGCGCTGGACGCTGACGAAAATGTTGACATCGCAGAGATTGGCAATACCATCTCTACAGAGTGCAGTGATTACACCGAGCTGCCCTTTGAATGCATCCCTGCATCCAACATTCGCGCAAAGAACATGGTGGCAAACGGCAAACCGTTCTATGAGAAAAAGCGTTTCGGCATCTTCTGATTTACGGTTTTATGGCCAATTCGGCAGGGAAACTGCCGTTGCAGGCACGGCGCAGGGTACCGCCTGCGTCTGCTGATATGCTGCGCACCGCAGTATGCGGCGTGCAGCAAGGAGGGCGGCTCTTTGCATCCACACATTTTGCCAAAGAGCCTAGAACATTTTTCAAAGGGGGCTATTCTATGAAAAGAAGAAAACTGCTGTCGCTGGGGCTGGCGACAGCCATTGTTGCGGGCATAGTATCCGCAAACGGTGCAAACCTGCAGCTTCACTCCACTGCTGCGGACGATACCGGCGATGACTGGCTGCACGCAGTGGGCAGCCGTTTATATGACATGAACGGCAACGAGGTCTGGCTGACCGGCGCAAACTGGTTCGGTTTTAACTGCTCTGAAAACTGCGCTCACGGTCTTTATGCCGCCGATGTGGATGATTTCCTTTCTGGTTGTGCAGACAAGGGCATCAATGTCATTCGCTTCCCCATCTCCTCGGAGCTATTGCTTTCATGGATGAACGGTGATCCCAACCCTGTAAGCTCTGTGCAGGCTGGCTACGAGCCGCCTGTGGACGAGGTTGGCGAGGATGGCAGCATCACACCTGCCGGTAAATATGTCAACATCAACAAGGACTTTGTGCTTGAGGACGGCAAAACACTCAAGAGCAGCATGGAGATCTTCGATGTCATCATGCAGAAATGCAAGGACTACGGCATCAAGGCGTTTATTGATATTCACAGCCCCGATGCGAACAACTCCGGCCATAACTATGAGCTGTGGTACGGCAAGGCCGGCATCACCACCGAACTGTGGATCGACACACTGGTCTGGCTGGCAGACAAGTACAAAAACGACGACACCCTGCTGGGCTTCGACCTGAAAAATGAGCCTCATGGCAAGCGCGAATACGATGCGACCTGCCCCGATACCATCGCAAAATGGGACGGTACCACCGATGAGAACAACTGGGCATACGCAGCAACAACCTGCGCAAATGCCATTCTTGCTGTGAACCCCCATGCGCTGATCTTTGTGGAAGGCGTTGAGCAGTATCCCAAAACCGAAAAGGGCTATACCTACGATACCCCTGATATTTGGCAAGCCCCCGCAGATCAGTCACCGTGGTATGGTGCATGGTGGGGTGGCAATCTCCGCGGCGTGAGAGATTATCCCATTACGCCCACAAGCGGTACAAGCCAGATCGTGTATTCTCCCCATGATTACGGCCCCTCGGTGTATGCGCAGACATGGTTCAACAAGGATTTCAATACCCAGACACTGTTGGATGACTACTGGTATGACACATGGGCTTACATCAACCAGGAGGACATTGCGCCCTTGCTGATCGGCGAATGGGGCGGCCATATGGATGACGGAAAAAACCAGAAGTGGATGGAACTTCTACGCGACTACATGATTAACAACCACATCAACCACACATTCTGGTGCCTGAACCCCAACTCGGGTGATACCGGCGGTTTGCTGGGCTACGATTTCACCACATGGGATGCGGAAAAATATGGCTTGTTTGAGCCTTCCCTCTGGCAGACGCTGGAAACCGGCAAATACATCGGTCTTGACCACCAGAAAGCGCTGGGCAACAACGGCACGGGCCTCTCCCTCAACGAGTTCTACGCCGATTACGCCCACACTGAGGGAAGTAATCTGGACGGTGGCACGATTCTCGACTCCCAGGGCAGTATTGTTACCGGCGTGACGACGAGCGCCAGCACCTCCACGGCGCCGGCAAACCTCCGCTATGGCGACATTAACGAGAACGGCGAAGTGACCATTGCTGATGTGATCGTTTACAATCGCTACATTGCCGAGGATATTGCAACCGTTGTGACGGAACAGGGTCTTGCCAATGCCGAAGTAACCGGCGATGGCAACATCACCGGCGAGGACGCGGTTAAAGTGCTAAAATATCTCGCTTCTCTGATTAGCTATGAGCAGCTCTGCCCGTAATGCAATACAAAGATACGAAAAATCCCACCCTTGCACAAACAGGGGTGGGATTTGTGTTTATGGGGCATCGGATGCGGTCGTTGCCACAGTGCTGTGGGCCTCGGTGTTGTAATCCAGTAGGCTGAAATGCACTGTACGGTAGGTGCTTGGGTCAAGATCATAGCCGTAATACTCTGCCCACAGACGGAAGTAAATTTCATGAATGTCACCGTTACGGATATCAATTTCTTCAATCGTAGTAGGCAATTCCTTATCCACAAAACTCGACAACAATGCCGATGAATTACTATTATAATATGGATTCTCAACGCAAGAGCCGCCATCAAACATGGTGTAGGGCAAATCAATGATCTCATAGGCTCTGACATTGCCATTTGCAATCTGTTCGCGCAAATGCTTGATCTGAATGCATGAGCCGTACTTGTTCATAGCAAAGCAATACCCCATGGCACAACAGGCAACACACGCCACGATTTTAGTGACAGATAGCGGAATTCGCGACGTTTTCACATCTGTGGAAAGCAGAACCTCGATGGCGCACAACGCCCAAAACAGATAATTGGTGTAAAAACAGCGGGCGGAAACTGGTCCCACAACACAGAATAAGAGCGAGTGCAGCGTGGCACTGGCAAGATAAACTGCCACATGAAGCAGCGTCTGGCGTGGCAAAAACAAATACACCAGATACAGTATCGCGACGATATCCAAGAAAACCAGTGCAGTTTGCACAGCATACACGCGCATTGCCCATGTGGTTTCTTGAAAATTGAGCGTGAGGGCGGTAAAAGCCGAATATGCCGCATAGACAACCACCATGGTAGCCGAAAGCGAGGCATAGCGTCGCCGGCTGCGGTCCCAGTTGGAACGGTCTGACTTAGCATATAGCGCATATAAGCCGAACGCAAGGAAAATATGCACAATCGGAATAGGCTTGGCAAATTTCGGCATGACATCCTGATAGAGTTTTGCAAAAATATCAGAAAAACTGAAATCAAAGTAACGATATCCCTGTTGGTCAACATCCGTGGCAATGGAATGGTAGTTCGGATTCAAAAACATTGCGACTGTGCCGATTGCTGTGCCGAGCGTGTATGCAATATGCATCAGCAAGCCGCGCCTTTTGCAGGCGAAAACAGACCAGAGCAAGAAGAAGGCCGCCAGAAAGCACGCATAAACGGTCATGCTCTCAAGGCACATTGCCCCCACCAAACCAAGCACAAAGGCAAGCGCGCTTCGCCAGCCGATCTTCAGCGAAGCCTGTGATTGGCAAACTCCAAAAGCCATATGTAAATACATTAGCACACAAATCATCGGCAGGACATAAATGACAAAAGCCGAAAGATAGGAGATCACTTCAGATGTGGCGCGAATGGGAATGGTCACGAACAGAAAAAGTGCCAACCAATAGCTGCGAAAATCACCCTTTTGATTAGAAGAAAACGAGCCTAGCAGGAAAAGCGTTGCCATCAGCATACCCACCATAACAAGATACCTTGCAACGGGGTAGCGAACAATCAGGTGCGTTAAAATATTGCTGACATAACGACCGTTGGGCATACGGTATCCTGCCAACTCCTCATATTCAAATGCGTAATACCAAAAGAAATCGTCTGCCTTCATCACCTGCGTTGCAGTGATCACAACAGCGTAAATGAGAAAAACAAGAAGCAGTATCAGAAACTGCTTCTTGGAGTGTATCAATTGCTTCATATCAATTATACCATTCAGCCTTCTTCGGCATCTTCATACAAAGTGGAATCCTGCACCGCGTAGCCCAGGGCAACCAAGGACGTCCATGTTTTATCATAAGACTGGAAATCATCTGCGCCAATGGCAATGGGATAAGAACCGGGATACTTACCGTCAATAATGCCGACACCGTCACAGGTGGTAGCAGTAAAGCGGAAGGAAACCTGCTCAATTTTTTCTATATCGTTAAATACATCGTATATTTTGGAATAGAGCAGCGTCAGCAAGGTATCTTTATCGGTAGTTGTAGTAGGCACATCATTGGTTGATGTACCCTTGCAAGCGGCGATATCCGCGCCAGTGGTTGTGATATTTCCAACCAACGGCGAAAGCTGATAATCTGCTGCGTCCATGTCCGTCAATGCAACCAACGCACCGTTAGAGATGTTTCGCGCTGCGCTGTTGGCACTGGTAATTTTGGCTTTGGTAATATAACCGAGCATGGCAGGAACCAGCATGGCTGCCAATACGCCGATGATCGCAATGACCACAATCAGCTCAATCAGGGTAAAACCATTCCATTTTTTCGTCTTCATAAAAATTCCCCCGTCAATCGGTTTGATATTCATACAAAATAACCATGCAGAAAGAATGCCCCCGGTTACGGGGGCATATTCTCAAATGTCAAAAGACAATCTCTGCTTCAATCAGCTCTTTGCGTAGCTGATCAGGGTAGCCAGTTCAGTTGTAGAAGCGTAGGTCTTAGACTTGTCATAGTCATCAACGGAGAATTGCTTGGGGGTAGTGCCGGGGTAGTTACCGTTTACAACTGCAACTGCAGAGCAGGAACCACCGGTTACCTCGATAGAGAATGCGCTCAGCTTGGTGATGTCAGTGAAGTAAGTCCAGACCTTGTACTGGAATGTGGAATCTGCATCAGTACCCTTAGAAGTAGGAGCAGAAAATGCAGAAGCCTCTGTCCAAGGAGAAGTGAGGTCGTTGTAGATGTCGTACTCATCCTCAGTATCCATATCGGTCAGAGCAGACTGTGCTGCGGTGTAGATGGACTTTGCAGAGGAGTTAGCGGAAGTGATCTTGGACTTCTTCACATAGCCCAGCATTGCGGGAACCAGGATAGCAGCCAGAACACCGATGATTGCGATAACAACGATCAGCTCGATCAGAGTAAAACCTTTCTTTTTCATGATAAGAAACCTCCTTATATGTATGTTCCGCCGTAGCGGAGGGCCCGAAATAAGAAACGCAGCTCGCGCGCCAAGACTGCATCTCTGTCTTCCATGGTCTTAGTATAACATAGCCACCGAAAAATGTCAATAGGTTTCGAGAAATTTACCAAGTTGTGAACAAACTTTTACGAAACCCGTTTTTTGCAGCGCAAAAGCGAAATCGTTTTCGGCAGATTGCACAAAATGTGTAACCGATTTGTAACTCTTTGCCTTAGCCAATCACGCCCTCGCGGGTCACAATGGACTGCCCGCCCATTGCGGTAAGGTAGCGATAGAACTCGGTCTTGTCCTGGCACTTCTCCAGTGCATCAATCTCATTGACGGTGTTGTTCTTCACCAGGCGTGCCAGTTCGTAGTCCAGCGTCATCATGCCGTGGGCCTTACCTGCCTGAATCGAGGACTGAATCAGGTGGATCTTACCCTCACGGATCTGGGCAGAAATAGCGTCGGTACAGGCAAGGATTTCCATCGCTGCCACACGGCCGTTACCGGATTTCAGCGGCAACAACGTCTGGGAAACAACGCCCACCAGTGTATTTGCAAGCTGTGTACGGATCTGCACCTGCTGATGCTCGGGGTACACGTCGATGATACGGTTGATGGTATCTGCTGCAGAGGTGGTATGCAAGGTGGAAAGCACCAAGTGACCGGTTTCGGCGGCGGTAATGGCAGCCTGAATGGTCTCAAAGTCACGCATCTCACCTACGAGAATGACATCGGGGTCTTCACGCAGTGCGGCACGCAGTGCCAGTGCAAAGCCGGGCACATCGGAGCCAACCTCTCTCTGGTTCACCATGCAGCGTTTATGCTCATGCACATACTCAATGGGGTCTTCAATCGTGATAACATGGGCACTCTTGTTGCAGTTAATGTAGTCGATCATACCTGCCAGTGTGGTGGACTTACCGGAACCCGTAGGGCCTGTAATCAGTACCAAGCCACGAGGGCGCATGGCGAACTCTGCCATAACGGGGGGCATAAACAGGTCATCCAGTGTAGGAATATCGTTGCGCAGCAGACGAATTGCGATGGCGGCATGATCACGCTGGAAGAAGATATTGCAACGGTGACGGTAGCCTGCACGGGTCACATAAGAGAAGTCCGTATCCTCGTGTCTGCCAACCTTTGCACGCTGCTGTTCGTTACACATCTGCTCGATGATCTCACCGATCATCTCATCGGTCATTTCAGGGTAGCTGCTCATCTTACGCAGCTGGCCGTGCAGACGCACGACAGGGTTGATACCGACAGTAAAGTGCAAGTCCGAGCAGCCCAGCGCACGCACATCGTCGAGAACCTTGTTGATTGTAATAAATGGCATTGGAATTTCCTCCCGTCTTGTATTTGTATTGTTTCAGTGCAGTATCAGACAGCGTAGGTAACACGAACCAGCTCATCCATACTGGTAACACCCTGCATAACCAGATCAGATACGTTATCACGCAACAGCTTGGTACCGTTGGCTCTTGCAAGCTGCTCGATTTCCTCCTTACCGGCACCGTTGGCAATCAGCGTAGAAATACCTGCGGAGCAGTGAATGATCTCGTGGATAGCTGTTCTACCGCGATAGCCGTTACCGCACTCGCTACAGCCGCAGGCATCATAGATCGGCACGGAGTGGTCGATATGCATCAGCTTGTTTTCCTCTTCGGTGGACATTCTCTGCTTTCTGCACTTGGGGCAAAGCACCTTAACCAGACGCTGTGCCACAACGCCGATGAGCGAGGATGCAACCATGTATGCGGGGATGCCCATATCCACCAGACGAACGATGGTAGATGCGGCATCGTTGGTATGCAGCGTGGAGAGCACCAAGTGACCCGTGATAGCAGCACGGATACCGATTTCAGCAGTCTCACCGTCACGCATCTCACCGATCATGATGACATCGGGGTCCTGACGCAAAATAGAACGCAGGGCAGCCGAGAAGGTCATGCCGGATTTTACATTGACCTGGCACTGGTTGATACCCTCCATCTGCTTTTCCACAGGATCCTCAACGGTCACCACATTCACATCCGGTCTTGCGATTGCACCCAGTGCAGCATACAGAGTTGTAGACTTACCGGAACCGGTAGGGCCTGTAACCAGAATCACGCCGTGGGGGCACTTGATCATGCTGGTGAACAACTGGTAGTTATAGTCGGACATACCCAGATCTTGCAGGCGGCGTGTTTTGATGGCACCAGTGGAAAGGATACGGATAACGATCTTTTCGCCATGAACCATAGGCAGCGAGGACACACGGACATCCAACGGGATGCCGTCAACGGTCTGGGAGAAACGGCCGTCCTGGGGGATACGCTTTTCGGCAATGTTCATGCCGGAAATCAGCTTCAAACGGGTGGAGAGCTGATTCTGAACATTACTGGAAACATTCATCAGCTGCATCAGGTCGCCGTTCACACGGACACGGATCTGGGTGTACTTCTCAAAGGGCTCAATGTGAATATCGGTTGCTTCCATACGGAACGCATTCTCAACAATCTGCGTTGCCAGTTTTACAATCGGCGCGCTCTCAACACGGTCTTTGGATTCATCATCATCCACAACCTCGGGGCCTGCAATGCCGTCGATATCGCCCAGGTCAGACATCTGATATGCCTTACCCACCGCCTTCTTGATGGCTGCACGGGTTGCCAGCACAGGGATGCAGTCGTAACCGGTTTTCACCTTGATATCCTCAAGAATATTGAAGTTGACGGGGTCATCGGTTGCAACAGTAAGACGGCGACCTGTCATATTGATTGCGATGACGCAATTACGCTCTGCCAGATCCTGGGGCACTTTACGGGCAATCTCGCCATCAATATCAACCGAATTCAGGTCAACATACGGCACCTTCAGCTTGCCGGACAATGCCTGTGCAAATTTGACATCGGACATAAAGCCCATTTCCACCAGCACTTCACCGAAACGCTTACCATCTCCGGACTCATGCTGATGATCCAGCACCTGCTGCAATTGCTCGGGGGAAATGTGTCCTTCTTCGACCAGATAGTCACCGATTCTGATGTTTCTCATACCTAACCTCCAAATTTTGCTTTTCGTCTTGAAAAATCATGTAATCTGTGATAAAATAACAGTACAACCATATAAGGAGGTACCGTTATGTACCAAAAAGTAATGTTCGCTGCAAAATGCCTTGCAGCAAAGCCCATCATCCGTGAGGAATGGGAATTCTTCGACCTGCCATTCTTTCTGCTGACGATCCCCATGGTGCTGGCATACGGCTTGATTATCGGGAGCTTTTTGAATGTGGTCATCATCCGCCTGCCACGAAACGAATCGCTGATCAAGCGTTCTTCTCACTGCATGACCTGCGGGGCAAAAATCCGTGCCATTGATTTGATTCCCGTATTCAGTTGGCTTTTCCTCAGGGGAAAATGTCACAACTGCGGCGAGAAGATCTCCGGCAGATACCCACTGGTGGAAGGCCTCAACGCGTTGCTCTACTTGCTGAACTATCTCATCTTTGGCTTTCACGTCAACACCATTATCATGTGCCTATACACATCTGTGCTGATCGTAGTGGGGTTCATGGACTGGGACACCCTTGAAATTGACCTGCGCGTGTTGGCGGTCATTTTGATTCTGACGATTCCATCTCACTTTCTCAACGATGTCACCATCGCAGAGCGATTGATCGGCGGCATTTGCATCAGCCTGCCGTTCTTTCTCATCGGTGAGATCAGCGGAATTTACTATCAGAAGAAAACCGGCGAAAAAGTGCGCGGCATCGAGCTGGGTGATACGCTGCTAATGTTCTGCGGCGGTCTGTTCCTTGGTTGGAAAGGCGTTGTGCCCGCTGCATTCATCGGCATTCTTCTGGCAGCAATATGCGGCTTGGTGATCAAAAAGATTACGGGCAACTCAAAGTTTGCGTTTGGCCCGTATTTGTGCATCGGTTTGCTGATTGGAGCGATTTGCGGCAGCCAACTGACGGATTGGTATCTAAGCACGCTGCCTCAGCCTGAGCAGCATAGCTACTACAGCATGATTCTCTGATAGATTACAATCAAACAAAGAGGCAGCCGGCAACACCGGCTGCCTTCTTTTGTGTTTGATGGTTATACTGTACTGTGACTCAGGAAACGGTAATGCCCCATGTAAGCGGATCCACATTATTGCAGGAATCCGGCGTGGTAAAGATAAAGTAGAAGCTGCTGACGGGGCCGGTCTGGGAAGATGCGGCAATCGTATTGTAGGTCGTTAAGCTCGAATCGCCCATTTTGCCAAGTTGCTGCACCTGATCAATACTGGTACGCTTATAAGCAGTGATATCCTTATAGTTCTTGGTGCGGTCATAGTCGATCTTGATGTCCATCTGGGGAATGTTGGTAAATGCGGTTTCGCCGTACTGCAAAGCATTTTCCAGAATGAACGAAGCGTAGGTGTTCTGGTAGCTTGCGGCTGTACCGGAACGCTCCAGTCCACCGCTGGCGCCTCTGCGCACCTCAGTAACACTGATGTGAATCTTACAGTCGGTAAAGATCATGTTGTACTTGCCGAGCAGCTCGGTGGCGTCGGTGATCAGGACCTGATTGCCTGAGCCGTCATCTTTTTTACCGTCCGTACCAAGATAGAAGGTGTAATCAAAGTTGCCGTACAGCTTCTGATTGACTGTCCACTCGGTAATCGTAGGATTGTCGAGATCCAGCGTATAGACAACCTTGCCCTCACCATCCTTTTCCGCATTATACTGGAAACCGTAGAGGAGAATCTTGCCCTGATTGAGCCGCATATCGTTATAACTGCTCAGCCGGCTGAGATTCTGCAGGGCGGTATCAGAGATAATCTCGGTGTTATCGAAGCAGATCACATAGATGACACCGCTGGCATCGAAGCACACACGATCTTTGAAGAAAGTGTTATGGAAATCGGACACCTGCTGCTTCAGCACGGGGCTCGGCGCGTAACTGGATGTTTTCACACCTGTGATATCATCGGTACCGTCACCGTCAACATCCACGCCGCCCTCGGTATAAATGTAGGGCTCAAAGCCTGCATAGCCGCGGATACGGTCGGCATACATCAGGTTGCCTTCAATGCAGCGGCGCATATTATCCAGACAAGCCGTAGAGTTTTCAAAGTTGGAGCCTCTGACAAAATACTTGGAAACCGGATCCATCAGCTGCATCACGCTAAACATAATCATGGAAAAGATCGCCATCACAATGATGGTTTCAATCAAGGTAAAAGCTGATAACCGTTTCTTCATACAGTCACTCCTTTCATCATAATGCATCGTCATCATTTCACGATACCAAAGTTGGTGCCGTCATAGAAGTAAGCGGTTGCCTTACCAACGGTCTGGTAACTGCCGTCAGCCTCATTCAGACGATTTGCGGGGAAGGTATGGACAGATGTTGCTGTTTCTTCCTTGCCGTTACGGCGAAGCTTCCACTCGATCTGAACAACGGAAGTCGTTTCAGGCATCTCCACCTTAAACAGCAATTCGCCGTCCGTGACGATGCCATCACCGCCTAACAGTTTATCCGCTGTCAGAATGTAGCTCTGTGTCTCGTTAGTGGTACCCGGCTCATAGATTTTCTGCGTACCGCCAGCGGAGATTTTCACGCTGATGATCTCAGGAACGGAAGAGCCCCTTGCCTGCAGTGTGATAAAACCAGTATTGAAATCGATGGGGCTGCTTCCGGTAGTCACACCTCCGAACTCCAGAAAGCGGAAATGCAGAGAACTATCAAGACGGTTATCACGGTCAATGGATTTCTGGCTGCCATCGTTCTTGGTCACACGCTCAATGGCATCCGTGTTGGGGTGAACCGTCACGCCGCCATATACTACGGAAAGCAAGGGATTGATTGAGTTTGCCTCATACGTTTTCACTTCATCCATGAACGCAGTCTGATGGGTATTGACATACACCCTCTCCTGATAAATACGCTCATTCATATCCGTTGTGCGGCGAATGATGGTATTAATCTGGGTGATCGACTGCACGATGAGAAGAGAAAGAAGCGAGAAAATTGCAATGGAAATGACGATTTCAAGAAGCGTCATACCTTTCAAGCGTTTCATCGGATCACCTCATTTCTCAAGCGGGTTTCTTGTAATCGTTTACAAGGAAGTCACCGTCCGTGTCATCCTCCTGACCGGGCGTTACTGTACCGGAATAGCTACCGGGGCGATTGCCGTCGGTTGCATAAACCATGTAAGAAGCGTTGTTCGTCCAGAAGTCATCCAGAATAAAGCCACCGATTGCAATCAGGCAGATACTGTTTGCGTAATCCTTGGAATTGAGCTTCTCGGAGTCATGGTTTTCACGGAAGAGGGTTTCTACTTGCAGATCACCTGCTGCAGGCATACTCAGCGATGCGTAAGGCGAAATCACGAACGCAGAAATGAAGGAGTTATTCTGCAGCTCATAGGCACTGGTCTTGCTTGCATCCATGTAGATAGTAGTGTTCGGGATATACTCGAACTTATACTTATCTGCCTTGGGAAGTGCGTTCCACTGGGTTGTACCGGGGTAGTAGGGGTTTGCAACATAGTCAAGCTTCTTATCCACCGTTACAGCATAGTAGGAGCCGGTGGTGTAGAAGTTACCCTTCTGTGCCCAGAAATTATCATCCCAGTAGATAACAACCTGGTTACGGTCGGTATAGGTGCCGAGATTTGCATAATAGTCACCCCGCGCATAGTCATAGGTATTGTTGACCAAAATATTCAGGCGACCATTGCTGAAACTGCCCTTGATGTAGATTACCAAAGGATTTGCAGCGTCATAACCGTTTGCAGAGGGATCCACAAAGATGGTACCATTCTTGTTTGACAGATCATTCCAGTCGTTGCTGTTCTGGGTGAAATCGAGTACACAGCTGGTATCAATGTACATTGCGTTGGAAACGCTTGCATTGGCAGCATCACCGCTGGCGGTATGGTAGTAGTAGGTGTAGTTATTCAGCGTGCCGGGTTTGTTCATCTGCAGTGCAGGTTCACCGCCGGGCAGCTCGGTATCTGCATCGGGGATTGATGCATATGCAAGCTTGGCTGCATCACCGGTTTCGATTTCACCAATGAATGCATGGTCCTTTTCATTCAAAGTAGTTGTATAAGGAACATAGATCGTATCGGTGCCGTCCATCTTTTCCTTAACATCCCACTTGTGACCTGCTGCCTTACTCTCCTGAATGAGAGGATCGGTATTCAGAAATGCTCTTGCGGCTGCCTCGGTATCCTTTTTCAGATCCCAGCGAATATAGGTTTCAAAAATCTCGTCCTGACGACTGCAGAAGGGATACAGACCAACCTTAATCTTCCATTCTTTGCCATTAGTATCCTTATAGGTCTGCTCGCAGTCGAGCATTTCCCCTACAAGGCTGACATACTGCTCAACGTCGGTATCGCCTTCCTTGTAGACAAAGGACATCGCGCCAAGGCTCTCGATCACTGCATTATTGTAGTTGTTCAGGTGGAGATCGGCATTCGTCACTTTGCCATCGCTATTCAGATCATAGCTTGCCTGTGCGCCAGTTGCATTTCTGCAAGCTTGCACAAGCTTTCTGGTGATATCCGGCAGCTGATCTGCGGTGTTGAACTGCACGCCGTTGATGGAAAGATTCTGCATGACCTTTACCTTAGCGGGATCGACATAAACGCCGCCTGCCGCGGTAATGGATTTCGAAGCGTTCATGATCAGTTCACCGGCACAGACCAAAGCACCGCCGATCTTCGTATCGCCGTTGCCCTGCACGACCAGCTTGCCATCAGGGTTGGTCATGATGAAATCGCCACCCACGGTTGGGCCGCGGTTACCATCAATCTTGAACTCCTCGTTGGCGCAGATCAGGTCGCCACCTGCATAACCCTTGTGGGTGTAGTTCGCCTTCTGGACATTCTGCTCCACAAAAGTTGCAAGATAGGTCAAACCGGTATCGGAGTACGAAGACGTCAGTTTCGGCTCATGCAAAAAGATATCGCCGTTGACGGTAAGTGCCTTGGAAGCCTGGATTGCGCCTGCATAAAGGTTCACGCGCTGATCATTGGCACCGGGTGTGATGCTCTCCTGCTTGGAAACACCGCCAAGGGAAAACGCACCGCCGGTTACAGAGAGCAGACCATCCACATACACATAGCCAAGTTCATTGTACTTAGTGGGAGCCGGTGTCTGCTCGGACTGAATGTGCATATAGTTATTTACGATAAAGTTGCCATACACTTCCAGTCCCTGGTAAGGATTCTGAACGGTGACATACTTTGTTGTATTCAACTGCATGGATTCGGTAAACACTACGCGGCCCACATAGATACCCTCGTTGGCAATATTGGTGGGGCTGGTAGTGTACTTCGTCCGACCGAGGGGCGCAGTACCGACAGAATACACAGGGCCAAAAACGGAAACGTTATCGTTACCGCTGTTGAATGAAGAAGCGAACACGCCTGCACCTTTGCCGTTGCCATCATCGGGAATGGTTCCAACCCAACTAACGCCGGCATTGTCAGGATTCGCAATACGCTCACGGACAGGCTCGTATACAACGAATGCCTGCACAGACTCCGCGGCTTGAGAGCCACTGCCGACCTGCGCAGTAGCGGAAACCTGCCATGTGCGGCGGCTTACGATACGGACATTCTTCTCGTCCCAGTAATACTCGTCGTCCAGACGCTCGATCTGACAGGTGACAAACCGAACAGTCTTTCCGCCGACCTCCTTGGTCTGCGAGATCGGAATGGTCGTGTTCTCAAAATTGACCTCCATGGTAGCAATATCGCCGATGTCCTTTGCTTCGTTCGCCATCCAGTTGAAGAACTCTTCGCTGGAATACACGGAGTTCTGGACGGTTTCCAACGCTGCATTGGCTGCATACTGCGCCTGCGACTCAAAATAGGTGTAGTATGTCCGTCGCTGGGCAGAAGTGGTCAGGATCAGCGTGGAAATCAGAAAGACAACCAGCACCATCATTACCGCGACAACGGTAAAGAGAACCGTACCTTTGACCTTCCCTTTCTTCATATTCTGTTCCATAAGTGAAACCACCTTTCAAGTATGGGAAGCCTTTCTGGATACAGAAAGGCTTTCCGCGTCATTCGGCCGTTTTTTCGGAAACATAATTTCTCCAGGCATCGCCATCCCAGATGCTCTTGTCATAGGCTTCGCCGACATCTGGCTTGGTAGGCTCCTGAATATAGTAGACCTGGAAATCAAAAGTGACATCGGTGTAACCGTACTCATCTGGCTCCAGCTCTTCCTCGCCCTCTTTGGGAGTAGGCGGTGTGCCAATGATATTACCCTGGGCGTCACGCTCCAGCGGATCACCGTTGAAGTCGAAATCCGTGATGCTCACAGACTGCAGCAGCATAGAATCCTTGTTATCCACAGCATACTTGCGCACTGCATCAATGAGATCCATGGTATCCTGCTTGGTAACCTTGAAAGTCAGGGTTGCATTGCCGTTGCCAACAATCTGGCTGCTACGGGCGGAGAGAATGATGGACTCCTTGCATTTCTGCTGTGCAGCCTTCGCCAGAGAGCCATCGAAATCAGCGGCCTCATACAGCGGATAGGTTACGATGCTGGGGGTGTAGTAGTAGTATGCCAGAGTGGCAGTACCCATATCGGAAATGGTAGAAGAACCGCTCAGCTCCATGTCATTCTTGATGAACTGCTCGATATTGATGAACTTTTCCTGCAGGAACTGATCCAGCTCGGTGGAATCCATCTCATCGGTAAAGCCTTCGCAGAGGGTCAAGGACTCATTATATCTCTTGTTGATGCTGTCACGGAGCGTATTGATGCGCTCGAAATTGGTCATCTGCGTATTCCATGTATTCTGCTCTGTTTCCAGTGTCTTTTTGTTGGTATCCAGTTCCTCCCACTTGGGCTTGATGAATGCGAAGATGCCGATGGCGAACACAACGATCACCATTACGACCAAAAGAATGATTCTATCACGATATCCAAGTTTCATTTAAAGGGTGCCTCCTCTGCTTCAGTATAGGTTACGCCGTCGCCTTTCATTTCAATGGTCAGATTCATCTGGATGTACTTCTTTTCGACATCTTTGCCGGCTGCAACGGGGTTGCCGTCTGCATCAACAGTAGGAGTCGTTGCCTTGGTTACTTCGGTCACAAGGGTGTACCCCTCATAGCCGACATAGTAAACTTCATCCATGGCGCGCAGTGCCTGAATCAGGTTTGCGGGAATGGTCTGCAAAGGCAAATCCTCTGCCTTGATCTTAAGATCCACCGTCATCTTGCCACTCTCAAAGTTCATGGTTTCGATCACATAGTATTCGCTGTAATCGGGATCGTTCTTATCAATGCTCGTATCGGCAGCAATCAGATCCTTGTGAGTATCCAGCACTACGGTTTTGATGGTCTCCTCGAACTTGGTGTAATCCTCGGAAAGGATGTACGGGCGGCTGAGGTATGCCTGATATGCATCGTTCACACCATCGTAATAGGAGCTGACGCTCTTGGACAGCGCTGTCAGATCATTGATCTGTGCATTCAGGTCGGTTGCCAGCGCACTGGCCTTCTTCTCCTGCAATTCGGTGATGTCCTTCTTCACGCTACCGTTCTGGATTGCCAGCACAGCATATGCAATACCGCAGATAGCGATGGATGCAACGAGGCTGCCGACGAGCAGAACATAATATGTAGAATTGGACTTGATCTTGTTGTTGTTGACGGTGTCGGTTTCCAGCAGGTTAATGCGCTCAGTATCCTTATTACGCTTGAACATTGCGCCGATGGCGTTTGCGTAGGAGGAGAACTCCAGATTCTCATAGCCATGGATCTGGGGCGGTACATTGATGATGCTGGTACGGATGCCCATTTTCTCAAGCTCATTGGTCAGACGGACATACTCGTGCGTATCACCGTAGAAGATCACGTTCTCGATGACATCGCTGCCGGACTTACTCTTCTGGAACTGCAGCATACGGAAGATGTTTTCGTTGACTGCCTCAAATACGTAGTCCTCGGAATCGTCGTAGTCCTCGGCGGAAATGGATGCGAAACGGGAGAAGGAAAGCTGACCGTTCTCGTACAGGTTCAGCGAAATGAAGTTGTTGTCGATCTGCACAGCCAGCAAAGGCATCTTGGACTTGACCTTTGTATCCGCCAGCAGTACCTTGGTGATACAATTGCAGCCGATCATAACGGAGCGCAGGGAGAGCTGCAGCATATTGAACACGCGCTTGTAGCAATCCACGACCTCATAGGGGCAGGCAGTTGCCAGAATCTTCAGCGCGCCTTCCTGCTGGTCAGAGTCGCCCACGATGATGTAGGATACGGAATAGGAATCATCAATGCCCAATGCGGCAGCCATCTCGGCACGCACCATTTTCATAAAGTCCTGCTCTTTGGCAGCCTTCTGAATGTGCAGCTCCTTGAAGATGGTCATGTTGGAGGAGATACTGACAATGGCTTCCTTATCAGCCATTTTATTGGTACGCAGCACCTGATTGATCAGGGTTGCCAGACGGGGGACGTCACGGACATGACCGTTTACGATGACCTCTTCCTCCAGATTCAGGGTTGCTGCGGAATGGATGCGGATCTTGCCGCCACTTTCAGCGCCCTTGATGATGCGTATATTTCGGTCGGTAATATCAAACGAAAGCATTTACGATTTCCACCTCTCTGATTGAATGAAACGATGTGCGGCTGCCGTCCGTATTCACAGTGCAGACGGCAGAGCCGACATCGCTGTTTTTGATGTTGCTTTAGGGACTGGTTTACTCGATGTTGCCGATAGAGTCGTACAGTGCAGGGAAGAACGCGGCACAGACCAGACCGATCACGATACCCATGATGATCAGCATCACAGGCTCCAACAGAGAACACAGACGCTTCACAGCGGAGTCTGCTTCTTCGTCGTAGTAGGCTGCGGTCTTTTCCAGGATATCGTCCAGCGCACCGGCTTCCTCACCGACATAGATAATGGAGCAGAACATGGAGTCGAAGATATCCGCTCTCTGAATGGAAGAACTCAATGTCTCACCACTCTTGACCTCGTCCACAATATCGCGGAACTTCATCGAGATGTAGGAGTTTGCAAGGGTATCCGCGGAACGCTTCAGGCACTCGACCATGGGCAGACCACTGGAATACAGGGAAGCCATTGTCTGTGCAAAACGGGCGGTGTAGATCTTGACGACCAGTTTACCGAAGCCCGGGCCCTTGATAATAAACCGATCCCATTTCAATCGGACGTCAGGCAGCTTCATCGCATAGATGCCGACAAACACAAGCACGACGACGATACCAATCACGATATACCACCGTGCCACAAGGAATTTACCGATGTTCATCATGCCGCGGGACAACGCAGGCATATCTGCAGGGTTCTCGTAGAGATCCTCGAAAGTCGGCATAATGAACACGAAAACGCCGATGACAACGGCAACGGTCAGAACGCCGAGGATAATGGGGTAGACCATCGCACTCTTGATGGTGTTGGTGATTTTGTTCTGGTTTGCGTAGTAGTCACTCAATCGCTGCATAATCACATCCAGCGAACCGCTCGATTCACCGGCAGCGACCATGGAGGTCATCAGTGTGGGGAACACGCTGCCGTGTACTTCCAGCGCATCGGAGAAGGATTCACCCTTCTGCACGCTTTCGTACACATCTCGCCACACATTTCGTGCAGCCTCGCTCTCCTGCTCTCTGCAGAGAATGTCCAGCGCCTTGACAAGGGTCAGACCGGAAGTCAGCATCGCTGCCATCTGTCTGGTTGCGAACGCAAGCTCTGGGGTCTTGAACTTTTTAACGGTCTTGACCTCGGTGCGCCGCTCCTTGTAATCGGTGACATACATTCCCTTTTCTCTGATTTTCGCCAGAAATTCCTGCTCATCATCAGCAGCCATCACACCTTTACGGACATTGCCCGCAGCGTCCTTCGCTGTATAAGCAAAACTTGGCATAAAACCACCTCCTGCTGCAAATGTTTAATTGTTTCGGTGCATTCCGCTGAGCGAAACGGAACGCCCCATGTATTTCCGCGCGCAGCCTAGGCAAACCGCAGGTCACCGCATCTTGAAAGCAAGTGCGAACAAAATCGCGATTTCGTCAGGGCACACCAATAGCCACACTAAGAACCTATGGTAATTATATCACAAAAAATTCATAATTGCAACCGTTTTTTGCACAAAATTCGAGCTGAAATTTTATGCGTTTTGACGATAGCAACGGTTATGCGTACTGTTTTTCACCCTTTTGGTGCCGCTATAGAGTCTTTTATGATGACGCGGCCGGGGATCACATGACGGGCTGCAGGCTTTGCGGGGTTTTCCAACCTTGCCAGCAGCAACACCACGGCGGTATGCGCCATCTCCGCCAGATCCACCTCAACGGTGGTGATGGCAGGCACGCACATATCCGATACGGTATAGTTGTCGTAGCCTGTCACGGAAATATCCTCCGGCACACGGTAGCCCATGCGCTGCAGCTCACCGATTACGCGGAACGCCGTTTCATCGCAGTTACAGACAAACGCGGTGGGTATCTCCTTTGGAAACTGCACAGGAATCAGATTGGTGCCGCCTTCCTCGCGGTCATTGAGCGTCCACTCCGGGCGATAGGGTAAGCCGTGCTCCATCAGGCACTTGACATAGCCGAGAAAACGGTCATGAATGCTGCTAGTTGCCGTCACATTGCCAATAAAGCCGATGTTGCGGTGCCCCAGCATCACAAGACGATCCGTGATGAGATAGCTGTCGTAGTAGTTATCGGAGATCACAGCGTCGATATCGCTGTGCTTATTGTAAAAATCCAGGAACAACATCGGCAGATGCATGGCTGCAAGCTTATCCAAATACGCGCCCGCAAGCTGCCCCACCACGATCAGACCCCTGACCTGCCGTTCCGCCACAATGCGGGGAAGCACGCAGTTTTCCTCATCGGAAGCGGAAACGCTCTCATACACCGCATACAGATTCGCCTGTGTCAGCTCCTTGGAAACACCCGCGGTCAAGAACCAATAAAAAGTGCCCCGTGTACCGGCAAATCGCTCACTGGTCAGAATGCCGATGTTTCCACCCTCAAGGGGTTGCGTATTGTTTTTTTTCGGTGAACGCGGAGCCGACGGACGATACCCTAATTCGGACGCTCTGTCTTTGATCTTGCGGCGCACATCCTCGCTGACGCCGCCTCTGCCATTGAGCGCATTGGATACTGTCACCACGCTGACGCCCAGTTCTTTGGCGATATCGGACATACGGATTCCGTTTTTCATAGCACTCCCCCTCTGGATGCGGAAGTTGACATCTGCTCGATATTCTATTATAATATATGGTGTTCAGCGTGCGGATGTGCGAAACAACGGCAACATCCGACACCTACAGGTCAAAGCTTCCAAAAAGCGCAATGATCCGTTGACTTATTATAGCACAACTTTTCTGATTTGTAAATACCGAATTAAAAAAAACTTTCCGTATAGCATATGCGCTGCAAGCCGCTTTTAGCCCCATTTCTTTACAATTTGTATGAAAAAGGGATTTTCCCTCTAAAAGGATGGCGTAATTTTTCGACGCAAATCGAAAAAAACACCTGTTGTGGCTGTATTTCGTATAAATCCACAATTTTTGAAAGGCAGGCATCCTTTATCTTTGTTTGATTTACCACTTGCGAATTTTTCAAAAATAGTGTACCATATATCGTATAGTGTTGCGCGGTATCGCTGTTACGGGTGTACGCGATGTGGCGCGCGCGAATATAAAAATCAGAAAGAGGTAACCAATCATGACCAAGTCCAAGAAGCTGTTTGCAGCTACCTTTGCTGCCGTTATGGCTCTGACCGTTTGCACTGCCTGCAGCGAAGAAACTTCTTCTTCCAGCGCAGAGTCCTCCAGCACTTCTTCCACTACAACGACAACCACCACATCCGCAGCGCCTGTTACCACCCCTGCAACCGCTCCCGTTGAATTCGAAAAGGCTGTTGCCGCTGAGTCCGGCGATGCATTTTTGTATTTCAATGACGGCCAGTTCTATCTGGGCTATGATGGCACTGTAGATACACTGTTGACCTATGGTGCAGGCGTTCCCAAGATCACCGGCGACGGCAAATACACTGCCAGCATTACCGGCGATACCAATGCAATCCGCTACGATGCAACTGGCGATGCCAACGGCGAACTGGATTGCGGCGGCATCTCTTTTGCAGCAATCAAGGTCATTGACGGCACGAAGCTGTTCCCCAACATGAGCATTGAGATCACCGAAATTCGTGTTGACGGAAAGCCAATTAAGATGACAGCAAAGAACTACACCTCCTCCGATGATGGTGTGGAGATGCGTGCAAACATTTACAATGCCTGGGTTAATACCCTGCCTGAGGATGCCCACACCGCAGCAGGCCCTGTAGGCACCACCGAGATGGGCGAGTACAGCTCACAGATCATTGATCCGCTGGACTTTGCAAGCTGGAAGACTGTCGAGGTTGACTTCACTGTAACCGGCACCGGCGCTGAAGGCGGCGAAACCACTGCTCCTGCAGAGGGCGGCGAATCTACCGAAACCACCGCTGAGTAATTCGCGGTTCGCACATCACAATATTACACGCATAGCAAAGGCGGCATTCTCAAGGATGCTGCCTTTTTGTTACGATATAAAAGCACCGCCCAAAAATGCTTTCGGGCGGTGGCGTTTTTCATTGGGCAAATGCCGCCTGACCTCGGCATTCACGGATTCTCATTTTCTGCGCAGAATCGTTTGGCATGGGCAGCTTCTGCATCAATCTTTTTTACGGGGGGATTTTTTCAGCTTGGTCTTTAACTTCTTGAAATCCGATGCTGAAAGAATCAGCATATGTGACAGCGGTATTTTGGTCATGCGGATGAAATAGACTACAAACATCAACGAACAGATGCTATAGGAGATCACACTTGCAAAGCCTGCACCGTAAATGCCCATCTTTGGAATCAAAATCCAGTTTGCGAGCACATTGCCCACGACACTGATGAACAAGAATAAGAAACTGATGCGTTGCTTTCCCAGAACAATGTTATAGGCGGCAATCATTTTGTAATACACCATGAAGACTGCACCAATCAGCAAAATCAGCGTCACTTGATATGCGCCAGCGTATTCCACGCCAAACACAAGGGTAATGAAGATTTCGCCCAGTACAACCAGTCCCAGAATCAGGCACAGGCAGACCGTATTGCAGATGCGAATCACATACGCAACCTCTTCCGGCCCCTTGCCCTTTGCCACATTGGAGACCAAAACGCCCTTCATGGCATCCGGTATCAGCCAGACGCGCTCTGCCAACGAAACGCCGATGGAATAGACACCGATTGCAGCATCGGACACCTTTCCTTCCAGCATGATGACATCAACACGGTAATTCAGCGTCGTCATCAGAACAGAAAGCATCGGGAAAAAGCCGAATTTCAAAACCTTCAGCACCCAATTCTTCACAGAGTCACCGGCAGCGAACAGTTTATTCCTCCACTGGATGGTATATACAACCGACATCACGACATCTTTAAATGCAATCACGGCAACGCCAATGGCGAAAGATGCCGGCGCACAGCACCAGAGCACGATCACAAGCAACAGCTCAGCCACATATGTCAGGGATTCGATCAGATTCTTCCGGTTCGGCATCTCCACCAGCGAGATATAGGCGATCACGCGGTTATACACCATAAACGGATTGATGATCAGCACTGCAACATACTTTGCAGGCAGAGACTGATGCAACAGCAAATCGCAAGCACGGAAACCGCTGCGTTAATCAGCAATTGCAGCAGCGCAATGCGCAGAAAAACAGGCTGTATATCCCGATCCGTATTTTTCTTAAAATACGGATACGCCTGATGAATGCCAAACTCAAATAGAATGGATGTGATACCGGTATAGCTGTTTACAACGGCAACCTGTCCTTTGAGTTCCGGCCCCAGAAACCGTGACTGGATTACAGTAAACAGGAATGCAGCCAGCACCATCATGATTCTCGTCAGTATGGAAAACACATACGGATTCCGAATTTGCTTTTTCAGGTTTTCAAACATCGAATATCTAAGCCTCCACTTGATAAGGCACATTTCACCCTTACGCTCAGACGGCAAGCATGGATTTGACGCGTTCCAGAGGATCACGAAGCTGCCTGTAACCAGCCATCATAAATGCGATATAATACAGCCGATAGAATGCAGCATAGGTATGTACCGTAAAGAACGACAAGCCGACAAACATGACAGCCAGCCAGAAATACGCGTGCTTGAGCTTGAACAGACTCATCACATAAAGCCAATAGGCAAGGAGACAGCCCACTACACCATACTTAAAAATGGTGTAGAAAACACCGGACATATTCCAGTTGCTGATATCCACAGCACCGCCAACGCCGATGAGCAGGTATTTGCCGGAAAGGATACCCAATGCCCGAATACCGGTTGCGGTTCTGCCGCCGATTGCACTGTTGGATTCACCGCTGGATGTGGTAAAAATACGATTCACCGCCGTGCGGAACACACCGACCGTAAAATACGCTATGACCAACACTATGAGTATTCCGATCACCAGAAGCAACGTTTTCGGTGTCAGAACATCCCGAATTTTACGCTTCCGGAACAAGCCCTTATGCTTGGCATACACAACGATATACAGCCCCCAGATTGCAACCGCGGCAGCCAATCCGAGACCGGAGGTGGAAAGCAGCATACCAAGTGTGATAATCACAGCCGTTCGTAACCGCTTTCGGTCATGCTGCAACGGGCGAAGTCCGTCTTGTGAAACCAGCGTAAAAATCAGTGCCGGGATACTATAAATCGCAAGATGTGAGGGTTCAAGGAAGAATGCGGAGGGACGGTATAATGCCAGCACTTTACCGGAAACACCGATGCGTCCGGTTTTCGCCAGCAGAATCCACTGTTCCGCACTTGGCAAAAGCAAACCGGTCGGCACACATTGCAAATGTTTATGCAGCCCGTAATACAGCAGATACTGGATCAACTCAATGCAGCACGCCACCTCTGCAATCACAACGATCACACGCATTGTTCGTTTGAAGTCGATCACGCCGTTCAACACAGCAATATAAAAGGAGATCAGGATCACTTCACGTCCCAGCGTATAAACATCCACGCCGTGGATGACGGAAATATAGATGGCATACAGAAACGGCGGAACCGCCGGCCAGATCTGCCGAATTATAACTGACATGAGCCGGTAACAGATATATGGGAAAAAGAGAATCAACAGCTCCGAACTCACATCCAGTTTCAAACCTTTATAATGCTGTAGGAGCGGACAAATCGCGATCAATGCAGCACAAATGCCATCCAGAAACCTGATCAGCGAAACCTCACTGGCATTGACGCGGATATCCGTCCTTGTTGCACTTATCATATTTCATGTCTCCATTCCTGTTCCAAACGACATTGCATACCTTTCATGCTTCTGTCCGGATATCAGAGAGAATCCCAATCATGCGCTGCATATCCTTTTCGGTATAACGCTGATCGCAGACCAATGAAAGCTCTGTATCAAACAGTGCCGAGCTGCCCCCCATTTGGGGCTTCGGCCAGTGGATGGGGCAGTATATCATCGCATCCGTCAGCTTTTTCCGCACTGCTGCTCTTTGATCTGCGGCGATCTGTATCGGAAAAAACAGTGGGCACTGCATCGCTTCTTCCGCAAAAAGTGGCTGGAACCGCTCCTGATTCCGCAGCCCTTGGTAGAGCACGCGTGCATTCTCAATTCTTCTCTGCTTGATTGCATCAAAATCCAGTCTTTGCAGCAGTCTGACCGATGCGGTATCCATCGCAAAGCCAGAATCATGTGCTGCAAGCCATGTATTGTACGAGCCGAACTGTTTGAGAAAATGCTGTTTGTCAATACCGTCTGTTCCGGCAAGGTAATCCTTTTTCTGCTGCATGGCGCTGTGTTTTTCCAACAAAACATCTCCATCAGGCTGCTGCTGGGGCTTCTGGCGCAATTTGCCCTCTTTTTTGACACAGATTCCGCCACTGTAAAGGGGAAACCACTTTCGCAGCGAAGCAATATAATAATCGCTGTGGGCACAAACAGGATTTTCAGAGAGCAGGCTGTGCGTCATGTCCTCAAGAATGACGCCCCCACGCCGATGAATGGCTGCAGCCAGTGCTTCCGGATACCGGATATGCCGAAAGCCGAAATAATTGCAGTACAGAAACACGTCACAATCTGCAGCCGCTTCAAAGTCCATAGTCAGGCTGCCGTCAAAAGAGACCGTATAGAATCCGACCGCAAACCCTGCCTTGCGAAACGGTGTGATCATGGATTCGCAGCAATACGAGGGAAGCATTGCCTTTCCGCTTCTGCCAAAATCCTGCAATGCTGTTTCGATGGCTATTCTGCCGGAAAATGTCAGCGCATAATCGCGATCAGTGCCAGATAAAGCATTGCCGCTGTCAGATACAAAGGTATCATCCAGTTCAAATTCGCTCCCGATCTCATCCCGCACAGAACTCATAGCGCATCATCCGTCTGTGCAGGACGCGGTACAATACCCTCATCCCATTGCTTTTGCCGATAGTCATAGAAATTGCCCTGTTGACCTGCTTCGACGATATCGCTGTGCTTCAGAACCTGTACAATTGTATCCAGCACTATTTTGACATCTACGAGGAAAGTTGTGTGGTTCACATATTCAATGTCATAGGCAAACCGTTTTTCCCAGTTTGCAGCAGTTCTTCCGTGAACCTGCGCCAAACCTGTCAGCCCCGGTCTCACAAGATGCCGTTTGTGCTCCTCTTCGGTATAATACTTCAAATACTTTTCGCTGAGCGGACGCGGCCCGATAAAGCTCATGTCGCCTTTGAGAATATTGAACAATTCCGGGAGCTCGTCGAGGCTTGTGGCACGAAGCTTTCTTCCAAATTTCGTCAGTCGGACAGAATTCGGAAGCAGAACGCCATTTTCGTCCGTTTCATTCGTCATGGAGCGGAACTTATACATCTTGAAGATGCGTTCCTTTCCGGTGGCCGGATCAATCATGCCCGGTCTTTCGTGTACAAAAATGACCGGCGAACCCATTTTCACTCTGACAAGGATTGCAAGAATCGCATATACCCACCAAAACGCCAAAAGAATCAGCAATGAAAGCACAACATCAAGCAGGCGCTTGATATACTTTTCATAAATCGTTCGTTTTCTTTTCTCCTGCATAGTATTTCTCACTCCCACTTCGGTTCCATGTTCAGATGGACAGCTTATTCTTGGATGTCAGACGCTGAACATCAAAATTGCGAAACAGCATATTGTTTCCTGCTTGATCTTTCACGACAACGCGCTCCTGAATCAAGCGAATCCGATCCACAACCCCCTGAAGATCCGGTGCTTTGATCTTGATGGAGAATACCTTCTGCTGCGTTGTTCCACAATCCGGAATGATCTTGCCAACCTGCAAATATGGGTGTACGTCAATAATGCCTTCCTGGTTGAGAATACCGCTGTAATCGACTTCCCCGACCTCGCCGCCGTGTGCATACATGACAAACGTCGCAAGGTACTCATCAAAACAGGGGTTATCTTTAGAAAGATCGCCGCCCATTGCACCGGTCAGCGAATAACGTATCAGCATTTCGCAGGCATTGACGCCGTTATGTGCGTTGATGAGTTTCCAGTCGTTGCCGCCATTGAGCCGCAGCCCCATTTCAAAGGCGTAAATCGCCTCATCGGTGGCGATGAACTGGAAGAACGCAACACCGTTCTTCATACCGATTCCTCTGATGAAATCGCGGATGTTTGCATCCACCGTATCCACATACTGCTGATAATAACGGGAAGGTGTAATTGCTACCTCACAGAGCGTATCATAGAGATGCCCTTCATGAGAGAGATATTTGTCATTGAGAATCGAGAGGCTGATCTCACCGTCAGAAAGCGTATAAATTGCCATCAGCTCCGTGCCACGGATATACTGCTCTGCAACGATGGTCTTGCTTTCGGAATGTGCAAGTGCGTCCTCCAGTGCGGCATCCAGTTCCGCACGGTTATTGCAGACGGAAATACCGATCCGCCCGCCATAATCCGATGGCTTTACAATCACGGGATATTGCACCGCATCCTTTTCCGCATCAGTCATCACGCCGCTGACGCAGTATTCTTTCGGAATCGGAACATTGTACTTCTGGCAAAGGGACTTGAAGGTTCGTTTGTTTCTGGTCAACTCCATTTGCTCCGCGGTGACATAAAATGGCGCGCCGATCTGATCGGAAATTTTTGCCGCCAGCAGCACTCTGTATTCAGAATAGCCTGCCATGACGCCTTCCACATTCTCTTCCCGGCAGCGTTTTGCCAGCGCATCGACATCGCGATAGTCCATATCCCATGCTTCATCTGCCGCCAGCTTTGCAGGGCACTTGCGATGGTCCTTTTCGTTATCAACCGCAATCGTGTAGACACCCATTGCCTTGGCCTGGTCTATAATGTGTACATTGCCGGCATCTGAACCGATAATCAGCAACTTCTTGCCCGATATATCACAACCCATTGATTACTAACTCCTCCACATACTTCTAATGAATACAAGCAGGCAGACGCCGCATTGGCTGCAATGCACGCCTTTGCTGCTTTCGACAGAGTCCCCGATGAATGGAGAATGGGAGACTTCCACGCGAAAGCGTTTGCGCACAAACGCACAGCGAAGCGAGGAAACCTTCCCATTTTGAATCCATTGGAGATGCCCTTATTCAGCGTTTTATCTTGATCGGTCGCTGCCGGTCAAGCGGCTACCCTTTCATGTTTCTGCTGTAAAATAAACCTCGGGACGATCAAAGACCGCTTCGCTTTCCAGAACGATCGGCTCCACATCCACATCCCGCAGAAACACATAGGGTTTCTCATAATGATAGAACGGTGCGCGTTTCACACGGTCGCAGTTGCCATCCTCCATTATCATAATGGTATCCTCAATCAGATCAAAACCAACATCTGCCATAACGCCGGTATATGCCATATGGCGGATATTCACCTCGGTGACCTTCATATTGCCGTCCTTGTCTTCCTTGAGGTCAAAGGACAGGATGCCGTGTGCCGGAACACCGAGTTTCTTTTCGAGGTACTTGATGCATCTGTCGCAGAATGCATTGATGCTGTCTTCGTTCAGGAATCTGCCGAAATGCGTATTGCCGGTCACATGAGACGGGGCTGTATTTGCCATAACATATTCCGCGCATTCCAGTGCAGCACCCTTTACATATTCACCGTTATAGTAAAGCATCTGATTGGCTAGGTGTCTGCCCGTCAGAAACTCACTGACCGTAAATTCAGGGATCTTGGCATTGATAAAAAGCCAGCTCTTATAGCTGCTGATATCATCCAACCGCAGAGAGCCAAGACCGCCTGTGCCTTCTGTGGCACGGATCCAGCAGGGGAACCCGATTTCCTTCTCTACATCTTCAAAACGAGGGTTTTCCTGGGTGACCTTAATGGTTTTCGGGATAAACTCCGTACCCTCCAGAAGTTGCGCCATGATCGCCTTGTCTCTGAGCGATTCCGAAAGCAGCTTGCATCCCATGAATACCGGGCAGGGATACTTGCCGTTCTTTTCGTAGTAATCACCCCAGACAACGATCTCGCTTTCCGGCTGAACAAAGGCATAGTCAATCTTCCTTGCTGCTACAAGGCGCTCCACCCAAGGGAAATAATCCGGTGCATCACAACGGGGGCAGACATAGTATTCATCCAACATCCCCTTCATGAAAAAGCCCATCGCTTTTTTCTCGATGTCACAGCCGATGAGTCTGTAATCCGGATGCTTTTTCCGGATGATCCGCGCGATGGAACGGGGGGTCAATCCACCGATACCGGTAATCAAAATTGTCTTCATTGAATCAGATCCTTTTCCCTTGTTTATTGATTTGTTTGCGCATGGTAGGCATTCCATGCAGCCTCAATCGTCTTTTCCGAAAGGCGGTGACCATTTTTCTCAATTTTCAGATAATCCTTGCCGCGTTTTTCAAGGAACTCCTCAATGGAGCAGATATACCGAACCGGAACACCTGCCCACACCCCGCCCGAAGGCAATCTGCGGTTCACAAGGGATCCCGCACCGATGATCGTATTCGACGGAATATAAGAATTATACAAAATCGTTGTATTCGCACCGATGAATACATTGTCGCCCATTTCAATGCAGCCCGTATATTCGTGCATCTTCCCATCAGGCTGCATATTATTCAGCATATTATGGATCGCATCATGGGTCACAAGCAGCACATTGGACGCCATTCGGACATTGTCTCCAACCGAAATCAACTCGCCATAAAGGGGCAGCTTGCGAAAAGTGAACATACATTTGTTCCCGACATGGTGGAACAAATGGTGCTTTCTGATATATTCCGCCCTTTTTGCTCCGCTGTAAATCAGATACAGCGCAACCGTATGCTTTAACCGAAACCAATCCACAAGTAGTTCTCTCCGTTTCCCTGAAATTGAATGTGAAACCGCGCTTATTGAAAGCAGCGTCGAATGATTTCTATGATAACATCCTGCTGCTCCGGTGTCATTTTATTATCGCTTGGCAGGCAGAGGCCTCGGCGGAAAATGTCCGCGCCGACATCCACGCTGCTGCCTGCAATATAGGCATTGCTTTGTCCTCTGCCGCTGCCGATGACCGTTACAAATCCGTTCATCCGGTAGATCGGCTGCATATGCATCGGCTTCCAGACCGGCCGCCCCTCTGCATTGAAAGCAGCGATTGCATCGAGAATTTCCTGCGGTGAGCTTTTGCCTTTCTCGCTCTGATACAAATAGTCTTGTTCACCGCGAACCATCGGTGCCATTGCATCCTCATCAACGATCATGCAGCTCAGCCAGAAATTCGGTTCACTATTCACGGCATCAAAAGGATTCATAGATACCGGCAAATCTTTCAGACCTTCCTTGTATCTCTCATAGATCGCCTTCTTCTGTGCGATATGCGCATCCAGATGCGGCATCTGCCCTCTCACCACGCCCGCAATAATATTGCTCATGCGGTAGTTGTAGCCAACCTCCTCATGCTGATACCACGGCGCAGCCTCACGGCTCTGTGTAGACCACTTTCTTGCCTTGTCCGCATCCGCCTGTTCGCTGCAAAGCAGCATACCGCCAGAGCTTCCGGTAATGATCTTATTGCCGTTAAAGGAAACCACAGAATAATCACCAAACAGCCCGGTCTGCTTTCCCTTATATGTCGCGCCAAGAGATTCCGCAGCGTCCTCAACAATCAGCGCACCGTGCTTGTCAGCAATGGCTCTGATTTCATCCGCTTTGCCGGGCGTGCCGTAGAGGTGTGCAACCACGATCAGTCTCACATCCGGATACAGCGCAAAGGCTTTCTCCAGTGCCACCGGATCCATATTCCATGTATCGCGCTCCGTGTCAATGAAAACAGCCTCGCCGCCCTCGTATGCAACCGGATTGACCGTAGCATCGAAAGTCATGTCGGAACAAAACACCTTATGCCCTTCCAGTGTACCGTGACCGACCTTCGGCGCACCGTAGAGTTTCTCGCCAGCAAGCTTCACCGCCAGATGCAGCGCAGCCGTACCACAGGAAAGCGCCACTGCATAATTGCAGCCGATGTACGCTGCCACCATCTTTTCCAGCTGGTTGATATTCTCACCGGCTGTGGTGATCCAGTTCTTCGCAAACGCATCGTTCACCCACTTCTGCTCGTCGCCGTGCATGGTAGGCGATGCAAGCCAGATCTTACTGGGGAAAGCCTCGATCCCTGCAAAGCGCGGATCCTGCTTGAAATCCATAATTTCTACTCCTCTACTCATTTCTATAGTGGACTGATCAGCAGCCACAAGGGGCTATGTTCTGCTGTCAGCACACTGTACCAGAATGCATTTCGCAGCAAATAGCACACATCAGAATATGAATCACTACGCTGTTGTAGAACGCTGTTGTTTGACTAAAAGACCTTAGCGCTGTCTAAGCCGATGATGCCGCTATCCGCCAAGGCGCCTGCCTGTTTGCAGCGATCAGTCACGCCAAAGAATGCAGCAGCACCCCTGCTATACGGATTCAATCTCAGGCGTCTTTTTTGCTGTTTTTGCTTTTGGTCTCAGTCGCACCCTTCTCATCTGCCACGGAGATTGCAATTGCATCGGTTGCCGCCTCATCGGCAGCTTCAGCAGCACCTTCAGCCAGAAGATGATTCTTGCGGTACTGCAGCACGAAAGCGCGGATCACGATGATTACCGCAAAGACCACAAACAGCAGTGCCTCAAGCACCAGAACGATCATGATGGTATTCTGCACGATCGTATTGCGTTCCGCGGCTGCGGGCACAACGACAGAGCAGGCATTCTGGAAAGCAACATTCTCATAGAACTCAGCAGCGGTGGCATCTACAGTTTCCAGCAGAGTAGTAATCTTGCCGTAGAGCTTGTCCATTTTCTCGTCAAGCTCCTGCATCTGCGAATTGGTGGAAACCGTATTCGCCATGCGCAGTTCATTCACGCGCTGCTCGTAGTAGGCGATGTCCTTCGTACACTGCGCGATGGTTTCCTGTGTACTCAGTTTGAGGTTGATCATTTTGTCGTACTGCTCAGAAGACTGCGAGAGATTGAGATCCTTGCCGTACTGGTCACCGCCGACCACCACGATGGAATCCTTCTCGTACTTATCAATGGATTCCTGCACGGAAATTAGATTGGTTTCCGCCTCTGTCTTTTGCAGTGTCAGGTTCTCGATGAGATATGCATAATAGGTCAGCAGCATCTGCTTATCCTTCGTGACATTATTGATGGTCACAAAGGAAGTGATCCAACCGAGGTCCTCGTTGCGCAGCGTACCGATGGCATTGGCGAGATCGGTGAAGGAATAACCGGTTGTCACCGAGCGGAAGCCTGTGGTATCCTCATTTGCCAGAGAATTCACATAACGCTGTGCCGATTCCAGAGAGGTGTCAAACACATCAATGGCGCGCTCGTAATCGTAATCGTGATAGTCGATTGCGAGCACTGCCACGCCCAACGCCTTGTTGTAGCCGTAGGTCTCGTAAAAATACTGTTTATATGCGCTCAGCACTGCATTCAGCACTTCTACGCCTTCCTCCGCAGAAAGTCCCAGGTCAGTGGGAACGAAACTGATAATGAAACGGCTGGGATGATAGGAAACATTCAGCATTGCCTGTACGGCACTCATGGCATTGTTGCTGCCGACATCAAATGCGCTCTTGTATGCAGTCAGCTCATCAATGGCTTCCTCGGGAATCACACTGCTGACCTTCAACGCTTCACGCAGGTCATCAACATTCAGTTCGTCATCGGCATAGTTCAGTGTATTCAGTGCATTTTTCAGCACAATGGGGGATCTCAGTTGTTTTGCAGCATCAAATTCATTGCCTGCAGGATCTTTACCGTCCTCGACGCCACTGAAAGTAAACTCAATGGCTGCCTTGACGTTCACGGTGTTTTTGGTCAGCAGCAGCGAGCCGCAGCCTGCAATTACGCCGAGTGCCAGCGCACATACCAACCACAGCACCACAAATCGTTTGGTCTGCTGTGCGATTCCGTGCAATGTCAGCAGCGGTTTTTCATCAGCAACAGCCTCTTTCAATACCAGATTGATATTCTTTTCCTCTTGCATAATCGTATCCTCACATTTCGTTCCCGGGCATCGACCGTAAATTGGCATGGTAGCCCACAATTCTCAGTGTATCTTTGATATTATAGCACAATCGTGACAAACTTGCAAGAACATTTGTCATTCCATTCGGTGTTCGCTGGCTATTTCTCTGTTTTCGCCAAAACTGGTTCCGGCATTCCTGTGATTTTAAACGATTTTTCACCGATTGTACAGCGATTTTCCCAACTGTAAAAATTGGATTTCTTACCACGGCAAACACCGAAAGCCCGCAGTACTGTTCCATGTAACTGCGGGCTGATGTCATGTGTTACTGTCCTTTGTATCTGCCTGCGGCTCACGCAGCTTCACCAGAACGGTCTCCGCCTTATGGTTGCGCACATTCAGAATTTCCGCTTCTAGTTTGTCAGTTGTCAGCTTCAGATGGCTGCCATCCTTGGGGATGCTGCCCAGCGACCCAAACAGATAACCGCTGAGCGTATCATAATCGTCGCCCAGAGAAACCCCCAATGCCTCGTGCAGATCGTCCAAACGCATACCGCCGCCGATCTTCCATGTATGCTCGTCGATCTGCGTCATCTCAGTTTCAATATCCGCTTCCTCGTCATCACCCAGATCACCCACCAGTTCCTCAATGAGGTCTGTCAGCGTAATCACACCTGCGGTGCCGCCATACTCATCCAACACCACGGCAAAGCGCTCGTGATTACGCTTCATTTCCGTAAACAGCACATTGGCGGTCATCGCAGCGGGAACAAAGTATGCAGATCTTACCAGCGCCATGACAGCATCATGGCTTCTGTTTTCCAGGCGGTAATAATCTGCTGCGGAAAGCACACCCACAATACGATCGCTGCTCTCGCCGCACACGGGATAGAAGCTATGGCGGCTCTCATAGATCTGCTTGTGCCAAACGTCCATACTCTCCTCCACGGAGAGAAAAACCGTATCGGTACGGTGGGTGCAAATATCCTCCACGCAAATATCATCGAATGCAAACACATTCTGGATCAGCTCACGCTCGGTATCGTCGATCGTGCCCTTTTCGCTGCCTGCGTCCACCATCATACGGATTTCTTCCTCGGTGACGGTTTCTGTTTCAGCATTGGGGTCAACGCCGACCAGACGCAGAATACCGTTGGTGGATGCCGTCAGCAGAGAGACCAGCGGCTTGAAAGCCACAGAAATAAACGAAATGAGCGAAGAAAGACCCAGCCCCAGCTTTTCCGCATTGCGCATGGCAATAC
The DNA here is from genome assembly GCA_016295145.1 of Oscillospiraceae bacterium. GTDB lineage: Bacteria > Bacillota > Clostridia > Oscillospirales > Ruminococcaceae > Firm-04. The sequence continues at coordinate 39,721 of JAEDLR010000008.1, forward strand.
GCTTGGGCACCAGCTCACCGAACACCAATGTAAGATACGACAGCAAAATCGTGATGAGCAGCACTGAAATGGTATCCAGTGTTGCCTCAGCCAGCGGTACCCCAAGGGAAATCATCCATTTTGTCAGGTATACCGAGAAGTTATCCGCCGCAAATGCAGAGCCCAGAAAACCGGACAGCGTGATGGCAACCTGTATGGTTGCCAGAAATCTTGCGGGCTGCGAGGTAAGCTTTACCAGACGGACAGCGCGCTTATCGCCGCCTGCCGCCATATGTTCCAGCTTGGTATCGTTGATGGAGATGATCGCGATCTCCGCACAGGCAAATATCGCATTGAATGCAATCAGCAGAATCTGCAAGAGAATCTGTGCTAACATAAATAAAAGGTCCTCCGAATCATATCGTGGTAAATGGCGCCGTTGCGCGCATCACCGTTATTGTTGCGCTGCGCCTTGCAGCTCCTTATCAATATTGTCAAGGATTTCCTTGAAGCCGGGGTCATTGGTCATATCATATGCCACACGGAAGAACAGACCCTCAAGCTGCGGCTGACGGTGTTCATGGGCGGAACGCCCCAGCGTGACGGCAAGATTTACCACATCGTCATTGGGCGGCGGTGTCATGCCATATTTCTCAAAGGTATCCAGTATCTGACCGTTGGTAGGCGGATCAAACTGCTTGCCCATTGTCTGCAAACGGCGAACCACATCCATCAGTTCAAATTCCACGGGTTTGCGGTTTTCAAAGCGCAGCGAACAGAAATAGAACACCGCAGCATCATAAAACTCCCGTATCAGCACGCAATAATAGCCCATATTGCAAAGGGTTCTGGCGATGCGTGAGGCACTGGTACAGACCCGCAGGGTATCCTTGATGGTTGCCAACAGTTTATCCGGTGTGCCGGAAAATTTATAGATTTCAGCAAGCTCGAAGCGCGCATCGGCACTAACGGGATTCAAACGAACGGCACGCTCCACCGCTTTGACTGCATCCCGCACTTTATGATTCTCCAGCAGCACATAGCCGTACATGGTGAGGTAGTGGGAAAAATCAAAGGGCGCACGGTCGAACTCGGTGACAGTCGGATAATACAGGCGGTACAGATGATACTCAAAGGGATTGCGGAAGCAGAACCATTTTTTGTCGGTTTCCTCGAAGTGGACACGAATCTTTTCGGAAATCTCAGCAAGCAAAGCCTCGGCATCCTCCAGACGATTTTCACGGAGCATCTCCATTGCCTGATGGAATGCCTGATCCATACGCATATCGCGGACAAAGGTAGTGGTGCGCATCTGCTCCTGCACTTCGGCGGGCATCATGGAAAATGCGAATTCAGCCAGTGCCCCAGCCAGTTCGGCAGCATTTTCTTCCCTTTTATACTTGGCAGCATAGTCCTGAATCAGTTGCATATCCTTTTGGAGATCACCGGTCAGTTCTGTGCGCACCTTGGCAAGCAACTCATTAGCAGTCATCGAAAAATCCCCCTCTTATTTTGGTTCAGTCGTGTTCTACGCAGGCGATGCCCAACACATCCAGATTCTCCTGTTCTACGGGAGAAGGACAGCCGCTCATCAGCTCACGGGCATTTTGCACCTTGGGGAATGCTACCACATCGCGCAGACTGTCTGCCTCGGCAAGCACCATGGCAAGTCTGTCCAGACCGATGCCCAGACCACCGTGAGGCGGAGCGCCATAGTGATATGCCTGCACAAGGAAGCCAAATTTTGCCTCGATCTCCTCGGCGGTCAGACCCAGAGACTCAAACATCTTTTGCTGCAGCTCGTAGTCGGTGATACGAATCGAGCCGGAGCAAAGTTCCGTACCGTTGAGCACCAGATCATACGCCTTTGCAAAGACCTTCTCCGGCGCGCTGTCCAGATACTGCAAGCACGCATCCATCGGCATTGTAAAGGGGTGATGCATTGCCAGCCACTCGCCGGTTTCCTCGTCCTTTTCAAAGAATGGGAACTGGGTGATCCACAGGAAATTGAACTCCCCTGCCGGGATGAGATCCAATTGCTTTGCCAGATGATTCCGCAACGCGCCCAGTACCGGCAGCGTCACAGAGGTCTTGTCGGCTACAATCAGCACAACATCGCCCTGTTCAGCAGAAACGGCGTTGAGAATGGCATCCAGTTCGCCCTCCTGCATAAATTTGCCAAAAGAGCAGGCCGGTGCGGCATCGACCCAGCGCACATATGCCAGACCCTTTGCACCGATGCCTTTTACCATCTCGGTCAGCTTGTCGATCTCCTTACGGGTCAGCTTAGCAGCGGCATTCTTTGCCACGATGCAGCGCACGGTACCGCCCTCCGCCAATGCATTGGCAAACACGGGGAAGGCACTGTTCCGAACAACTTCCGAGAGATCCTGCAGTTCCATACCAAAGCGCAGATCGGGTTTATCAGAGCCGAAACGGTTCATCGCCTCGGTATAGGTCAGGCGCGGCAGCGGTGTTTGCAGCGTTCTGCCCATGACCTTTGCAAACAGCTCGGTAAGGAAGCCTTCGGTGATGTCGAGAATATCGTCCACATCCACAAAGGACATCTCCAGATCAATCTGTGTAAACTCAGGCTGGCGGTCAGCGCGCAGATCCTCATCGCGGAAGCAGCGTGCAAGCTGAATATAGCGATCATAACCTGCAACCATCAGCAACTGCTTGTAGATCTGGGGCGACTGGGGCAATGCGTAAAACTCACCGTGATGCACCCGGGAAGGCACAAGATAATCACGGGCACCCTCCGGCGTGGATTTCATCATCATGGGCGTTTCAATCTCCAAAAAGCCGTTGCGATAGAAATACTCGCGGGCGCACTGTGCGATCTTATGACGCAGAATCAGATTCTGCTGCAGCGGCGCACGACGCAAATCGAGATAGCGATACTTCAGGCGCAGTTCCTCATTGACCTTGGTTTCCGCGGTGATCTCAAAAGGCGGTGTCTGTGCCTTTGCCAGAATACGAAAATCGGTGACATAAACCTCCACATGACCCGTGGGGATTTTGTCGTTCTTGCTCTCGCGCTCGCGGACAGTGCCCTGTGCCATCACAACGTACTCGCTGTGGCAGGCGGCAGCCTTTTCAAAAATTGCCGGATCGGTGGTATCATCAAAGGTGAGCTGCACCACGCCCGTGCGGTCACGCAGCACAATAAAAATGATACCGCCCTTATTTCTTACAGTATCGCAAAACCCACCTACAGTCACGGTCTGACCTGCCGTCAGTACCTCGCCGCAGTAGTGGGTACGCTTGAGTCCTTGCATAGTGTCCATTTGTATTTACTCCTTTTGGTTTTGATATGCGTTCTATTCGTTTTCATGCATTGCAGAGCATCCGCGGCAGTTATCTTCTCAGCCGCCTGCGCACCACCTGATGATAAAATGCGGTCAAGCCATCCAGCAGACTGTCATACATCACAAAGACAGCCGTTGCAACCAGATCCAGCAGCGGCAGCACCCACGGTGCAAATTCGTCAAAGGTAGGCAGCCCCAACACATAAACCGTCAGCAGATAATCTGCAACCAGAAACAACTGATACAGCCCCAGTTTGGCAAGCAGCCGCAGCAGCTTTGTGGGCATTTTTTTGATCTTTGGACGCAGCAG
>JAEDLR010000057.1 GCA_016295145.1 Oscillospiraceae bacterium
CCTGCTTCTGCCGCCCCTGTAACGGAGAGCGTCGGGGCATCTGCAGCATCCGCTCCGGCAGCGGATACACCCGCTGCAGAAGAATCCACAACGCCTGCGGAAGATACCGCCGATTTGCCTGTAACCGAATCTACAGAAGCTGCCGAAGCAACCACTGCAGACACGATTGTGGGCTGAGATACAAACCGCAGTACACAGCAGGCAACGAAATATCAAGAGGTGAAATCAATCTATGCCGCAACCGTCCTCTGCCCAACGGCGCATCAAACCTGCAAGGATACTTGCAGTCGCCGCTTTCGTGCTCATTTTTGTACTGCTTGTGCTGCTGATCTGTTTTTTGTGCGGATTGTTTGCCCGTGAGGACGAACCAAGCAGTTCTTTACGGGATATGCCCGTTGTGCTGCCATCATCCTCATCTACCACTACAACGACTACCACATCTGCCACAACGCTGTATCCCCCCATTGCAGGCACATCCACCAAAACCGTTGTCATCACCGATGACGCACTCATTTACGGGCGCAACGCTGCCCTCATTGATGTGGAAAGCCATGAGATCATTGCGGGCAAAAATGCCGAAGATGTGATCTACCCTGCGTCCATGACCAAAATCATGACCATGCTGACCGTGCTGAAGCTGCTGGGCAATGAGGAGAATGCGCTTTATCAGGCGTACCGGATGGACGGTGATCTGGTTGCGGAATTGCGCGCACAGACGCTGCTCTGTGCAGGCTTTGCCGATGGCGAACCCTGCCGCGTCATTGATATGCTGTATGCAATGATGCTGCCTTCGGGGGCAGATGCAGCCGTGGGGCTTGCAAATTTCACGGCAGGCAGCGAGGAGGCTCTGGTGGCGGAGATGAATCGCTACGCCGCCGAAATGGGGCTGCAACAGACCCGTTTTGTCAACTGCACGGGGCTGCATCACGAAGATCACTACAGCACCCCTGCCGAGATCGCCTGTATTCTGGAATACGCCTTGCAGAATCCGCTGTGCAGAGAAATTATGTCCACTGCCGAATACACCACCGCCGCAACCACTGCCCATCCCGACGGACTGGTGCTGAAAAGCTCCGTGTTCTTCCGCCTGCCCGAAAATATGCCTGCGGGTATCACCTTTGGCGGCGGCAAAACGGGCTTCACCAATGCAGCCGGTCAGTGCCTTGCATCATGGGCGGTGGATAACAAGACCGGCAAGACCTATATCAGTGTGATTGCGGGCTGCGACGGGCAGAAGCCCCTGGACGCTGTATGTGATACCATGACGATGTATGAACATTTCCGTGACGGCGAGCCCAGCGGGGCTGCGCGCTTTGTTCACAGCGAAGAAATCAAGGAAAACAGGGAGGCTGCATGATGCAGATAACCGTTGAAACCGCCAAATCCGCAGGCTTCTGCTTTGGCGTTGACCGCGCTGTCAAGCTTGTGTATGAGGCTCTGGCACAGGGCAAGCGCGTTGCTACACTGGGGCCGATCATCCATAACGATGCCGTTGTGAGCGATCTGCTGCAGCGGGGCGCAAGAATCGTATCTTCGCCAAAGGAACTGGAACCGGGCGAAACGCTGGTCATCCGCTCCCACGGCGTGGGCAAGGCGGTGTACGATGCGCTGGAGGAAATGGGCAATCCGGTCATTGATGCCACCTGCCCTTTTGTTGCGCGCATCCATAAAATCGTGGCGGAGCAATCCGCACAGGGGAAAGAGATCCTCATTGCCGGTGATGCAAAACACCCCGAGGTGCAGGGCATCGTTGGGCACTGTACGGAAAAATATACAGTTTTTTCCGATGAGAACGAGCTGAAATGCTGTATTGGTAGAACTTTTGGAAATTCGCAAAAAAAGCTTGCAATTGTCGCGCAAACCACTTATAATAAGATATTATGGGGGGAGTGTATAAAGGCACTTCCGACCGTACATCCCGATATCATGGTGTTCGATACCATCTGTAACGCAACGGCTGCCCGCCAGACAGACGCCGATGTCCTCTCACGGCATTCGGATCTGATGATCGTGGCGGGGGGCAAGCATAGCTCCAACACCGTGAAGCTCTATGATGTGTGCCGCAGGAACTGTCCCACCTGGCATATCGCAGAGTCGCAGGAGCTGCGCGAACTGGTACCGGAGCTGCAACAGGCAGCGCGGGAGATCGTCGCCCGTAAAACGGCTGAGGGCGACACGCCGCATCTGCATATCGGAATTACTGCCGGAGCCAGTACGCCCGCCCACATCATTAAGGAGGTTCAAAGCATTATGTCTGGAATTTTTGACACCGACACCACAATCCCTGAAAGCGAGGACTTTCGCATTGCATTTGAGGAGGAGCTTGACAAGACCTTCACAAAGAAAATCCGTACAGGAGATCGCGTCGTCGGCATCGTTGCTTCCATCAGCGGCAATAACGAAGTGATGGTTGACGTTGGTGCAAAGCAGACTGGCTATATTACGCTGTCCGAACTGACCAATGACACTTCCAAGAAGCCCGCAGACCTGGTCAAGGTCGGCGATGAGCTGGATCTGGTCGTAATTAAGGTCAACGATGCAGAAGGCACTGTGATGCTTTCCAAGCGCCGTGTCGATGAGCTGGTCGGCTTTGAGAATATCCTCAAGGCAAAGGAATCCGAAGAGGTGCTGGAGGGCACCGTGCAGAGCGTTGTCAAGGGCGGCCTGGTCGTTTCCTGCAACGGCGCACGGGTATTTATCCCCGCTTCCCACTCTGGTCTGGGCAGAGATGCCGACCTGAGCGTTCTGGTAAAGCAGAATGTGCAGTTTGTCATCATTGATGTCAACGAGCAGCGTCGCAGAGCCGTCGGCTCCATCCGTCAGGTACAAAAGGCACAGCGCGATGCCGCCAAGGCAAAGTTCTGGGAGACTGCCGAGGTGGGCAAGGTCTACACCGGCGAGGTCAAGTCCCTGACTTCCTACGGTGCATTCGTCGATCTGGGTGGCGTGGACGGCATGGTTCATGTTTCCGAGCTGAGCTGGAGCAGAATCCATCAGCCCAGCGATGTTGTCGCAGTGGGCGATACCCTGGAGGTCTACATCAAGGCACTGAACCCCGAGACGGGTAGAATCTCTCTGGGTCACCGCCGTCCCGAGGATAATCCTTGGGCAAAGTTTGTTGCAAACTACAGCGTAGGCCAGGTTGTGGAGGCTACTATCGTTTCCATCACCAGCTTTGGCGCGTTTGCACGCATCGCTGATAACATTGACGGTCTGATCCACATTTCCCAACTGGATGTCAAGCGCGTTTCCGATGTAAAGGATGCGGTTGCTCTGGGCGATGTTGTGACCGCAAAGATCACCGATATCAATGAGGAGCAGCAGCGCATCAGCCTGTCCATTCGTGCGGTACTGGAGGAAAATGCGCCTGCCGAGGACGCCGAGGAGGTTGTTTACTCTGACGAGGCAGCCGCTGAGACTGCTGACGCTGAGTGATCGACTACGCCGCAAAAGTACAAGATTCCATGAAAGAGAGTGGCAAAATGCTGCTCTCTTTTCTGTTTTTGCGCCAAATCCGGTTTTTTTGGCACTTTTGGATGATTGACAATCCAGTAAAACTATGGTATCATAGAATCACACACTCTATCATGCTGAAACAGAAAGGAGCATTATGCCCCTATGAAGAAAAGCACAGTTTTTCTGCTTTGCCTACTCACCGTCGGTGAGGGCGCATTGGCGATCTATCTATACACCCTGCTTGCCGCAACACCCTTCACCTTTGGAAAGTATCTCGCGCTCATCGGCGTCATCGGGCTTTCACTGCTGGTGGATTGGCTCATCCTGAAAGGCAATTCTGCTGCATCAGCCAGCGATGCCAGACGGCTGAAGGATGCCCACGACTATATCGCTGCCTTTGAGGCATGGCTCCGTGAAGATACCGCATTCCCCGATGAAATGAAAATCGCGCTGCGACAGCTGCAGTCACTGGAGCGCAAGCAAAAAGCATTACAGGCAATTCTCGCAAACGATGCCGACAGCCCCTTTCTGCAAACCGCCGCTGAGGTGGAAGAGTATATCCTCAATAACTGTAAGCGCGTGCTGAATCGCGTAATGATCTATGATCCCAATGAGCCGCAGAATTATCAAACACATTTGATGTACCTGCGGCAGGTGCTTGGACAGAACGCTCATGTGCTCTCCGATTTTGACAACCTGATCCTGGAAGTTTCCCAGATCGGTGAGGATCATTCGGGGGCTTCTACCCCCTGCCTCAACGAGTTGACCGCTGCACTGCGCAGTGTGCGTAACGGCGGCACCGATGTGTGGGCCAACGGGCAGATCACACAGGCACCATCCGGCGGAAAACAGCAGCAGCCTCCTACGCAAATGATGCAATAACGAAAGGAGAAAACTATGGCCAACAAAACAAAAGGGAAGGACATCACAATTCTTGCGGTGATCGGCGTATTGCTCGTTGCACTGATCGTCGTTGGCATCGGCGCGGTAAGCCGCCTGGGTAAAACCGATTCGCAGATCACCAAGGAAAGTGCTATGACGCAACTGCAAAAAAAGCTCAAGAAAATTGATGTGGAGGTGGTTCCGCCGCGCAAGGCAACGGTGGAGATCTCCGGCGGCAACCTTGCAGAAGAATTGCCCAATATCGAACAGTATCCGCTGAGCGTACAGGGCCACGGCGATATCAACATTGAGATCTTTTCCTCTACCGAGAAAGCCTCCGGCGGTACCGACGGCTGGCTCAACGAAGTGGCGGAAGCCTTCAATAACGAGCATCACCAGATCAACGGGCAGTGGGTGACCGTCTCTGTGCGGCCCATTGCTTCGGGTGCGGCAGTGGACTACATTGTTTCGGGCAAGTATGTGCCGGAGGTATACACCCCCTCCAATACGCTGTGGGGCGAGATGATTGCTGCCAAGAATGTGGACATTCGCATGGTGAGGGAGCGCATTGCAGGCAACTGCGCCGGCATTCTCGTCAATGATGATACCTACAAGAAGCTCAAGGAAACCTACGGCGAGGTTAACAGCAGCACGATCATCGAGGCGACCATCAAAAGTGAGATCTCTATGGGCTACACCAACCCCTACTCGTCCTCTACGGGCATGAATTTCCTGCTTAACGCCCTCCATGCATTTGATGCTAACGATATCCTTAGCGATCAGGCGGTGGAGCAGTTCCAGAAATTCCAGGCAAATGTGCCCTTTGTGGCGTATTCTACGTTGCAGATGCGCGATGCGGCAGACAGCGGCGTGTTGGATGCCTTCATTCTGGAATCCCAAGGATACTACAATGCCACCGAGTTGCGCGATTACGAGTTTGTGCCCTTTGGCGTGCGCCACGATAATCCCGTGTATGCTATCGGCAATCTGACTGCCGATAAAGACGCTCTGCTGACGATGTTTGTGGATTACTGCCTCACCGAACAAAACCAGCGGCTTGCCAAGGAGTACGGCTTCAACCAGATGGAGGAGTACACAGGCGTCGTCCTGGAAGGCATCAGCGGCGATACCATGCTCAGCGCACAGAAACTCTGGAAAAAGGAAAAGGACGCTGGCAATCCGGTGATGGCAGTGTTCGTGGCAGATGTTTCGGGCAGCATGGGCGGTGTGCCATTGCAGGAGCTGCAAGCCTCTCTTATTAACGCCTCGCAGTACATCAACGATACCAACTATGTCGGTCTGGTCAGCTACAGCACCGATGTGGCGATCAATCTGCCCATTGCCCAGTTTGATCTGAATCAGCGCAGCTACTTTACGGGTGCCGTGCAGGATCTTTCTCCCGGCGGCAACACCGCTACTTATGATGCGGTACTGGTTGCACTGGATATGCTCATGAAAGCACAGGAATCTGTGGAGGCAGAAACCGGTCAGAAGGTCAAACCGCTGCTGTTTGTACTCAGTGACGGCGAGACCAATATCGGCAACAAGCTTAGCGATATCCGCGATGTGGTGGAAGGTCTGGAGGTCCCCTGCTACACCATCGGTTATAACGCCAATCTGGATGCACTGGCAGAGCTTTCCGCCATCAACGAAGCCGCAAGCATCAATGCCGACAGCGACGATGTGATCTATAACCTGAAAAGCCTGTTCAACGCACAGATGTAAACCGGTTTTCTTGTCACACAAGGGCAGATATACGGATATACTGACATACCGCAATACTGCCGATTTTTGCAAACAAAACCTCTGGGGACCGATACAGCGCCCAGAGGTTTTTTGTATCTTGTGCGGCAACCGCAAAGTGCCCCCGCGCACCCAAACGGCTGTTGATAAAATGCGCCGGAATCACTTGCATTTACCGGAAAAATCCTGTATAATAGTATTTGTAAAGGTATCTGCTGTCGGCAAACGACACTCCCAAATTTCACCCAAGAAAGGAAACTCTTGCGATGCAGACGAAAATACAAGCACTCAAAGACAGCATTTCCGCTGTAATTGTCGGAAAAGAACAGCCTGTGCGCTGCATTATCGCCGGATTGCTGTGCGGCGGCCACATTCTGTTGGAAGATGTACCCGGCGTAGGAAAGACCCAAGTGGCTGCGGCACTGGCAAGATCCGTGGGCGGATCCTTCAATCGTATTCAGCTTACCCCTGATGTGATGCCCTCGGACATTACCGGTTTTACACTGGTGAATCAGCAGACATTTGCACTGGAGTACCGCCCGGGTGCAGCCATGTGTAATTTTCTGCTTGCCGATGAGATCAACCGTGCCTCCCCCAAGGTACAGTCCAGTCTTTTGGAGGTCATGGAGGAGCAGCAGATCTCCATTGACGGCGTGACTCATCCGCTGCCCAAGCCTTTTATGGTGCTTGCAACACAAAATCCCGTGGAGACCTACGGTACGTATCATCTGCCGGAAGCGCAGATGGACCGCTTCTTTATGCGCATCAGCATGGGCTACCCCACCGAGGAGGAAGAACTGCTGATTCTTGCGCGTACTGAGCGGCATAACCCTATACACAATATTGAGAAGCCTGTACTCTGCCCTGAGGATATTCTGCAGTTGCAGGCTGCCGTGCAGGAGATCACCGTCAGCGAGCCCGTCAGACGCTATATTCTGCGCATTGCCGATGCCACACGTCATCACGAGGCATTGGTACTGGGTGCAAGCCCCCGTGGTTCCATCGCGCTGTTCAAAGCGGCAAAGGCAAATGCGTTTTTGGATGGCAGAAGCTACGCACTGCCCGATGATGTCAAGAAAATGGCAGAAAGCGTACTGGCGCACCGCCTGATTCTTTCGCCCAAGGGGAAATCGCGCTATGCCGACGGCGCGGCTGTGGTCAGAGATGTACTCTCTGGGGTGGCTGTGCCGGTAGATGCCACATGATCCCCGTAGGATATCTGGCGGCGGTGGGTGTTGCGCTGATCTTTACGCTGTATATGGATGGCAGCATCGGCGTGATGATGCTTGCCTTTCTGCTGGTGATGCCTGTGCTCTCGCTGATCGTCACGCTCATCACTATGCACGGGTTGCAGATCGCGGTAACACTGCCCGAAGAATGCAGCAAGGGCAAGCAGACCGAGGCAGTCGTTGTACTGACCAAGAGAACCGTTCTGCCGCTGCCGTTTTTGCGACTGCGCCTGTATGCGGATGCGCATTTTGCACCGCTGAACCCCTCGGCTGCCGAACCCCTTGACCCACCGGTTTGCCACGGCGACCATCCCTTTGCGATGCTGCAATACCGCATTGCACTGCGTCGTCACGAAAAGCATCAGGCAGTGCAGCACACCCCCGATATGCTCCCCCTTTGCTTTACGATGGGCTTGCAGCGTCGGGGCGAATATCGCATCCCGCTGGAGACCCGTTACTGCGGCAAGGCTGCGGTGCGCCTTACCCACATAGAACTGACCGATTTTCTGCGGCTGTTTCACTTCCGCATTGGGGCGCAGCCACAGGGCAGTATGCTGATTCTGCCGCAGATCCCTTCCATGCAGACCAACAACCGCCTGTTTCAAAGCGTGGCAAACGATGCCATCACTGCGGATGACGACAGCGAGGCAACCCCTGCGTTTTCCGCATCGGCGACCCCCGGCTACGAGCATCGGGACTATATCCCGGGCGATTCGCTCAAGCGCGTGAATTGGAAGCTTTCCTCCAAGCGGCACAAGCTGATGGTGCGCAAGGATGAACCGGCGGCACTGGCAAAGCTGACCGTGATACTGGATTTCCACCGCGACCCCATGCTGCAAAGCGGCAATGCTGCCATGGCAAAATGTCTGGCGGCGGAGCAGCTGATGATTGAAAGCGCACTGGGTCTGATATCGCTTTGTTTGCAGCAGGGGTACCCCTGTGTTCTGTACTACCAGAACGAAACGGCGGCATGGGCAGAACTTGCTGCCGATATGCCCGAGCAGATTGCACAGGAATCCACACGGTTACTGCGCGGCGGCTTTCGCAGCGGCTACGCGCTCTCGGAGAGCCCACTGCTGCCCCATGCCGTCACACAGCGCAGCGATCTGATTCTCATCCATTTCTCCACTCACATGGCAGAGGAGACTGCTGCTGCTTTGGAGCAATTATCGGCGGTACTGCATATTGTGCAGCCTATACAGTCCAATCGCACAGGCGGATACCCCAAAGCCGCAAGTTTGTGGCAGATCAACGAAGAACACCGTTTCATCTCGTTGCAGACATGATATACCAAATTCTATGAAAGGAGACCCAGGCGTATGCAGAATGCCGTAGCCGCACCCGATGCATCCCCTGCATGGCTGCAAAAGCTGACGCAGCACTCCCTCGTCAAAAAAATCTTTGATGCAAAGCATATTCCGTTGCTGTATTCGGTGATTGCCGTCACCTCGATCTTCTATCACTACGGTGCGAACTATACACCCCTGTGGTTTTTGTTTGGATTGGTGCTGCAATGGGGTGCGTTCAAGCTGCTCCGCTTTGTGCAGAAGCATCATCTGCTGGGCGGTGCACTCTATGTAGTGGTCTGTGTATGCACTTTTTTGCTGGCAGGGCTTTGCATCACCGTCGGCGGCGATCACTCCGCTTTTGGGGGCATCTTTGCACCTGTGGGCACTGATGTGCAGCTCAGCTTTATGGTGTGGTTTTTAACGCCGCAGTCGGTCATCAACGCCTTTTACGGGCCGTATACCGTGGCGTTATTTCTGCTGTTCACCCTGTTCATCGCAACCATCGTTTACTATTACTCCCATGTGATATACCGCACGCTCATGTCCTTTTCGGTGATGTGCTTCCCCTTTGCCATCTACGCCAAGGAATCGGAAGTGATGCCCGTGCCGTTTATTGTTGCTCTGTTTGTGATGTATTTCGTGGTGATGATCTACTGCAAGCAGCTGCATTGCGGCGATGCGCAACTGATGCACGCCCATGATCCCAACGCAGAAGGCTATCAGCTTCCCGAACCGGAAATGCTCACAGGCGCAGGACAAAAGGAACTGACTGCCATGCCGCGTCCCGAACTGTTTGGCAAGGGCATCTGGCACGCTGCCCTGTTGTTTGTGGGGGCAGCCACCATTTTGGTGCTGATTTTGCCAAAGCCCGCAGTCGTCGCCGATCGCAGCTATCTGGATACACTGCTGGATGCTTCCTCCTTTGCCGACTACCTGCTCAACGCCATCAGCGGCTTCAATAATAATTCTGACGGCGGCAGCTACTCCTCGCTGGCTTCCTCCCAGGCACTGTATTATGTAGAGGCCCAGGAGAGCCTCAATCTGCGGCTTTCTACCTACACCCACTACGATTACACCACCGATAGCTGGACGGCAGATTACCAGGACCGCCACAGCACCCAGTATGACATCTTCTATGAAACGCCCGTAACGCTGATGATGGAGGATATCATCGCGGAACGCGACCGCAATAATATGTCCTATTATCTCAGCGAAAACAGGGCTGCTACTCCTTACGATTACTATGTATTCTTCTGCATGGTAGAGGATGCCTATCCCGAACTGGCGGAGCAATACGGCTTTGCAGGTATTTCTAAGATGCAGCTTTCCTTGCCGGATTACAACCGCTCCATGGTGTTCCATGCACCCATGTACAACAGCACAAGCTATATGGCACCACTGCATACCTATATGGCAGAAAGCATAACCCACTACGAACAACAACTGTATCAAGCCAAGAACGGATTGTTCTTCCGTACCAATCCTGCCATCATCCGCATGGAGGAATACAGTTTGCAATATCTCAGCCCCACCATGTTTGAGGACGATGCCATGCGTTTTCTCACACAGCAGTTGACCATGGAAGAGGTCAACCTACTGGTATCGGAACTGTGGACTTCGATGGATACCTACGAGAACTACCCTGATCTTTATCAATTGGCATATTTTCTCGATTCGGATATTTCCCTTGCCAGATATTACCGTCTGGATACCGTAGAACGGGAGACGCCCCAGCGCGTCACAGATCTTGCAGTTACCCTCACGGAGGGGCTGACCACCGATTTTGAAAAGGCAAATGCCATTCGCAACTATCTCCATTCGTTCTACACCTACAATGCGGATTATCCCATCGGTGATACGGATAATGTGGAAACATTTCTGTTTGAGAACAAAACGGGCGTGTGCTATCAGTTTGCCTCTGCCATGACAGAACTTTGTCGCGCGGCAGGTCTCCATGCGCGCTATGTAGAGGGCTTTGCACTGGCAGAAGAAGCCAGTTCCACCCGTTATCCCAACACCACCCATGTGATACGTGCAAAGCACGCCCATGCTTTCACCGAGGTCTATATCGCCGGCTACGGCTGGCTCTCGCTGGATGCTACCGCTGCCGATCTCAACCAATCCCCTGATCTCTTTGCAGGGGCGGAGGATGTCATCAGCACCTTGCAGCGCACGGGTATCGTTCTGCTGATTGTTTCGGCAGTGGTGGTGCTGTTCCTGTATTTCCTGCTGCCGATCCTCGCCGAGCAGCATTTTCGCCGAACCTATCGCAAGCGCAAGGGTCTGCTCATGATGTACAAAGCCTATGTAAGATTGCAAAAGCAGTGGCATACGCCCTCGGCATCTACAATTCGTGAGGTGTGCGCCCAGATGCAGCCGCTGTTTTCCTATGCACCCCAAGCGGAAGCGGCCCTGACGCAATTGCAAGCTACGCTGGAACAGGCGTTTTACGGTGAATGCTACACGGATACCCTTGCTATGGAGTGCTATGGGGCATACTGCACGCTGCGCGGCGCATACCGTGCCTGCCTGAAACAGCAGCGCAAGCAATCATCTGCCGCGGCTGCAACTGCTCCACAACAGGGCTGAAACCGCCTGTTTGCATATCAAAAAGAAAGAATTGGAGGAAATTCTCGTGCTGAATCCTTCACACAAGAAAACACTACGACAGATGCTTTCTGTCACTGCCGCAGCGATGTTGCTGTGGCAAAGCAGTGCCGCAGTTGTTGTCAACGCCAAAACGACAGGGGCTGATTGCAGCGCTGTCACTGCCGAAATCCCTGCATCAACATACAAACACTGGAAGCAGTATTCTCCGGCATGGGCGAATCTGCCTGTGGGCAAATTCGGCGGCAATATGAAGTCCATTGGCTGTGCCGTTACCGCTGCTGCGATTCTGTGTGCCGCTTCCCATTCTGCCGTGCCCGAGGGCTTTGATCCCGGCGTGCTTTGTGATTATCTCACGAAAAACGGCGGCTTTTCCATCAACGGCGATTTGCAATGGCAAGTGATTTCAAAACTGGTGCCTGATTTCCGTTACGAATCCACCAGAACATTTTCCAGCAAGAATCAGCGGGACCAGATCGCGGAGCTGACTTCGTATCTGACAGAGGGCTATTTTGTGGCGGTTAAGCTGACGCGAACGGTCAACGGCGGGCGCACAAGCCATTTTGTTGCCATTGACCGCATTGAAAACGGCGTTGTCTATATGTTCGATCCCGGCAGCAGCTACGATGTGTTGTACGACCAATATGATTCCTATATGCTGGAAAGCGTGCGGTTGTTTCGCGGCGGAGATTCCCCCACAGTGACCGTGCCCGAATCTCCTGCCCAACAGCCTGCGGGTGCATATCTGACCACCGACCGTCTGAATCTGCGCAGCGGTGCAGGCATAGATCACGAAGTGCTGACAGTGCTCCCGAAGGATACATATATTGAGATCACTGAGGTGGCAGCGGACTGGGGCAAAACCGTCTATAACGGGCGCGAGGGCTGGGTCTGTATGCGATACTGCACTCCTGCTGTTTCCATTTTCACCATTGGCGACTACTGCACCGATGGCAACACACTGACGCTGCGCAGTGGGCCTGCGGCTTCGGCAACGGCAGTGGGGTATCTGCCGCCCAATACTATAATTTCTATCACGGCAGTTAACGGCGATTGGGGCTACTGCGCCTACGATGACAAATCGGGATGGGTTTCCCTGCGCTACTGCACCTGCAACGAGGGCAGCGCGGATATCGGCGTTTCGCTGCGCTATACCACCGCAGGAAATCAAATGCGCCTGCGTACAGGTGCTTCTACGGCTACGGCGACGCTTGCCATGCTGCCGCCCGATACCGAATTTACCGTTACGCAGAT
>JAEDLR010000058.1 GCA_016295145.1 Oscillospiraceae bacterium
GGGGGGAGAGGGTTCTGTGCGGATTTGTTTTGATGTGATAGGAATATTATATCAGAAATCACAAGAAAAAGCAATAGCAAATCGGAAAATTTGATAAAGTTTGTTAGTCCTCTGAGGGTTCAGGTCGGGTACCAGAGAAGTTTTCACCTGCAACGCGGTCATAGGTGAGGAGATCGAGGACTGCATTGCGATGATCCTCATCAAGGAACACAGAGGTGTACAAGGGGGTGGTATCCATCTGCGCGAGAATTGTTGCGTGAAAATCGTCAATGGGTGCGCCGATCATCTTCAGCACCAGGTGATCGAGGTAGAACACGGAAAACGGATCCTCAGGCAGGCAAGTAGTGTCGATATCATAATTGCTCCAGACAAATGCCGACTGGTTATACAATATGTTGCAATTGCTGCTGCTGATGCCGATGGACGAATACAGATTCCCTTCACCGCGCATGGAGGGGAAGTGGTCGCCGACAAACACAAGTGCGGTGGGTTCGCCGCAGGCATTCAATTCGGCGGTGAGCTGCTGCAACGCCTTGCCCGTTTCGCGGATGCCCTCAAGATAGAGCGTCAGTTCCGAGTGATTCTCTTTCCAGTCATAGGGCTGATGATTCTGCATGGTGGTGGTGTGAATGTACATGGGTTCATCGGTTTCTTTGATGAGCTTTGTAATCTGTGCAAAGACGCTGGCGTCATTGATATAACCGTTGCCGAATGTTTCGGTGGGCACGGTCATATCGTCGTCAAAGATCATGGTATCGAAGCCAAAAGTGCCGTAGATCTCATCACGCTTGTAGAATGTGCGGGTGAAGGGGTGAACATATGCCGTCTGATACCCCAGGCTGTTGTAGTAGGATACGAACGAGGACGGGTTTTTCACATCCAGTTTTGCCTGCGGCGTGATGGTATCCATGAGGCTGCGCACGGGCAGACCGAACAGCAGTTCGAACTCGGTGCGTACGGTATAGGATGCGAAAGTAGGAACTGCAACGGTGAACTGTGTCCCTTGCTGTGCAACGGAATCGAAGGCATCGTAGGCATCGGTTTCTAGATGCAGTGCTTCCAGTTGACGGAAGTCTGCAAATGCTTCGGACATGACCACAATCACATTGGGCTTGATATCGCTTGTACCCGCAACGCCATGGAGCAGTGTGCTGTCTACCAGTTCCTGACTGTAATCATCGGGTTTTTGCAGTGCCGTACCGATCTTCTCGGAGGTCGTTTCCACAATAAAAGCAAGCAGACTGTTCTTGTCATACTTTTCGTTGATGGAGAACGCGTTTTCCGAGGCGGTGGTATCCACCTTGAACAGACCGTAGACCGTTTCAGAAATACCCGGCACGCACACGATGCCCGCATACATCGCAAGACAGCCCAGTGCAGGCAATACGCGGCGTCTGCCGTGGGTGGTGAAGACAGGGTTTTGCCAGAACATCACGCCCATGGCCACAAACAGCAGCAGTACATAGATGACCAGCGGCAGCGTGATCTGTATGTACGCAAAGCTGGAAAGATTCTTTATATTGGGTGCAAGGCTGATATCCACAAGCTTTAAGTGGTTGCCGTTTGTGTTGAATTTGAACAGCTCCACCACGCTCAGTGTCATGTATGTCAGCCCTTGGATCCACGATGCGAGCCACACGCGGTTTGTAAGCAGCAGCAAAAAGCAGTACATCAGGTACGCCATGAGAAAATCAAACAGCAGCACACTGGTACGATTGATGCAGAATTCGAGAAATTCGGAGATCTGCACAAACTGGTTTAGTTCTGCAAGGCATACGATGAACACAGGAAACAGCCATGTCAGCACCGCATTGAGTCTGCGGTATTCCTGTTGATTGTGGTTGCGCTCTGCCTGTATTCTGGCACAGCGTTCACGCAGGGCAAACTGTATGCGCTGCAGCAGGGTAGGGGGTGCCTCCTGGGTGGAGGTAGGCTGATTTCTTTCTTTCAGGATTTGTTGCATTTTCATTTCCTCTATTCCGGTTCAAAAAGGGGGGAGATTATACAGGGGCATTTGCCAGTGCCGCCAGTCCATTGAGGTAGGCAGTCACATCAGCGAGATCAAACAGGGTATCGCCGTTGCAGTCAGGGGATACTCCGGAAAAGTCAGCGGTCATTTCGGATTCGGTCAGTGCCTGCATCAGCCATACCGCATCGGCAACCGAACAGTTACCGTCAGCGTTATAGTCATTCAGCAGAGGCAGAACCACATAGGGTACGGTGATTCGGTCGCAGAGGGCTTCGGCAGGCGTGCCGGCATAGCAGTATACGGTCAGCTCGCTGCACATGGTAAAGGAATTCATATACAGCTTTGTAACAGTGGGTGGCAGCACCAGCGTTTCCAGTGCGATGCAGTACGCAAAAGCAAGATCGCCAAGAGTCTCCAGACGGTCTGGCAGCGTGATATCGGCAAGGGCGATGCAGGCATCAAAGGCACTTTCGCCGATGACAGTGACCGTAGAGGGAACCGTCACCTTGGTGAGAGAACGGCAGCCGCTGAACATACTTGCAGCAATGACCGCAGTGCCTTCTGCCAATGTGGCAGAGGTGATGCTTGTGCAGTCGCTGAAAGCGAATGCGCCGTATTGGGTGCAGTCGGCAAGGGCGGGCATCTCTTCCAGAGAGGAACAGCCTGCAAAGGCATATTCGCCTACGGAAACCACTTTGCCGGGCAGATCTACCTGGGTGAGTGCCGCGCAGTTGCGGAACGCCTCATCGGGGATCACAGTGACCGCCGCAGGCAGGGTCAGAGTAGTCAGTTTTACACAGCCGCTGTATGCACCGGTGCCGATTGCCGTGACCGCCTCGGGAACAGGACATTCCGTCAGTGCCTTGCAGCCGCTGAAACAAGCATCGGGAATGACTGTAACGCCCTCCGGCAGTACAATGGATTTCAGCCGCAGAGAAAGGGCAAAGCATCCCTCGCCTACTGCTGTCAGTGTATCGGGCAGGGTGAGTGTGGGCAGTGCTGCAAGCTCTGCAAAGGCGTAGTCGCCGATGGTTTCGAGATTTTGTGACAGGGTAACGGATTTCAGTGCGTTGCAATCATAAAAGGCGTAGTCACCAATGGCTCTGACGGTATCGGGCATGGTAACGGAGGTACTTGCCTTGCCGTTTTTATCGGGGCTGAACGCGTAATCACCGATGGAAACCACTGGCATACCACCCAGTGTTTCGGGGATTATCACATCGGCGGCAGTGCCGACATATGCTGTGATGTACGCTTCCCCCTGCCGGAGCGTATAGGTAAAGCCGTTTTCGGTGTATTCGGCGGCAGACGCCGTCATACGGGGGAAATTTGCGCTGCCACAGAGGGGCATAGCCGCAGCCAGTACAACCGAAAGGATTTTTCGCTGCAACTGCTTCATTTCAGATACTCCTTCTTGCACATTATTATAAAAGTGCATGATTTAGACTGTGTCCATTGTATCACAATCCACTGGGATTGTCCAGCGTTTTACAGGATTCTTAATAAATTCTTCAATATTGATAAAAATTTCTTCAACAATCCTGCATGATTTTGAATGTACTCCTGTGACGAACAACCGTTTTCACGAAAAGTACAGTTTTGAAATGTAAAACTTTGTGA
The DNA here is from genome assembly GCA_016295145.1 of Oscillospiraceae bacterium. GTDB lineage: Bacteria > Bacillota > Clostridia > Oscillospirales > Ruminococcaceae > Firm-04. The sequence continues at coordinate 3,590 of JAEDLR010000058.1, forward strand.
AAGCGGCCTATTGATTTTTCCTTGCAAATCAGGTATACTGGGATACAAAGGAATGATGTGACTTCTTAGTGGAGGAAAGGAAGATTTTTTTCATGGCAGCAGTACAGTTAAAGACCGTCAAGTTCGGCGGCAGCAGTCTTGCGGACGCAGCACAGTTTCGTAAGGTAAAGGCGATTATAGATGCCGACCCCGGCAGACGTTTTGTAGTGCCCTCTGCTCCCGGCAAGCGCTACAGCAAGGATGTAAAGGTGACTGATATGCTTTATCAGTGCCAGCAACTGGCAAGCGAGGGAAAGGATTTTTCCGCGACCCTTGCACAGATCCGTGATCGTTATATGGAGATCGCAGCGTCGCTCTCCGTTGCATTTGATCCCACCGCAGCACTTGCCACCATTGAAGCAGATCTGAAGGCGGGTGCTTCCAAAGATTATGCCGCCAGCCGTGGTGAATATCTCAACGGTATGCTGTTGAGCGAATATCTGGGCTTCCCGTTTGTCGATGCCGCCGAGGTGGTGCGTTTCAATGAATCGGGCGCATTCTGCATGGACGAAACCATTCGGGCAATGCGCGCACGCCTGAAGGATGTAGAGCGCGCGGTGATTCCTGGTTTTTACGGTGCCACCGATGACGGCAGAATCATTACATTCTCTCGCGGCGGCTCTGATGTGACGGGTTCTCTGGTCGCCAGAGCCACCCGCAGCGATATCTATGAGAACTGGACGGATGTTTCGGGCGTGCTGGTGACAGATCCCCGTATCGTGCCCAATGCCGCACCCATCAATACCGTGACCTATGAGGAGCTGCGTGAGCTTTCCTATATGGGCGCTACCGTGCTGCACGAGGATGCGATTTTCCCGGTCAGAGCAGCAGGTATCCCCATCAATATCCGCAACACCAATGTACCTGAAGCCCCCGGTACGCTGATTGTCCCCGATGACAGTGCCGAAAGCGATGCGGAAACCGGCTATACCATCACAGGTATTGCGGGCAAGAAGGGCTTCTGTGCCATCAATATCCAGAAAGCCATGATGAATGCCGAGCTGGGCTTCTGCCGCAAGGTGCTGACTGTTCTTGAGGAAAACGGGATCTCCTTTGAGCATATGCCTTCCGGAATTGATACTATGACACTGATCCTTCCCGAAGATGCCATCCGAGGGAAGGAGAAAACCGTGCTGTCGGGCATTCGTAAGGCGGTCAACCCCGACCGCTGCGAAATCGAGCATGGCATCTCTCTGCTGGCGGTTGTGGGCAGAGGTATGCGCCGCACGCGCGGTACTGCTGCAAGAATCTTTGCGGCACTTGCCCATGCGCGTATCAATGTCAAGATGATCGACCAGGGCTCCAGTGAGTTGAATATCATCATTGGTCTGCTGGACGGCGACTTTGAAGAAGCCGTGCGCCGTATCTATGAGATCTTTATAACCGGTACCCCCGTCACCGCCGCTGAGGACTGACATACTTTCTCTGCATCGCAACAAGCCCATGCCTGAAGTGGCGTGGGCTTTGGTTTGCTTTTTCTGCACAACAGACGGTATCTGTACAGTGGGAAGGATTCCCATGAAAGAAAATGGCGAAAGCGATTGACAAATGGAACAAAGTCTGATATAATAAATGCGGAGTGAAAAGTCACAGTTTTTATTGAATTTCAACAACATTATCGGCTGAATTGCAGATATGGCGGAGGAAAACAATATGAATCCGATTTTGATTACCATTAGCCGAGAGTACGGCAGCGGCGGACGGGAAATCGCCCAGCGTCTTTCGGAGCTGTTGGAGATTCCGGTATTTGACCGTAAACTCATCGACATGACTGCCGACAAGTGCGGTTATTCCACGAAGTTCATTCAAGAGAATGAGGAACGCATGACGAACTCGTTCCTGTTCAACATTGCGGTTACAGGGAATTATTCGCCGTTTTATCATGGCAGCCCGGCGCAATCTGTGCCGCAGGACTACGTCTTTCTGACCCAGAGCCGCATCATCAAAACACTGGCAGAACAGCACAGTGCTGCGATTTTTGTTGGCCGCTGTGCCGATTATGTGCTGCGTGATAATCCGAATCTGTTCAGCGTTTTTATCACGGCGGATATGGACACCCGGGTGAAGCGTGCTGTACAAGAATATGGTATTGCGCCCGAAAAGGCGGTATCTGTGGTGACCCGCAAGGATAAGGCACGCCGCAGACACTACAACTATTATACGGGTCTGGATTGGGGTACCTGCTCCAATTATCATCTGGTGCTGAATACGGGAAAGCTGGGCATTGCATCTGCAACGGGGATTCTGGCGGATGTGCTCAGCGATCACCGCTAAAATGCACGAAATCTTTTCTTTTTGGGGGCTGAATTATCACCAAGGGGCTGAATTTTGTTTGATTCCTTGATTTTGTGTCGCTTGTTGTGATATAATTTACAAACATGGTTTTATATGACATCATGGTGCATCCCTGTCTGCAAGGGCGTGTAACCGTGAGCAATGTACCAATTGCGGACGCGCAACGAAAGCGTTGAAAAAAGGGGAAAAATCATAAGGGAGAATACATAAACTATGTTTCATATGACTTATCGTAAGGTTTGTCTGCTGATCGCAGACTTTGTGATGCTGATGGTCTGTGCCATTCTTTCGTATTATATGACGATGCTCATTGGCTTGAAGGAAACTTCACCCGGGCAGCTTGCCATTGTGGGTGCGGTTTCTGCCATTGTCAGTATGCTTACGCTGTGGATCTGCGGTGCCTATGCAAAGCAGTGGCGTCACTCTACCCGTAAGGATTATTTGCGCTGTGTGTACGGTATCGTCAGCGGTACGATCATCGCCGGCGGTATTACGCTTGCTACAGATCACGCAATGCACATTGTTTACTGGGCGTTTTTTGTTGCGTTCAGCAGTGCGGTGCTGATCGCATTCCGCTTTCTGTTCCGCAGAACATTTCTTCCCGAGGCGGAGGCAGCCGCCGCCAGCGAGGACAGCAATGCCAAGCGCGTTATGATTATCGGCGCAGGCAATGCAGGTACGATGCTGCTGACCGATATTGAAAATGCACGCACCGATCCCGAACATCCGGCATACAGCTATCTGCCGGTGTGTATGATCGACGATAATATGTCTTTGGTGGGCAATACCATCAGGGGCGTAAAGGTAATGGGCTCTACCAAGGAGATCCCGGTAATCTGCCAGCGTGAAAAAATCGACCTGATCGTGCTCGCCATTCCTTCCAGTGATGAAACCGACCGCAAGCGCATTCTGGATATTTGCAGTGAGACCAAGCTGCCCATCAAGGTGTTGCCCTTTATCTCGCAGCTTGTACTGGGCGATACCCCCGAGGAGCGCGTGCTGCTTTCACAGGTGCGCGATATTGATGTGGAGGGGCTGCTGGGTCGTGAACCGATTACCTTTGATAAAGAAGATATCCGCGCACTGATCCAGGGGAAAGTGTGTATGGTAACCGGCGGCGGCGGCAGTATTGGCTCCGAGTTGGTGCGTCAGATCGCCGAGTATCATCCTGCGCAGGTGGTGATCGTAGATATCTACGAGAACAATGCCTACGATATCCAGACCGAGCTTTCTATGCGCTACGGCGAGAAACTCAATCTTGTGACGCTGATCGCCTCTGTGCGTGATTATCACCGCATGAGCCAGATTTTTGACCGTTACCGTCCCGATATCGTGTTCCATGCCGCGGCCCATAAGCACGTTCCGCTGATGGAACACGCCCCCATGGAAGCCATCAAGAACAATGTCATCGGTACGCTGAATGTTGCAACCCTCGCTGATTTCTTCCATGTCAAGAAATTCGTGATGATCTCTACCGATAAGGCGGTCAACCCCACCAATGTTATGGGCGCTTCCAAGCGCTGCTGCGAGATGATCGTGCAGTATTTGGCGCAGAGCAAAACCGATACCGAATTTGTCACTACCCGCTTCGGCAATGTGCTTGGCTCTAACGGCTCGGTGATTCCGCTGTTCAAGCGGCAGATCGAGTCGGGCGGTCCCGTTACCGTTACCCATCCCGATATCATACGCTACTTTATGACCATCCCCGAGGCGGTTTCTCTGGTGCTGCAAGCAGGTGCTATGGCACACGGCGGCGAGATCTTTGTGTTGGATATGGGCGAGCCGGTCAAAATTGTATCTCTTGCAGAAAACCTCATCCGTATGTACGGCAAGGTGCCGTATAAGGATATCGAGATTCACTTTACCGGTCTGCGCCCCGGCGAGAAGCTGTTCGAGGAGCTTTTGATGAATGAGGAGGGGCTGACCAGTACTAGCAACAAGAAGATCTTCATTGGTCAGCAGATCTCCATTGATCCCATTTCGTTTATGGAAAAGCTCAATACCCTGCGCGATGCCGCAAACGCCAATCAGGCACAGGAAACTGTGGAGCTGCTGGCGGATCTGGTACCGACCTTCCACCACAAGGCGATGGAACTGCACGATGAACCCGTGCATTCTGCAACGTGTGATGCACCCTCACCTGTAACTGTATAAACAGTGTTCAATCGTCAAAAAGGAATCCACCCTTGATAAGCAATCAGGGGTGGATTTTTTGCGCTTATTCTATCACTGTGATGGTGATATCGCCGCTTGTGCTCTCAGCACGCAGTTCGTCGTCGGCATCGCCCGATGGGGGACAGTGAATATCACCGCTGGATGATTCTGCTGAAAACCGCATACCGGACAGTACCGAAACTGCGATTTCTCCCGATGTGGATTGAAATGCCATCCTGCCTTCCACTGGATCTGCTCCATCGGCGTTGATGCTTTGTTATGAATTTGTAATGGATATCATCCTTTTTCAGCGCAGAATCTCGCACTGCATATCGTCCACCATGCGGTTGACATAGGTGCTGTTCCAGAATTGCGATGACCAGTTGCTCCAGAAGAAGCGCATACCCTTGACTTGCGCCGGTGTGCCGGTATTCTCACCGATGATACGGTTGCCGCTTACCTGTAATTCACCGTAGTAGCTGACAGGGACCCCCTCTGTTGCGGCAGGCTGTGCAGCCAGCCAATGGTTTGCTGTAACACTGCCAAGTGCCGTGAATGCTGCACAAAGCAGCCCCATGATGTGTTTTTCCTTCATAACGGTTACCTCCTGATAATGAATACGCTGTAGGTTCTATGCTATTTCGTGAATATTCACATGATATTATACAAACAGGATAATCAGGATAATTATGAGCCGGTGTGAAACATCAAGCTGCAGTGTGTCAAACAGTCAAGCTATCCCGCATATACTGAGAGCAAAGGTGGTGACAATATGCAGTTTTTATCGGGTATACTGGGCAGAATGCTGTTGCTGCTGCTTCATGTGGACGTGGCTGCGGCATTTCCACCTGCACTGAGCAAGGAGGAGGAGCAGGCTTGTCTGGATGGGCTGAAGCGAGGCGACCGCCGGGCACGGGAAAAGCTGATTTCGCACAATTTGCGGCTAGTGGCGCATATGACGAAGAAATTCTACTCCCCCGACCGTGAGCAGGAGGAGTTGATCTCTGTGGGGACGCTGGGTTTGATGAAAGCGGTGGATTCCTTTGACCCAGACAAGGGTGCACGGTTTGCGACATACGCTGCGCGCTGCATCGAGAATGAGATCCTGATGCAATACCGCGCAAAACGCAAACACGCAGGCGAGGTATTCTTTGATGAACCGCTGGAGTACGACAAGGACGGCAATGCACTGACCCTGAAGGATTTTATCAGCGATGATGGGAATCTGGAGGATGAAGTGGCACAGGCGATGCAGCAAAAGCAGTTGTATGACTATCTGAAGCATAAACTCACAGAGCGTGAACGCACTGTCATTGCACGGCGGTACGGTTTGATGGGGTATCTGCCGCAAACTCAGCGGGAGGTCGCCGATGCGATGGGGATCAGCCGTTCATATGTATCACGCATTGAAAAGCGTGCGCTGCTGCAACTGCGTAAGGCGTATGCGAGTATCGGCATTTATGAACCGTAACGGTTGACAATCAGCGGCAATTGTGTTAGAATACTAGGGAAGAGTGTCTTATTTAGGAGGACTGTACAATGAAGTTCAAATGCTGTCTGGCAGTGCTCGCTGCCGTGACAATGACCGTAAGCTGCACCGGCTGTTCACTGGGTGATTCGATCATGAAGAAGCTTTTGGGCATTGAGGACTATCAGTTGACTGCTGAGCAGCAGGCGCAACGCTTCGATGTGGAGGGAATGCGGCGCAAGGCAGAGGAAATGTCCGATACATGGACGCGGTTGGATAAGGATGCCCAGCTGCGGGAGGATATTGAGTGGATGATTGCCCAAGCCGATGCGGCAGCGGAAGTCTACTTTACCAATGAACTTGCATACTATGCCGATTGGAAGAATCCTGCGGTGGAGGCAATGTACAATCAGACCTATGAGGATTACTATGTCGCCTTTGAGATCCTCTATTGGACGCTGATGAACGGCTATCACAATTCCACCTATGATGAAATCTTCGGCGAATATCTCGGCGACGTTGCGGAAGATCAGAACTATAAAGATTACTATACTGCCATCTCGTTGGAAAAGACGATACATAACGGTCAATCGGACAGTGCCTACTACAACGGCGCACTGAATGACTACTACGATGTTTCCGGGGATACTTCTATGGATGCAGACGACGCAGATCTGGAATGTGCCAAGATGTATCTGGAAAATCTGAAAACCTACGATTGCAGCGCGTATCTGTACGATATGTATGCCCGTGACTATCAAGCAGAAGATACCTCGGCACTGTATGCGCAGATGCTTACAGAGCTGCAGCCCCTTTACGATGCGCTGTATGAAATGGTGGTGGAGCATCCCAAATACGAGGCGCTGTATACCGATGCACTGGGCGTGGATGATCTGTTTGGTACGGTGCGCAACTATGCCGCCCGCATCTCTCCCGAGCTGGAGACTTCTGCGCAGAAGCTCATCGATGAGCAGTGGTACACCATCGGTACGGGGGATGCGTGCTATACGGGCAGCTACTGCATTTCCATTCCCGGTAAGGAAAAGGCACTGCTGTACATCTACCAGAACCACGAGTTTTACGATTTCTCTACCGCTGTCCATGAGTTCGGACATTTCCATGCCGAGTGGCGCAATGATATCTCACTGTTTTATCAGGTCAACTGCGTGGATATTGCCGAGGTGCAATCCCAGGGGTTGAGTATGTTGTACACGGAATTTTACGATGATATTTTCGGGGAGAATGCTGAGTATCTGGAAATGGTCGCACTGTATGATATTGTGGATTCCATCGTCTGCGGTCTGGCAGTGGGCGAGTTTGAATACCGCGTGATGGAGCAGTTGGATGATATCACTGCTGAGGAAGTGGTGGAGCTGTTCTACGAGATCAACGATGCGGCGAATACAGGCTATATCCTGAAGGATATCAGCCATTTGTACGAGCAGCCCGGTTATTATGTCAGCTATGCCATCTCTGCCATTTCTGCTATGCAGATCTACATTACTATGCAGGATGACTTTGACGAGGCTGTAAAGATGTATGAAGCCATTGCGGAGATCTCCTCCAATGACGGGAAGTATGAGATAGGCGGTGCCATGGAGGTGTGCGGCTTTGACGATATCTTTGCACCGGAAACCATGACCGCGATCGCGGATGAGGTGCGTGGGTTCATCGCAGAGTGCCAGTCGTGATTCCATATGCTTTGCAGGCAGTGCATTTCGTGCTGCCTGCCTTTTTGCGAAAAAATTGTTCTTGCGCTAAAAATACTTGACAATCTCTTGCGAGTATAGTATAATATTGATATGTATTTTGCATTGCACCCCTGAAGCACTTGTGCAACGGGTGTTCTGTGGCGCGGACGCGCCGTTTTTGCTGATTTCATTTTCTTATTCTTTTTTCAGTGCCGCTTGCCCGTGTGGGCAGCAGGCTGTTGATATTGGCAGGTATGGTGTATCAGACTGTACCGCCGCTTCATCTGTACATAAGCGAAAAACATAAGGGAATTTATCAAACGGTGTTGTTCCTGTCGCAGAATCAGGGTGTATCGTATAGATACTGCCGTGGGGCGTTTTCCCTGCGGCAACTGATAATGACAGGAGGAAATTGAATTGTTGTGTACTCTCATGATGGCGATCAGTAACCCCATCGCGATCGTGGCAATTCTCATCGCACTCATCGCCGGCGGCGGTCTGGGCGCTGTGATTGCAGCGAAAAAAGCCACGAAAAAAGGCTTTGATGAGGGCGTTGCCCATCGAAAAATGGAGGCGGAAGCCGCCATTGGCAGTGCCGAAACCGAAGCGGAGAGAATCCGTGCCGCTGCCGAAAAAGATGCCGAAAGCCGTAAAAAGGCTGCTTTGGTTGAAGCAAAGGACGAGATCTTCAAGCTGCGTTCCGAGGCGGAGCGTGAGCTGAAAGACCGTCGCTCCGAGATGTCCCGTCAGGAGCG
>JAEDLR010000059.1 GCA_016295145.1 Oscillospiraceae bacterium
CGCCGGTGTAGAGGATTATTCCCTCGGCGATGTGAACATGGATGGCGTTGTGGATTCGATTGATGCGGCAGAAGTTCTCTTTGCAGAAATTTTTTATACAAAATACAATAGAGAGGTACCACACTGGTCTCCGGAGCAGTATGTCTTAGCAGATATCACTGATCGCTGTGATAATGATGAGGAATTGGGATTTGGTGAAATCAATTTTATAGATTCGACTATTCTACATCGATATTGTATGTATTCTGTCGTTGTTGCAGAGCCCGTGGAACCGGAAGTGTTTTATCAATCTCCCGATCAATACCTTACAAATGAAATAATACAAGAGGCGGAGCAGTCTGAAGAACTGAGTCAGGCATTACTTGCGGATAAAGAGGTCTGGGCAGGACATTTCAACGCACTTTGTGAGCAATACGGTCAATGTGGGAGTGCAAGCTGATGAAGTATATTCTTTCTTTTCTGTTTTCTTTGGCGGCTGTGATTGTTTGCGTGTATTCCTTCAACGCTAATTGGGTCGGTTTTCCCGATATCCCAAGCATTGAGTATACTTCTACCATTGTTCCCATAGCATGAAGTATGTAAATCAATATATTTTAGGAGGTTATTTGTATGAAAAAGATGATTTCTGCATTGATAAGTTTTGCCATAGTGGCAGCAGTTCAGGCGGCAGTGGCGTCAAATAACGGTGTTCGTGCTGCATCTGCCGAGGTTACAGCTTCTGGTGCGAATAGCAGTGCAATTTCAGAGAATACACAACAATATGTGGATGAGTTCATGGAACTTTCTTCGGATGAGGTGGAGGGTCTATATAACGACATAACACCTTCCCATTTGGTTGTAGTATGTTTTACACAACAGCAATGGAACCAAATGGTTGATGAATTCCTCTTGGAATACAGCGATTCACTGGATAATCCAGTGACGGCGTTTTATGATCTGGTATTTGAAAAACTTCATTTGAGAGGCGTTTATGAAGCACTTGCAGATCAGGAATTCTACGACGAAGAGCACAAAGTAGAGGACGCGCAATTTTATGTTCGCAGCAACATACGTGGCTATGATCCGAATGAATGGAAATTCTATCCGGATCAACCATCAGCGATGACAATGCTTAGCATCCATCCAGCAATGGCGTATGTATTTAGGGACAGTGTTGGATATCCACTTGTATATGAAGGAAATCAGTTTTCTGTAACGGGCTTAGAGCTGACAAAACGAACCATGTATGTCATAGATACATACGGCGATAGAGATTATTTCGAGTGGGCATATATTGATCCGATCCTTGGCCCCCTTGGTCCAAGTGACGATGATAACCCCGAACAAACCACAACCACGGAAACGACTACAACTACCACAACCACAACGACAGTAACCACCACAACCACCGCCAACGGTGTGGCAACCGGTGATGCCCCTGTGATGTATCTGCTGCTTGCAGGTGTTGGTGCTGCTGCTGCGGCATCCTTGACGCAAAAACGAAAGAAACGCTCTGTATAAATGTAAAAGCTCCCGAAAGCATACACTTTCGGGAGCTTTGCTTTACTAGCCGACAGCAAAACCGGAACCTGTGGTCATGGCTGTCTATCATACGACAATGGAGCCATCCCGTGTTTCATCATGTTGCTGCAATTTCCTTTTCCGATTCCGTATCTTATCAAATAGCCAGCGATACCCCTTGATCATGGTGCCGACCAGTACAGCCGCAATGATGCTGCCTTCACGGACACCCTCAAGTTTGCCGAGAAAAATCAGGCAAACGAAGGCGGACAGGGCGATATAAAGAACATCAAAAAAGATCTTGATGTTTTCATAGCGTTTTCCTGTCACCTTGCTGATTGCGCGGTTCATAGCTTCACCCGGCAGCATGGCTACAGCGCCTTGTAACTGAAGCCAGATGCCCAAAGCAAGGATTGCACAGCCCAGCAGCATGAACAGAAACTGCATCGGGTATGCGGTTACTTCGATTTATTTGATCAAATAACAGGAGAGGTTTGTCAGATAACCATATACGAAATCCAGCACGGTTTGCACGGCGATTTCAAAATAATTGACTCTGCCTTTCAGTATCAGAACCTGTGTAATGATCTGTATCACACTGAGCAGATTCAGCCAGCCTCCAAAAGTGAATACTGTGCTGACCAACGATACAGAATATGGTAATGAGGCAACCGGGGAAGTGCCAAGCCCTGCTTTTGTGGAAAAGGCAACGCCCATTGATGCGATGAACAAGCCTATCAGGAACAGTGCATATTTCTTTATGATTGTAGGGTTGATTTTGCTTTCCATTTTGTATCCCATCGCTGATTTCGCTTTATGATCCATATTATGACGGGCAGGTGCTGGGCACACCATTGGGAAATGGTGATTCAACTTGCCTGATCGCCCTGCCGTTTCAGGTACGAAACGTTTCGGCGCAGAGAATCTGACAGTTACAGCCCATTACAGCGACGCAGTGAATATCGCAGCAATATCCTTTTCCAGCAGCGGAGCCCATGCGTTTTCGAGTCCCTCGTTTACGGCAACATGATGCGCCATTTCGTCAATGCGACTCTCGTCAATGCCGACCTCACGGAGCGTCATCGGAATGCCGATGGATTGGAAGAAGTCATAGGTCGCCTGAATTGCTTTTTCTGCGATTGCAAACTTGTCAAGGTTTTCATCAATGCTGAACACATTGACACCGTATTTCACAAAGCGGTCAACTGTTTTTTCGCTGAGGATATGCTTCATCCAGTGGGGGGTAATAATCGCAAGACCCTCACCATGCGTGATATCATAATATGCACTCAGTGCGTGCTCCATGCCGTGGCAAGGCCAGCCGGATGGACTGTTGCCAAGGGAAAAAATACCGTTGCAGCCGTAGGTGCAGGTCAGCATCATCTCAGCTCTTGCGGTGTAATCCTCCGGATTTTCAAGGCATTTTTTCGTTTGAACCATAAGGCTCTTGAGCCCCGTCTCCATGAAACCGTCATTCAGAAGTGTAGAATCTTCACAGAAATACTGTTCCATGATGTGGTTCATAGCGTCGGCGCAGCCTGCCGCCGTATGCTTTTTCGATACCGTGAAGGTGTATGTGGGATCAAGGAAAGATACTGCCGGGAAATTCAGCGGATCCATATATCCGATCTTGTCATTTGTTTCGGTTCTGGAAATCACACCACCGCAGTCATATTCGCTGCCGGTTGCCGCAAGGGTGATAATGTCCACAATCGGAATCGATGCCGTTGCCTTTGCCTTGTAGGAAATCAGATCCCACGGGTCGCCGTCATACTTGGCACCGGTTGCGATGGCCTTGGAGCAGTCCAGAACGCTGCCGCCGCCGACTGCAAGAATCACATCAACGTTATGCTCTTTGCAAAGTCGTACACCGTCAAGAACACTGGGATCATATTTCGGATTCGGCTGGATTCCGGAAAGCTCGATGATCTCGAAATCGGAGAGCAGCGTTTTGACTTTGTCATAGAGCCCGATCTTTTTGATGCTGCCGCCGCCATAGGTCAGCAGCACTTTTTTACCGAATTGCGCCATGACCTCCGGAAGCTGTGCAATGCAGTCCTTGCCGAAAATCAGTCTGGTGGGTGTCATGTAATTAAAATTTTGCATAGTGGGTACCTCCTGTATGAATTATGTGTATGTATTTTTATACAAACAACGTGAACGTCGTTCGCTTCTTATGAATGATTTCCTGATATGCGTTCCGTGGGCGGGTGTATCCCGGAACGATATATATAACGATATATATAATAGTATACCGTATGACAGCGAAGGCACCAATTCATCAGAGATCGGCTGTACCAGTTTACCAGTGTCAATTGTCTGTCTGCGTTTTTATTATACCACACTTTTCAATGATTGGCAACTGTGCGGTGTGCCTTAGCCGCAATGCGGGATTTCCTTATGATTCCGGCGCATTACATCAGGAAAAATGGCTATGGATTTTCATTTCTGAACTTCTTATATTCCAGTGGAGTCATCCCCACACCATCCTTGAACTGCCGAGCAAAATGCTCATAATTTCGGTAGCCGCACTGTTGGGAGATGTCTTGCACGGATAAATTCGTGGAAACAAGCAGCACCTTTGCGTGTTCGATCCGGCTGTTGATCAGATCCTGCGTAAAGGTCACGCCAAATTGCTTTTTATAGAGCCGCTGGAATGCCGCCGGACTCATTCGGACTTCGTGGGATGCCCACGCAATGGATCGTGGATCATACGGTTGTGCATAGATCTTGTTGCGCATTGTCAGCAACATTTCGTAGATGCTGCCGGAAATATGCTCCGCAGGCTGATATAGCTGCTCGCTGACCTTGTTAAACAAAAGGAACATATAGTGCCGGATGTTCTCCTGCTTATGCAGATTGTTTACACAATTCTCATGGGCGAGGCACTTGATCAGAAAGCTCAGAAACTCCGGATTGTGCAGTGATATGGGCTGCGCGTAGGGGACTCCGGTTTTGATGAATGCTTCCTCCTCGCCGTCCTCAAACAAAAAATGCACCCAGTCATTTGCAAAGACGTGATGGGGCGTGCAACGGTAATACTGCGCCATCCCCTTGGGGTACAGAAAGAAGCTGCTTGCCGGAACAGGGACGTCCTTTCCATCCAGTGTAAAAATGGCATCCGTTTTCAGAATCAGCAGAAGCCAATCACCGCTGCCCTCCGGACGGTCAATAAAGAAATCCGCATCGTGTTGGTGATTGAAGCCTACATTGTGAAGAATCATGCAGTTTTCCTCCTTGAAGCATGCTTCCGGATAGATCATAAAACCGATCGGATGCATCATGCGAACTTCAAACGCATCATATATCTGATATTATACATCATTGCTTTCAATTTGTCAATGCTGTATAATATAATTGCAAGTTTTGTGATGTGTACAACGCATACTGAACAACATTTTGAAGGAGGAAATTATGAGGGGTCAAAAATCAATTGCATTCTCCATTGTTTGTACCATGGCGTTTTCCGTGTTGCCGCTGTTTGAGGGGGCAGCGGCAATCCATGCGGATGCTGCATTTGAAAAGAATGCAGCAGAGATTGTAGCCGATATGGGCTTCGGCTGGAATCTCGGCAACTCGCTCGACAGCTATTCGGGCACAACCATCGGTTCCAATATCGGCAGTACGTCTTCGGAAACTGCCTGGGGAAACCCGGCAACCACAAAAGAACTGATCGCTATGGTCAAAGCTTCTGGCGTGGAGACGATTCGTGTGCCGGTAACTTGGTATGAGCATATGAATCCATCGACCTATCAGATTGATGAAACATGGATGAACCGTGTAGAAGAAGTCGTGAACTATGTGCTTGACGCTGATTTGTACTGTATCATCAATGTGCATCATGACACGGGTGAAAAAGGCTGGCTAAAGGCGACCAGTGATAATCTTGATCAGAAGAAAGCGATGTTCAGCGCAATCTGGGAGCAGGTGAGTGCGAATTTTGCTGATTATGGCGATAAACTGCTGTTTGAGGGGTATAATGAAATCCTCGACGGAAGTGCCAATCAGTGGTATAATCCGGGCAGCGAGGCGATACCGATTGCCAACGAGCTGAATCAGATTTTCGTGGATATCGTCAGAAATTCCGGCGGAAACAATGCAAGGCGTAATCTCATCTGCAACACCTACTGTGCAGGTGCCAATAGCGAAATTACAAGCGGTTTTGTACTTCCGAATGATACCGTAAGCAACAGACTGATTGTGGAAACACACATTTACCAACCGTTCCCGTTCACCTCCGAAGCATATCCTGAAGTTACAACATGGGATCCGACTTCTCTGAATCAGTACATTGATAATGTGTACAATCAGTTCGTGAAAAACGGCACGCCGGTGATCGTTGGCGAATTCGGCTGCGCCGATAAGGGCAATCTGGATCAGATCACTTCATGGGCAAAGTATTATGTTGAGAAGTGTACAAGTTACGGTATTGCCTGTATTTGGTGGGATAATGGAACACAGTATAAGGTATATAACCGCAGAACACTGACAATTGCCAAGCCGGATCTGCTGAATACAATGATCGCTGCTGCAAAGGGCGAGAACTATGTGATTGATACGACTGTCAAGGGCGATGTCAATCAAGACGGCGCATTGACCATTGCCGATGCGGTCATACTCCAGAAATGGCTGCTTGGTGCAGAGAATACGAATTTGGCTGACTGGGAGGCTGCTGATCTCTGGGAGGATGGCAAACTGGATGCGCGCGATTTTTCTGTGATGAAAAATCTGCTTCTGAGTGCCAACAATCTCTGTGAAGACATCAACAATTGGAATAACTGGATTGATACAGCGGTTGGTGCAAATGCTGAAATGTCTTTCACCTCCAACGGCGTGAAGATGCAGGTGAATGCAGGCGGCGAGCAGGACTGGAATGCACAGATTTTCTATGAGCCGCTTACTCTGGAACAGGGTGCTACATATAAGATCTCCTTTGATTATAAGGCGGATTCTGCTCAGGCTACTACATTCCATGTGATGCAGGCCTATGGCGACTATCTGCCATATTACAGCGGCGCGCTGAGCTGGACGACCACTGCACAGCACTACGAGGATACCTTCCAATATACCAAAGCGACTGACCAGGTTTGCCGCATCGCATTCAATCTGGGCGGTGGGAGCGTCAAAGTGCCCTTTACTGTAGAAGTTGCAAATCTGAGCCTTATTAAGGTCAGCGGCTAAGGTCAGCGGCGGAAGCGCAGGCGAAGTGACACCTTCTGAGCCGGAAACCCCTTCCGAAGATGGCACGAATCTTTGCGAGGATGCACAGAACTGGACCAGTTGGGTCAATGAGGAGGAAGGCGCTTCTGCGAAAGTGACTGCAACAAACAACGGCATTCAGGCGGAAGTCACCAATGGCGGTGCTGACTTGTGGTATGTGCAGGACAGTTATGTGAATCTTACGCTGGAAGAAGGTGCAACATATCGGCTTGAATTTGATTACGAGGCAAATCAGAGCGTTTCTCTTGGCGTGAATGTGCAGCAGAACAATGATCCTTACGGTCAGTATTATTACGAACCGGTGGATGATACTGCGCCCAAACAGCATTTTTCGTCAACTTTCACGATGACTGAGGCAACAGATGATAACGTTGCCATCGTCTTCAATTTCGGCGGTACAGATGTGCCTGCCGGATTGACGGCAGAAGTTTCCGGTCTGTCATTGGTGCGGGTTTCGTAAATTGACTGTTGTACGGGGGAGAGATATTCCGATATTTGACAGACCTGCATATTCAACGATTTCCCTTGGTAATATGGAATCAGTCAGAAAGCCGCATTTCCATGCGGCTTTCTGTACTTTGCGCTAGAAGCGCGGCAATGCGGATTACGACTTCCGTCCGCTCCCTGATTGTTGTGGCATCTATTGACAGAAGAATCGGATTGTGCTATAATGACAAAGATCGGCAGGGCTTGCCGGTTATTGCATCCGTGTTTGTGCTGATCTGTGCGCAGGATACGCCATTCCCATGGAACCCTTTTTTTCTGAGGTGATCTGTCATGAAAAATAAACCGATATTGAAAGCAGTTTATGCCGCCCTGTTTATGGCTTTTGTTTTTGTTGGAACACAGTTTATTCGGGTGCCGCTGCCGTTCGGTTACTTTAATATGGGCGACTGCTTTATTCTGCTGTCAGCCGTGATTCTTGGCGGCGCGTATGCGGTTGTTGCCTCCGCACTGGGCGCAGCACTGGCAGATATACTGTCCGGATATGTGGTTTATGCACCGGCTACTGTGATCGTCAAGTCACTGATGGTGATTGCGATGATTGCCATGTTGCGGCTTTGCAAGAACAAGGGCAAAGGAGCACAGAATATTTTATCGTGCGTTGGTGCTGTGGTATCGGAGTGCATCATGATTTGCGGATATTTCATCTATGATACCATTGTATACGGATTTGCAGGTGCAGTTGCTTCTCTGCCGGGCAATATTTTGCAGGGCTGCGCGGCAGTTGTGGTGTTCGTCATTGTCTTTGCTGTTTTGAAGCAGACCGGACTGCTGAAACGCATTCAGGTACAGTAAGGTTGGGGCAAAGCGAACCAATCGCTGCTGCATATTACCCATTTACGCAATCAATAAAGTTGCCGACTTAATCTGTATTAAGTCGGCAACTGCTTTTTTTTACACAATCTGATGCGCCTTATCAAGTACATTGGTACATGATACAAAGCGGCTTCTATTTCATCATGTGAATCTGGAAAAGAATTGTGGTCGATGATTGGCGGCTGACAGCGCAACCGATTGCCCGCTGCACCGTAAATTTAAGGATTGACAAACGCCGTTTGCTGTGTTATAATGATAGATGTTTTTGAGGTCCCGAGTGAGGTCAAGGGTGCAAGCGACGGAAAAAAGCCGTGTGATCGGTGCTTTGGTATGCTCTCTTTGTGAGCAGATACTGTATCGGCACAAAGCCCTTGATTGTTTCAGGGGCTTTCGTCTTTTCATACTGATCCAAACACAAAGGAGACATTCCGATGAAGATTCAGTTTTTACCCGTTATGCGTGTGGATTTTCAGAGCAGGGACGGAAAACAGCCGGATATGACTGTATACCGTCCCTACAGTGTGCTGCCCATGGACAAGCTGGAAGAACACGCAGCACATGATGAGATCGGTGCGCTGCTGGAACTTGGCGAGCGTTATTATTTCGGGCTTGGCGTGGAAAAGGATCCCGTCAAAGCATATCCGTATCTGGTGAAGGCTGCCGATGGCGGCGCACAGGATGCCAAATATCTGCTGGCAGAATGCTACCGAACAGGTACTGCCGTGGCGCAGGATCAGGAAAAGTACCTGCTGTGGCTTTCGGATGCGGCAATGGGCGGCAGTTGGATGGCAATGATAAATCTGGCGGCGGCATATCATAACGGCGATGGCGTTGCGCCGGATGATGCACAGGCATTCAGCTGGACGCTCCAGGCGGAAAAAGCCATTCGCGCATACTGGGACTGGTATGAGCGCCCCGATTTTCTGGATTTTGGTGAAGTGAAGCAGCGTTTGCTGAGCGCATATCTGCAAACGGCAATGCAGCTTTCCGAGCATTATGCACAGGGTATGGGCGTCAAGCGCGATTTCAAGCGCGGCATTTACTGGCTGGAGCGTGGTAAGCGTTTCGCATTCCATGCCACGAAACAGCAGAGCGTGCCTGTGATGGATGATGCCATCAGTGCGCTGCGCAGGCGTATGCGGATCGAGAAAAACGATCAGTGAATATAAGGGCAACCCCGTAGTTACGGCTGCAAGAATAGAAAGAAGGAATTATTTTGGTACGAGAGAATTTGCGCAACATCGCCATTATTGCCCATGTTGACCACGGAAAGACCACACTGGTGGATGAAATGCTCAAGCAGAGTGGCGCATTCCGCGAGAATCAGTCAGTTGCGGAGCGCGTGATGGATTCCAACGATCTGGAGCGGGAGCGTGGCATTACAATTCTGGCAAAAAACACTTCGATCATGTACAACGGCACCAAGATCAACATTATTGATACGCCCGGACACGCCGATTTCGGCGGTGAGGTGGAGCGCGTGCTGAATATGGTCGATGGCGTTTTACTGCTGGTGGATGCTGCCGAAGGCCCCATGCCCCAGACCCGATTTGTTCTTTCCAAGGCACTGGAGATGAATCAGAAGATCATCGTGGTTGTCAATAAGATCGATCGTCCCGATGCACGCCTTGACCAGATCGGAGATGAGGTGCTGGAGCTGCTGCTAGATCTGGATGCCAATGATGAACAGTTGGAAAGCCCGCTGCTGTTCTGTTCGGGCAGAGCGGGTACCGCATCGCTGAGCCAGTATGAAACCGGTACCGATCTGATCCCGCTGTTTGATACCATCATTAACTATATCGAGCCGCCCAAGGGCGATGAAACACAACCGCTGCAAATGCTCATTTCCTCCATTGATTACAATGAGTATGTCGGCCGTATCGGCATTGGCAGAATTGTGCGCGGCCGTGCAAAGGTCGGTATGCAGGTGCAGGTGGGCAACTACCACAGCGAGGAAAAGCCCGTGAATGCAAAGCTTGTTACCCTGTTGCAGATCGAACAGTTGAAGCGTGTGCCTACCCAGGAGGCAGAAGTCGGCGATATTGTGTGGGTCAGCGGCATTGACGGCATCAATATCGGCGATACCATTTGTGAAGCAGGCAGTTTTGAGCCGCTGCATTTTACCAAAATCAGCGAACCGACGGTGGAAATGACATTCTCTGTCAATGATAGCCCCCTTGCAGGTCAGGAGGGTAAATTTGTCACTTCCCGTCAGCTACGCGATCGACTGTTTCATGAGCTGCTGCGCGATGTGTCGCTGCGTGTTTCCGAGACGGACAGCACCGATTCGTTCCTGGTGGCAGGTCGCGGTGAAATGCATCTTTCCGTGCTGATTGAAACCATGCGTCGTGAGGGCTACGAACTGGCAGTTTCACCGCCCCGTGTGCTGTATCGCGATATCAATGGAAAACGCCATGAGCCAATCGAGCGACTGGTAATTGATGTGCCCGAGGGCTGTGTCGGTGCCGTGATGGAAAAACTGGGCGGCAGAAAGGCAGAATTGCAGCAGATGCATCCGCAGGGCAGCAGAATGCGCATGGAGTTTTTGGTTCCTTCCCGGGGGTTGTTTGGCTACAAGAGTGAATTTCTGACCGATACCAAGGGAGAGGGCATTATGTCCTCTGTGTTCGAGTGCTATGCGCCGTTCAAGGGCGAGATTCCTCGCCGTGCCGTCGGTTCTCTCATTTCCTATGAGACGGGCGAAGCCGTCACCTACGGTCTGTTCAATGCGCAGGAACGCGGCGCGTTGTTCATCACGCCTGGTACTGCTGTGTACGAGGGCATGGTAATCGGCAGTTCGCCCAAGCCGGAAGATATCGTTGTCAATGTCTGCAAGAAGAAGCACCTGACCAATACCCGTGCCAGCGGCAGCGATGATGCCCTGCGTCTGATTCCCCCCAGAGTGCTGAGCCTTGAGGATTGCCTGGAATTTCTCGGCGATGATGAGCTGTTGGAAGTTACCCCTGAGCATCTCCGTATCCGCAAGCAGATTCTGGATAACAGCCAGCGTATGAAAATGCGCTTCAAGAAATAAACATCGGGACAGGATGCCCGTGCATATACTCCCTTTGGGAGCGTGATGCAATGAAAAGGGCACTTTCCAAGGAATATCAGAGAATCGAACAGAGGCATATCGGCGAAAGAACAGTGATTCTATATCGCTTGCGCAAGGCGCCGCAGAACCAGCAAATAGCTCGTATCTGCGTTGATTTTCTACAGTCCATTGCGCGGGATACGCAGCCTTCCATTCCCTCTTGAATGGTGCATCTTTGGTGAAGATGCACAAATATCAGAACGCATTTTCGGCGTGAATTGTGCTGGAAAATCTGTGAATGGGCTTGACTTATTCTGCGTTTTATGGTAGAATACCCTTATAAAAATACCGTTGTGGATTGTTGTCTGCACACGGTATCCGAACACGGTACCAATGCCCCTTGGGTGTTGATATACGCAAAACAGAAAGGATTGGAATTCTATGACCACTTTTAAGAAGCTGGCTGCAGTTCTCTGCAGCGCAACCACCCTGCTGGCAGCAGGTGCTG
>JAEDLR010000097.1 GCA_016295145.1 Oscillospiraceae bacterium
AGTACTGGGTGCAGGCCTCAGTGGTGATGGTGAAACCCTGGGGAACAGGCAGACCGATGTTGGTCATTTCGGCAAGGTTTGCACCCTTACCGCCGAGCAGCTCACGCATGGAAGCGTCGCCCTCAGAGAACAGGTAAACGTATTTTTTGCTCATTGGAAAAAAACCTCCACTTCATTAGTTCCGTGCAAAAATGGGCGCAAAAACCCAATTTCACCGGATATGCATTCATTATACCACAGATTCTTCCAAAATGCTAGTGCTTTTTCAAAAAATTTTCCGTTTTTCACCGCTTCTCATGATTTTTGTCATTTTTCACAATTTTTCAAATACCCCTTGCAATCGGGCGGTAAATCTGCGATAATAAGAGGTATCACACTTTTGAGAGGTTTTTGCATGGAGCATTGTACACATATGCCGCAGGTTTCCATGTTTTCCGACGGCGCCTGCAGTGGGAATCCGGGACCGGGTGGCTGGGGCACGATCCTGCGCTTTCAGGCTGGGGACACCGTACACGAAAAGGAGCTCAGCGGCGGCGAGGCACATACCACCAACAATCGTATGGAACTGATGGCAATTATCGAAGGGCTTTCTGCGCTGAAGAAGCCCTGTGCCGTGACAATCACGACAGACAGCAAATATGTGGTAGACAGCATCACCAAAGGATGGGTGTACGGCTGGAAAAAACGCGGGTGGGTCAAAAGCGATAAATCTCCTGCACTAAACGTTGACCTCTGGGAGAGGCTGCTTCCCTTGTTGGAACGGCACGATGTCACTTTTTGCTGGGTAAAGGGCCACGCAGGGCATCCTGAAAACGAACGTTGCGACCGCCTTGCAGTAGCGCAAAGCCAAGCCCATCGGAAATAATTTTTGTATACACGGCAAACTTTTTCGTCACTCCCCCTCCCATGCCTTACTAAGAAATGGCGTGGAAGGGAGAACCTTTTTTACCGGCATTTCTCTCACAAGATTCCGGCAAAGGGCGATTGGAAATATCATTTTGAAACAAAAAAATCAGCATAGCCGCACTACACGACTATGCTGATATTTTTTCCAAAGAATCGATTCTTTGGTCAACCCGTTTCGGCATCAGCCGAACACAGTACAAATTAATACTTGCGCTTGCGGGCTGCCTCAGACTTCTTCTTGCGCTTTACGGAAGGCTTCTCATAGTGTTCTCTTTTACGAACTTCTGCGATCACGCCGTCTTTTGCGCAGGAACGCTTGAAACGCTTCAAAGCAGTATCCAAGGATTCGTTCTTGCCTACGCGAACTTCTGCCACAAATTTTCCCTCCCTTTGTCCAACGACAGAGGTTTATATATGAAAGCTGCGTGATACACAGGGCATCAGCACGGCTCATATATCACCAAAATATGATACATGTATATTGTATCACAGATTCACCTATTTGTCAAGTTCTTTTTTCAACTGACACAAAATTTAGTTTGCGACGATATTGACCAGCTTGTTGGGGATATAGATCTGCTTGCGAATGGTCTTGCCCTCGATTGCTTCCTTGACCTTTTCCTCGGCAAGTGCTGCAGGCAGAACCACATCCTGCGGGGCATTGTTCGCGATCATCATACGGCACTTCAGCTTACCGTTGACCTGTACTGCGATCTCCACCTGCTCATCTACGCAAAAAGCAGGGTCATACTCGGGCCATGTCTGCTGATTGAGGATACCAAAGCCCATCAACTCGAACAGTTCCTCGGTCATATGCGGTGCAAAGGGGTTCAGCAACGTCAGCAATGTGCGATATTCCGCGCGGTTTACAGCACCTGTTGCGGTCAGCTCATTGACCAGTGTCATCATGGCAGCAATGGCGGTATTGAATTTCAGATGCTCGATATCTTCACTGACCTTTCGAATGGTCTTATGCATTGCGGTCTTGACCGCATCACGGTACTCGTCACCGTCAATGACCAGATCTTGCATTGCCCAAATACGGTCAACAAAGCGTTTGCAGCCCTTTACGCTGTTTTCGCTCCACGGAGCCGCCTTTTCGTAATCACCCATAAACAGCACATACAGACGCAGCACATCTGCACCGTACTGGTCAACCACATCGTTGGGATCAATGACATTGCCCTTGGACTTGGACATCTTGTCG
>JAEDLR010000098.1 GCA_016295145.1 Oscillospiraceae bacterium
TAGGTTCTTGCAACATCCGCAGCTGCATTGCCCTGTGTTGCGTGGGACCAGTCCAGAATATACATCTCGCCGCCGGGGGTAACAATAATATTCGAGGGGTTAAAATCGCCGTGGCAGACCTTTTTATGCTTGGGCATACTCTCCAGACGGGTATGCAGCTCATAGCGCGTGGTTGCGTTAAAGGTGCTCTCGCCGATCTTGCGGTTCATTTTATCTTTCAGTTTATTCAGCAGCGGAGCTTCCTTGGAGTGTACCTCCATCTGCAGTGCAACGAACTGCTCAAGATAGGCATCCATATTTTCGGGATGCTCAGTCATCAGCTGCTGCAGGGTCTTGCCAGCGATAAATTCGGTGCGGATCGCCCACTTGCCGTCAATCATCATAACCTCCAGCAGGCGGGGAATGCGCAGACCGGTTTCTTCCACCCTTGCCTGATTGAGTGCCTCGGCGAGGATATTCGCCTTGGAGAAAGAGGATTCAAAAACCTTCAGAACGGTATCGCCGTCACGGTAAATGGTTTTCTGCGGACGCTCTGCCAGAACAGCATCATATTGCTTTGCCATGAGAAAACACCTCCTTGAATTTATACGGTTTCATGCTTGCCGTAGTAAGCATTCAGGTACATCTGCTTGATTTCCGACATCAGCGGGTAACGGGGGTTCGCACCTGTGCACTGGTCATCGAACGCCTGCTCGGTCATCTCATCAAGGCGCGCAAGGAAGTCTGCTTCATCAATGCCGTAAGCCGCGATGCTTTCTTTGATGCCGATGGCTGCTTTCAGCTCCTCGATCTTTGCGATCAGTGCCTCCAGCTTATCGGTATCGGTGTTGCCCTGCAATCCCAGCGCATCGGCGACTTCTGCGTAACGTGCAAGCGTGTGGGGGTGATCATACTGCGAGAAGGTACCCATCTTTGTGGGGATTTCCACTGCGTTGAAGCGCAGCACCTGTTCCAGCATCAGTGCATTGGCGATGCCATGGGGCAGATGGTGGAACGCGCCAAGCTTATGCGCCATAGAGTGGCACACGCCGAGGAATGCGTTTGCAAATGCCATACCTGCCATGGTGGCGGCATTTGCCATTTTTTCGCGGGCAACCGGATCATGAGGGCCGTCATTGTAGGCCCGAGGCAGATAGCCAAATACCATTTGCAGCGAGCGCAGTGCCAGACTGTCGGTGTAATCGGTGGCCATCATGGAAGCGTATGCTTCCAGCGCGTGGGTGACAACATCAATACCCGCCGCAGCGGTCAGACCCCTGGGGGCGTTCATCATCAGGTCGGCATCCACGATCGCCATGTTGGGCATCAGTTCGTAGTCAGCCAACGGATATTTCACGCCGGTGGTTTCATCGGTGATCACTGCAAAGGGCGTCACCTCGGAGCCGGTACCTGCGGAGGTGGGAACTGCGATAAAGTATGCCTTTTCGCCCATTTTAGGGAAGCCGTATACTCTCTTCCGGATATCAATAAAGCGCATTGCCATATCCATAAAGTCCACATCGGGATGCTCATACAGTACCCACATGATCTTTGCGGCATCCATGGCAGAGCCACCGCCCACGGCGATGATACAGTCGGGATGGAAAGCGGTCATGGCTGCGGCACCGTTCTTTGCGGAGGCAAGCGTTGGGTCGGGCTCCACCTCAAAGAAGGTAGAATGCACAATGCCCAGTGCATCAAGCTTATCGGTGATGGGCTTGGTATAGCCGTTGTTGAACAGGAAGCTGTCGGTCACGATGAATACGCGCTTTTTCCCAAGCACGGTGCCCAGCTCATCCAGTGCGACGGGCAGGCAGCCCTTTTTCTCTCTCCTTTCTGCCACGGTTTTGATATTGAGCAGATGCTTGATGCCGACATTTTCGCTGACGGAGTTGCCGCCCCACGAGCCGCAACCCAGTGTAAGCGAGGGTGCCAGACGGAAGTTGTACAGGTCACCGATGCCGCCGTGAGAAGAAGGTGTATTCACCACGATACGGCAGGCTTTCATACGGGCAGAGAATACATCGAGCTTTGCTCTTGCCGTAATGGGGTTCAGATAGA
>JAEDLR010000060.1 GCA_016295145.1 Oscillospiraceae bacterium
ATCCCGCAATATGGCGGTCGTCTCATCGTCCTGCAAGCAATCACAGGCATGATCTGTCAGCCAGCTGGCTTCAATATCATGGCCGTAAGAATGCAGATCACCCAATACGTTCAGATGCGCATCAAAGAACACGCGCAGCATATTTTTCTGCGGATCATAAATGCGTTCTGCCATAAGTCGGAGCAATGCTTTCAAAGCCTTACCGACTGCCACATCTTTGGTAATGCGGTACAGTTCAGCATATGCCTCGATCAGATGCAGCGTGGTATTCATGGTCTTGGCTGCGCCGAGATCATGTTCGGAAAGATGGTCGTTTTCCAAAGGTGACCAGTCAGCGTAAAAGCTTTCCAGATAACCGTTCGGCTGCGCGGCATATTGCTCGATCACACGGAACAGACGCATTGCATAATCAAGCGCATCCCTTGTGCCGCTTGCCTCCGCATACAGCGAAAGACCGTAGATCACAAATGCCATGCAATATGTATACTTATTAGTTTCGCAAGGAGTGCATTCCGCATTCAGTGACCAGAATACACCGCCCCGTTCAGTATCCTCTGCCCTGCAAAGGAAATCATAGGCGTGCTTTGCTGTCGCAAGATAGCCAAGATTCTTCTCCATGAGATAGGCTGAAGAAAAAGTCCAAAGTATACGCGCGTGCAGAATCACGCCTTTGGGCGCATCGGTATGCACCGCAAGATCGTGTGTCATTTGACCGTAAAATCCACCACGGTCATCCTGCAATCTCATCCAGAACGGCAGAATATGCTCTGTCAGCTCGGCGTGACAATCTGCAGCTAGCTGTGTTAATTTTTCGCGGTAATGCATCATTGCTTCGCTCCACAGCACAGCTTGTATTTCTTGCCGCTGCCGCAAGGGCACGGCTCATTTGGGCCGATCTTCTTCTTTGCGGTCGCCTGTGCAGTAAAGCTGCCGTCACCTGCGCCTGCATTGGGGGCGGCAGGCTTAGCAACCTGCTCGCGCTCGGGTGCTTTATTATTCATCAGACGAATGGTCAGAAGCATACGAACGGTTTCCTCACGAATGGCTTCAATCATGGCATCGAACATGGCAAAGCCCTCGTAACGGTATTCTATCACAGGGTTATGCTGTGCCATACCGCGCAGACCGATGCCGCGCTTCAATTCGTCCATATCATCGATGTGTGCCATCCACTTGGTGTCCACAATCTTCAACAGTACCACGCGCTCCAGCTCTCGTA
Organism: Oscillospiraceae bacterium; assembly: GCA_016295145.1. Classification (GTDB taxonomy): domain Bacteria; phylum Bacillota; class Clostridia; order Oscillospirales; family Ruminococcaceae; genus Firm-04. The sequence goes on from JAEDLR010000060.1 coordinate 1,220, forward strand.
ACTCATCCTTGCCGATATTGTTCTCACGCATCTGGTACACGGCAAGGGTACGGTCGGTCAGCATCTTGACAATATCATCGCGGCTGGTCTTGTTAATTTTGTCCTTATCCCAATCAAAGTCTTCCGGAACAGTGATCCAGTCCATGAAATACTCGCGCAAACCGATCAGATTCCAGCTATCACGGTCAACATCATCTGCTAAATACTGATAAACGGTATCGTGGATTAGTTCCTTGATCATATTGGTGATATAGGCGTGGAGATCTTCGCCCTCAAGAACTTTGCTGCGCTGACCGTAAATGATCTCACGCTGCTTGCTCATAACATCGTCATAGTTCAGAACATTCTTACGCACAGCAAAATGTCTCGCTTCGACCTTCTTCTGTGAGGACTCGATAATCTTGGTCAGCATCTTGCTTTCGATGGGCATATCCTCTTCCACATTCAGGCGTGCCATCATGTTTTCAAGGCGCTCACCTGCAAACACACGCATCAGGTCATCTTCCACAGAGAGAAAGAATCGGCTTTCGCCGGGGTCACCCTGTCGGCCTGCACGACCACGCAGCTGATTATCAATACGGCGGGATTCATGACGCTCTGTACCGAGAATATACAATCCGCCTGCTTCCTTGACGGCAACCGAACGTTCCTTCACTTCAGCATTGAACTTGGCATACAGCGTGCGATACACCTCACGGGCTGCCAGAATCTCCTCATTATCGGTATCGGCAAAACCTACGGCCTCGGTGATCACATCTTCCGGGATCTCACGCTTACGCATTTCAGCCTTGGCAAGGAACTCCGCATTACCGCCAAGCATGATATCCGTACCACGACCTGCCATGTTGGTGGCAATGGTCACGGCACCCAGTTTTCCTGCCTGTGCGACGATCTCTGCTTCCTTAGCATGATACTTTGCGTTCAGCACCTCGTGCTTGATACCGCGGCGATGGAGCATCTTGGAAAGCAACTCGGATTTCTCGATAGAAATGGTACCTACCAAAACGGGCTGTCCCTTCTCGTGGCAGGCAAGAATCTGCTCAATAATCGCGGCGTACTTGGCCTTTTCGGTACGGTAGATCACATCGGACTGATCTTTACGAATCACAGGACGATTGGTAGGTATTGCAATTACATCCAGCTTGTAAATCTCACGGAACTCGTCTTCCTCGGTCATAGCAGTACCGGTCATACCGGAAAGCTTATTATACAGACGGAAATAGTTCTGGAACGTGATCGTTGCAAGGGTCTTGGACTCATGTTTGACCTTTACACCCTCTTTGGCCTCAATTGCCTGATGCAGACCGTTGTTATAGCGTCTGCCAAGCATCAGACGACCGGTGTTCTCATCAACAATGATGATCTCGTCGTCCTTGACCACATAGTCGATGTCCAGATGCATCACGCCGTGGGCATTGATCGCCTGATTGATATGGTGCAGCAAAGTCATGTTCTCTGCATCCATCAGATTTTCAACGCCAAAATACTTTTCTGCCTTCTGAACGCCGCGGCGAGTAATGGTTGCAGACTTCGCCTTTTCATCCACGATGTAGTCGTAGTCCTCAAAGCTTTCGTCCTGATCCTGCTTTTCGTCCATTTCCACAATGGTAATGGGCGTCAGGGTGCGTGCAAACTTGTCGGCACGGTCATAGAGATCGGTGGACTTATCGCCCTGACCGGAAATGATCAGAGGTGTTCTTGCCTCGTCGATCAGGATGGAGTCCACCTCATCCACAATGGCAAAGTTCGGTGCTCTCTGCACACGGTCTTTCTTGTGAATTACCATGTTATCACGCAGGTAGTCAAAACCGATCTCGTTGTTGGTGGCATAAGTCACATCGCAGGCATATGCCGCGCGGCGTTCATCATTGTTCAGCCCATGCAGAATACAGCCAACGGTCAGACCGAGAAAACGCAGCACTTTGCCCATTTCATCAGACTGTGTCTTGGCAAGATAGTCGTTTACGGTAACAACATGAACGCCCTTGCCGCTGAGACCGTTCAGGTACGCAGCAACACAGGCAACCAGCGTTTTACCTTCACCGGTGCGCATTTCCGCAATACGACCCTGATGCAGTACAATTGCACCGATGATCTGTACCGGAAAAGGCTTTTTGCCCAGCACTCTGTCTGCAGCCTCACGAACTGTAGCCAGTGCCTCGGGCAGAATATCATCCAGTGTTTCGCCCTTTGCAAGGCGCTCACGGAACTCCGGTGTTTTTGCTTTCAGCATCACATCGGAAAGGCCTTTGTAATCCTCATCAAGATTCAGAACCTTTTGCTTCAAAGGCTCGATTCTAGCAAGCTCTTTTTCGCTGTAAGAACCGAAGATACGATCAAATAAACTCATTGGAAAACCGCCTTTTTGAATCATTCATCAGATACTGTTCGCATGCCTCCTGCAAACGATACAATACCCCATATTCCATAAGTGTACAATATATTCGTGATTTTGTCAATAGTTTGGCAATAAAATTACGAGAAAAATCAACGCTCGGTCAAATCATCGTGCTGTACAGAGCGATCAGAGAGATAGGTTTCCACAAAATATTTGGGGCGCTGCTTGGTTTCCAGATAAATTTTGCCAATATATTCGCCGATCACCCCAAGGGCAAACAGAATCAGACCGCCGATTGCCCAAACGGATATCGTTGTAGATGTCCATCCGGCAACGGTATGCCCTGTAAAGTACCGCACAAGGCAATAAATGATCATCGCAATGCTAACAACAAAAATCAGAGCACCCAGCGAAGTGATCATACGGATTGGCTTTGTGGAAAGTGATGTGATGCCTTGCATTGCAAAGGCAAGCATCTTCTTGAGGGGATACTTGGATTCACCTGCAAAACGCTTTGCGCGCTCATAATACACGGTTGTGGAGGGGTATCCGATCATCGGGACAATACCGCGCAAAAACAAATTAACCTCTCTGAACTGAGACAAACCATCCAGAGCCCTTCGACTCATCAGACGGTAATCCGCGTGATTATATACCACCTCGGCACCCATCATGTTCATGAGTTTATAAAAACTCTCGGCAGTCATGCGCTTGAATGCAGAATCCGTCTTACGGGCACTGCGCACACCGTACACGATATCATAACCCTCTGTAAACTTTTCGATCATCTCCACAATGGCGTTTACATCATCCTGCAAATCGGCATCTAAAGAGATAATCGCATCACAGCGATCACGCACAGTCATCATACCGGCAAGCAACGCATTTTGGTGCCCCTGATTACGGGAAAGATGAATGCCCTCAAAAAACTGTGGCTGTGTACGGTAATATTCCTCGATCATCGCCCATGTGCGGTCTTTGGAACCGTCATCCACCAGAACAATACGGCTATCCGCAGTAATCGTGCCCTTTTCCTGTAGATGTGTCATCAATTCGATCAGACGCTTGGTTGTTTCGGGTAAAACTGCTTCCTCATTATAACAAGGAATGACAAGATAAATCGTTTTCATAGTCTGTACTTTCTGCAAATTCAGTTTGCATCGGTTGCAAATACAAGACTGCGGAAATGTTCGCCTCGTACTTCAAAATTCTTATACTCGTTGTAGCTGGCAGCAGCAGGAGAAAGCAATGCAATCTTTCCCTTTTGTGTGATTTGCTTTGCAAGGGCTACTGCTTCTGTCAGATTCTTTACCGTAAAGATCCGATCTGTCAGGATGCTGCCGTAGGGTTCGGCTTCTTCCGCAATGCGTTTGCCCGAATCGGACATGAGAATAATATGCTGTACAGCGGAAGTTTTCAGATAATCAAGCAGCGGTTCATAAGAGATTCCTCTGTCCATACCGCCGATGAGCACCGTATCGGTATCATTCAGGCTGCAAAGTGCCTGTATGCAGGTTTCACAGGCGGTAGAAATGGAATCATTCACCCAGCGGATACCGTCGCATTCACCCAGCATCTCCAGGCGGTGGGGCAACGGCTGAAAAGTTGCAATTCCTTCTGCAATTTTTTCGTCGGCAACGCCAAGTTGATGGGCAAGGGCGTACACAACAGCACAATTCAGGCGATTATGCAAACCGGTCAGCGACATGGTTTGGGGCAACTCCATGGAAAACTCGCGGTACCGTACAATCGTGCCGTCATGCAAAGAGATATCTGCAGATTGGTCATCCATCGCAATATGCATCACATCTGCCAAGCAATCCCCTGCCCTTGGCAAAGAGGGTTCTCCGCAAAGCAGCAAATCCCCTGCCTGTTGATGACGGTAGATGTTTTCCTTGCAGTAGGCGTAGTATGCGAACGTGCCGTAATGGTCAAGATGTTCCTCGAACAGATTCAGAAAAACAGCAATTTTCGGAGAAACCGTTGTGTATTCCAGTTGATGCACGCCAATTTCCAGAATGATAACCGTCTCCGGTGTGATTTGCTCGTATAAATCTGCCATGGGGATACCGATATTGCCACCCAGCACCGACGGCACTCCTGCCGTCTGCAATACATGGTACAGAAGTGACGACGTAGTGGATTTTCCTTTTGTGCCTGTAATGCCAATGCACTGATTACGGTAGGCTTTGAGAAATATCGCAGTCAGTGATGTGACAGTGCAAGGAAGCTGTTCCGGAGGCGTCTCCAGTACAATGCCGGGACTTTTGAACACGATATCGTAATCGTACATGGCTTTCTGGTAATCATCCCCAATGTGCAATGCCACACCTTCTGGCGCATCGGGAATGGTAGCTTGGTCAGCAATGCCAAGGGAGGAATAACCACCCACCTGAACGATTCTGCGGTAAAGCGCTCTGCCCTCACGTCCAAAGCCAAGCAATAGCACACGGCGATTGGCAACCGTCTGTCTCAGGATATTCAGAAGCATGAAAAACTCCTTATCTTACAGTTTGTCAGTTGCATCTGGCAGCAGTACCGCTGCGCCTTCTGCGCGGATATTCAGCACGTGACAGGCATTTTCGCCAAGCACAGCATTGATCGCCGCACAAAACGCATCACGATCATCAACAGGGACATACGCCTGCACCGTACCTGCAAATCCGCCGCCATGCACGCGATATGCGCCCTTGCCGCCAAGGAACTTTTCACACAGCGCAAGGGTGATGGATACCGCCTGCTGCTGTGGTTTGTGACAGGAATAAATATTCTGCAGGTTCGCAAGGGAAGAACGACCGGATTCCATGACCATCGCGAGATAGTCCGCAAATCTTCCCTCGGAGAGTGCAGTGATTTGCATGGGGACGCGCTTGTTGTCACCGTAAAAATGAATGGCACGCATAACGGCGCGGTCACCGCAAGCCTTCCGGATCGCCGGTAAATTCTGCCAGAAAGCATCCTCATCGGTATTGCGCAAAACATCAGCACCAAGCTGTTGTGCAACGGACTTCATTTCAGCGGGAATGGCTGCGTAATCATCTGTCAAATCAGCGTGATCGCCCCCCGTATCAATCATGCAGAATGCATAGCCCTCTTTGGCAAAATCCAACGAAATCTGCTGCCACTGCGGTTTTGCAGTATCAGCAAAATCAATCGCCACAACGCCACCCAGCGCACAAGCCATCTGATCCATCAGACCGCAGGGTTTACCGAAATACTGATTCTCAACACTTTGTGCAATGATCGCAAGCGTATCCTGCGTCAGGGCTTCGGATGCATAAAAATAATTGCAAACGGCACCGAGCATCACCTCAAATGCAGCGGAGGAAGAAAGCCCACTGCCCTTTAATACAGAGGATGTGGTATATGCAACAAATCCGCCGACTTTGATATTACGCTGTGCGAAAAAAGCGGCGGTACCGCGTATCAATGCGGCAGAGGTGCCGATTTCGTTTTTGTGAATGCTCAGATCGGAAAGAGAAATGCAGTCGGCAGGATAACCCTCCGATTTGACTGTAATGGTATTCTCCTTGATTGGTGTAACCACTGCAATGATATCCAGACTGACCCCTGCCGCAAGCACACAACCGTGCTGATGATCGGTGTGATTGCCGCCAAGCTCCGTTCTGCCAGATACAGAAAACAACTGCACGGGAGTGTTTTCACCATCACAATGCTGCGGAAATTCCGCAAGAAAAGCGTCCAGTGCATTCAACAAACGCATACGGTACGGAATGAGCGCCTCACCGGTTACGCCATACAGTCCTGAAAGACGTGCATCCAGTTTGCCGTCAGATAGATACCGCCGTGTCTGTGCAATTGTATACATTTACGATTCTCCTTTTACCAGCCAAGCCAATTACGAATGTAATCGCTCAGAACTGTTGCCGCCTTATCATGGGTTTTTGCAGTTGGATGCCAGTCCACAGCATAGCCGTCTTCGGCAAGCTGTGCCGCAAAGCGCATACTGCTGATATTGGTATCCCCTGTTTCGGCGGTATAATCCGATACAGCAAGTTCCATGGCATCGCAAAGCTGCGTACCCATAATGCCAAGGGTACAAAGAATCGGTGCATTGGGATTCTTTGCGCGGATTTCCTTGAGAAAAGCAATATAAGCGTCTGCATACGCTCTCTGGCGGGTGCCGTCTCCACCCGTATAGGATGCATCATTGGTACCCAGATTGATCACGATTAACGAGGGTTCATTTGCAAACTGCCACTGGATATTCTGGGGCTGAAGGATATTCTCAAACTTACCGTAGCAAAAGCCCAGATTATCATAGTATGGCGGCACCAGTTGTTTGGTATTCAGTTGACCGTTCCCTGTATATCCCGAAAGAATACCGTGTCCGCTGTAACTGACCATGCTGTAATCGGCGTCAAGCATTTCGGCAGTGCGATAGGCATAGGCACGGGTCACATTCTCTGTGAGCGTCTTGAAGCCGCCGCCCGTATCTTCCAGATCCACGCCGTAGCCGCAGGTGATGGAATCACCGATAAACTCAATGAGATGAGCCTTATTTGCCGCTGGTACAATGGGTTCTTCGGCATCCACCACAATATCACGGATGCCAAGGGATGAATTGCAAGCTTCAGAGAGTTTTACTACGCGCACATCATGCATTGCAGCGGCATCGGCGTTCAGCACCTCGACATCAATCGTGGGTGTCGTAAGCTGTGCATCCTTAACCAGTGCGCCGTCCAGATAGATCGCATAGCGTGCAGCGTTTGCTTCCCCTGCGGTATACTGCGTATCTGCAACGAGCGTTAGCGTACACTTGCGACCGTGAAAAGAAAATGCAACACCTGTGCCAGATAGCGAACACCAGGTTGTTTTACTCTCCTCATGATAGTATGTACGACCAAGCTGCTTTGCGTACTGCTCGGTGGGTGCAAAAATCTGCAACTGATCGGCATCACCGCCCAGCATTGCCTGATACTTCGCTTTGACCCAGTCCATACGGTCAACTTTACCGTTGTGATCCATGTCCAATAATGCAACTTCTTTCTCCGTGAGTTTTTCTGAACCTTCCAGAAAGGCGTTCAACTTGTCAACTGTGGTACTGCTGCCCAATGCCAACGGCGATGCAGCGATGCCCAGTGCAGCCACAACTGCGATCGCAGAGATGATAAACACCTTTTTCTGCATATTCCGACCTCCTAATTTCATATTGCGAAAAATCGCTTCTAACATTATACCAAATAACCTTGCAAATTGCAACCATTTGTGCTATAATTTAGAAGAAATTCATCTTTACACTCTGGAAATTCTACGACGGAGGAATATGCCATGATACCGCTTTCAGCGCGATTGCTTTGCTGCGCATCCTTTGTCCAGGGCGAATATGCCTGTGATATCGGCACAGACCACGCCTTATTGCCTGCCTATCTGATACAAAGCGGAAAATGCAAGCGCGCCCTGGCAACCGATATCAAACAGGGGCCGCTTTCGGCTGCTGCACAAACGCTCAAACGATTCAATGTTACGTCATCTGTGTCGCTTTGCTGCTCTGACGGTCTGAAATCCGTGCCCGACAAAGGCATTACTGACGTAGTGATTGCCGGTATGGGCGGAGAAACCATTCGGGACATCTTAGCAGACTCCTGCGCAAAATGGCTGACCCGCGGCACCAATCTAGTATTACAGCCAATGACCAAAGCGGAGATCTTACGCAGTTGGCTTGCCGAAAACGGTTTCCGTCTTATCAAAGAATCTGCGGTGAAAGATACGCATCTTTATACAGTGATGCAGGCGCGGTACACGGGAGATACCGTTGCCCTGACAGAAGCGCAAAGCTATGTGGGACAACTGCGAAAAACCGAACTACTGACCAAGGTATACATCGCCACCATCCTGGAACGGCTGGGCAAAAAGCTGGAGGGCCAGAGAACAATTGGCAGTCCGGAGGCAGAATCGACGGAACGGCTGATTCGCGAGATCAATCTTTGGCTCAAGGAGGGGGAAATATAATGATTACCGTACATGATATTTACACAGCACTGGATGCAGCCGCGCCCTTTGCCTCACAGGAATCCTACGACAATTCGGGATTACTGGTTGGCAATGGGCAAGAAGCCGTCACAAAGGTGCTGCTTGCCCTGGATATTACAATTCCTGTGGTAAGGGAAGCTGCCACCCTTGGGGCACAGTTGATTCTTTCCCATCACCCTGTTATCTGGGGTGGATTGAAACAAATCTCTCCTGCGCATCCTGTATGGCATCTGATAGAAAACCACATCACAGCGATTGCCTCTCACACCTGCATGGATATTGCAACAGAGGGCACCAACAAAATGCTCGGCGATACGCTGCGCAGTGTATTGCCACTATGTGAGGCTATCACACCGCTGCATACGCTTTCAGGGGACAGAACCCTCGGTTGCTGCTGTGATTTACAGCATCCTATGCAGACACAGGATTTCATCCGAGCGTTGCAACAAGCGCTCGATTGCGAGGGCATACGCTACTATCATAATGACGATCCAATCAAACGAATTGCATGGTGCGGCGGAAGCGGCGGTGATCTGATTCCCGATGCCCTTGCTTGCGGTGCAGATGCCTTGATCACAGGAGATTTGAAGCACAGCGAATGGTGCGATGCTGTCAATCGGGGATTCAGCGTATTTGATTGCGGACATTTCTTTACAGAGCAGCCTGTACTGACGCAATTCCGTAACATCCTGCAAAAGGCTTTTCCCACGCTGGAAATCGTTGATAGCAAGGTGTTACAATCTGCGATATATAATGTAGAATAAACAACAAAGCCTGAGAAATCAAACAGTTCTCAGGCTTTTATTGTTTGCGTATCAGGCGACGAAAATGAAACCATATACAAGCAAGGGAAAGGAACAAACAACCTGGATCTATCACCAAAGCGATATACCAGAATTGGCTTACAGGGGTGTTGTACATACAGATTGCCAACAGTATTCCACCAATAAAAGGCTGAAAAGAAAAGGACTTCTTTGTAATGATCCAACGAATCAGACCGCCCCAGTTTGCAAATACGATCCATAGCCCCATTAAACCCGTCAGAACGGCAATGATCCAGTTGGTAAGTGACACGCTACTTCTCCTTTTTCTCATATACGAAAAAAGAACGGAACCGAAGTTCCGTTCTTTCTGCACGATAAGGATATTTCCCCACCGCGTGATGGAGCGGATTACGAGGCTCGAACTCGCTACCTCCACCTTGGCAAGGTGGCGCT
>JAEDLR010000061.1 GCA_016295145.1 Oscillospiraceae bacterium
GAGATTTGCAGCCTGACGTACCGGAGGAAATACCATGAACCTGAAACAGCTTCGCTATGCACTGGTTTTGCACGATACAGGCAGCTTCTCACAGGCAGCTGAGATTCTCGGTATCTCACAGCCCTCTCTCAGCCAGTATATTCACAAAATCGAAAAACAACTGGGCATCGAGCTGTTCGTACATACGGGCTCTGCCATCCGCACAACGGATGCCGGCAAGGTCTATCTGGATGCAGGCAGAAAAATTCTGGATTGCGAACGCCAGATGCAGCAACAGCTTTCGGATCTGCAGGCAAACCGCACCGGTAACGTGGTCATCGGGATTTCGCCCCACCGCTGTTTTTGTCTGGGACCGCAACTGGTGGCAAGATTCCGCAAGGCGTACCCCGGTATGCATCTTGTATTGGAGGAGCGCAGCGGACGGGATCTGCTGGACTGTGCAAGCCGCGGCGATTTTGATCTCTGCATTACCGCACTGCCTGTGGATGAGTATCTATTTGACTACGAAGTCATTATTCACGATGAACCCGTGGTAGCAGTGCCCACCGATACGCCCCTTTGCAAAAAGCTGTTGGCGGCTGCCGTGCCGATGGAGCATCGGCAATACCCTGCCATAGATGCAAAGCTGCTGGACGGTGCCGAATTTGCCTTTCTTGCAGACCGTATGCCTATGCAGGTGATCCTCAACAATCTGTGCAGAGATCACTGCATCATCCTGCAAAGAGTTGTGGATTGCCGCAGTCTGGAGGCGTTGGAGGCAATGGTCAGTGCCGGCATCTGCTCTGCGCTGATTCCATCGTATCTGACCCATTATAAGGTCGGGCATTCCGCCGTGACCTGCTTCTCGCTTTGTCAGCCAGTGTCTTCCCGTGAGATCGTTGCCGCATACCCTAAGGGACAGTATCTCTCGCAGCCCGTGCGTGATGTCATCGGCATTCTCAAGACACTGGATATGTAACCCCCTGCCGCCGATACCGTTTGCTTTCGGCGGATGATTTTCCCCTTCGCCATAATCAAAAGGTTATATCGCCCATAATCTCACAAATTGTATACGGAGGTACGCCCCATGAATCTGACTGATTTGTTTCTGTCACGCATCGCGGAGGTTGCCGCAAAGCCCTTGCCGGAATCAGTGCTTAGAAAAGCCAAGCGTTCTCTGCTGGATTACCTTTGTGTTGCCGTTGCAGGTGCTGCGGCACAGCGGGAAAAACTCGCTGCCTACTTTGATTTCGCAGAGCCGGAAAGCGGCGATTACACCGCCATCGGCTGCAAGCGCAGGGTCACGCTCAAAGAGGCGGTATTCCTCAACGGCTTAAACGGCCACGCCCTCGATTACGATGACGGCACCAATGCCGGCATCATTCATCTGGGTTCGCCGCTGTTTTCAGTGTTGCTGCCGCTGGCACAGAAGCATGGCTGCTCCTATGAGCAGGTCATTCGTGCGGCGGTACTTGGCTATGAAGCATCTTTCACAATGGCACTGTCCATTCAGCCCATGCACAAGGCCATGGGCTACCACGCAACGGGCACCTGCGGCACACTGGGCATCGCGGTAGCCGTTTCTTATCTGTTGGATTTCACCCCTGAGGAGCGCAAGGAAGCCTTCGCTGCTGCCTGTGTATCGGCGGCCGGTATGCTCAAAGTACTGGATGACGGCTCAGAACTGAAGCCCTATAATGTCGCCAAAACCGCCATCATGGGTCTGATCGCCGCACAGATGGCAAAGGCAGGCTTCCACGGTCACCCCGATCCACTTGCAGGAGAACGCGGTTTCTTTAAGATGATGACAGGCAATGAAAACATTGAGATGAAGCTTCCCATTCACAGCGGCACCTATGCCATTGAGAAAACCTACACCAAACCCTATGCGGCGTGCCGCTATCTGCACCCTGCCATTGAAGCCGCCATTACGCTGCGCGATCAGCACAGCCTTACCGCAGAGGATATCGCATCCATCCATATCCGCACCTATTTCTGGGCGGTGAATAAGCACGACCATCAAGATGTGCCTAGTGCGGCATCGGCCAAAATGAGTATCCCCTACAGCGTGGCGGCTGCCATCGTATACGGTAAGGCAGGCTTGCAGGAGTACGACGAGGACGATATTAAGAACCCCGTCCTGCTGACGCTGGCAAGGAAGATCACCGTTGCCGATGACAAGGAACTGACCGCGTTGTTCCCGGAGATCACAACGGCAATTCTGGAGCTGAAAACCGCCGACGGCAGATCTTACCAGTGCCGTGTGGATTCACCCAAGGGCGAACCGGAAAATCCCCTGACGGATGCAGAATTCTACGACCGCTATCGGGAACTGATGCGCTACGGCGGCAAATCTGACGCGGAAGCAGATGCCGTGTTCGGATTTGTACAGGCAGGCAGCAGCGACTGGGCTGCACTGGCACAGTGGCTGCGCTGATATCATAAGGAGGGAAACACCATGGAAACTATCAATTTTGTACTGGGCACCATGACCTTTGGCGAATCGCTGTTCGGTGAAGACGCCGCACAGATGATCCAGCGTTTCGGTGAACTGGGCTATGAGGAACTGGACACCGCCTATGTCTACAACGGCGGTCAGAGCGAGGAACTGATCGGTGCTGCACTGAAAGCATCGGGCGATACGCATTTCAAAATCGCTACAAAGGTGAACCCCCGCATCACCGGCAGACTGGACGGCGATGCCGTGATGATGCAGTTTACCGAATCTCTGCGCAGATTGCAGACGGACCACGTGGATACCCTCTACCTGCACTTCCCCGATGCCAATACACCCGTAGAATCTGCATTAGAGGCTTGTGCAAAACTGCACAGCGAGGGGAAATTCAAGGAGCTGGGTCTGAGCAATTTCCCTGCATGGCTGGTAGTGGATGTGTATCACCGCTGCAAGCAGAAGGGCTGGATGCTCCCCACTGTCTATGAGGGACTGTATAATCCCCTGAGCCGCCGGGCGGAATCCGAACTGAATATGGTCATAGATACCTTCGGTCTGCGCTTCTACGCCTATAATCCGCTGGCAGGCGGTATGCTCACCAACAAGTATTCCACCATGGATGCAGCCCCTGCGGACGGTCGCTTTACCCATCGGCCCAACTACAAGAACCGCTACTGGAAGCAGTCCTATTTTGATGCCATTGGCGTGCTGAAAACACTATGCACAAAGTATGAGATCAGCATTATTGAAGCGACCTACCGCTGGATGGCATACCACTCGATGCTGAACGCACAGCGCGGTGACGCACTGATCATCGGCGCGTCAAAGATCAGCCAGATGGAGCAGAATGTTGCCGCAATTCAGGGCGGTGCTCTGCCCGAAGAACTGGTACAGGCTTTCGCCGCTGCATGGGAAACAACCAAAGCGGATGCCCCCGCATATTTCCGCTTCTATGACCCCAACAGCAACACCTGATTTTCAAAAAGGAGTGATTTTGTGCTGAATCAAACTTTTTTTTACAGCGAGCTTAAGAAAAACGGCGTCACATTCTTTACCGGTGTGCCGGATTCTTACCTCAACGGCTTCTGCAATTATCTGATGGAGAACGCCGCAGGGAATGAACACATCATTGCGGCAAACGAAGGCAATGCTGTGGGTATCGCGGCAGGCCATTACTTTGCAACCGGCACGCTGCCGCTGCTCTATATGCAGAATTCCGGTATGGGCAATGCGGTCAATCCGCTGGCATCTCTTGCTGATAAGAATGTCTACTCTGTCCCCATGATCTGGCTCATCGGCTGGCGCGGTCAGCCCGGTACCGGCGACTGGGCACAGCATCAACTGCAGGGTGAGATTACCGCAAAGCTGCCTGAGATTCTCAACATCCCCTATGATATCCTCTCGAATGATGAGGAAAAGACTGCAAAGCAGTTAGCATGGGCTTGCCAGACCGCCATGCAGAACCGCTGCCCCGTGGCACTGATCGCACCCAAGGGCGTACTTGCCGGCGAGAAAAAGCCCACGCCCCCCGATACCTGCTATCCCATGAGCCGCGAGGAGGCCATTGAAGCGGTTCTGGACTGTATGCCTGCCGATACGATTTATTCCGCAACCACCGGCAGAGCCACCCGCGAGCTGTACTTCCTCCGTGAGCGCAGAAACGAAAGCCACGCCTGCGATTTCCTCAATGTTGGTTCTATGGGTCATGCTTCTTCTGTGGCACTGGGCATTGCTCTGGCAAAGCCTGCGCGCCCCGTTGTCACCTTTGACGGTGACTGTGCCTGCATGATGCATATGGGTGCGCTGACGATGGTCAGCAAGCTGAATGTGCCGAACTTCCTGCACATTGTGCTCAACAACGGCGCGCACGAATCGGTGGGTGGTCAGCCATCGGCAGGTTTTCTGGTGGATTTCACCGCCATTGCCAAGGCATCGGGCTACGCGACCCTTGACCACGCCGTCACCGAAAAAGAAGAGATCGCAGCCGCGGTGGATATCCTGCGCAAGGCAGGCAAGGCTGCCTTTTTGGAAATCCGTATTCACAAGGGTCTGCGCGGAAAACTGCCGCCCTTGGATATCTCCCATGAGGGGCTGATTACCGAACTGATGAACGAATTACAGGGAAAGGAATGTGAGTAACATGAACAGCATGGAGCAAACAAGAGCATTTTTGGAGAAGATCGGCTTGCCCGGCGGCGACGCCTACGACCTGCCCACCTCGGAGAAGCGTTTCTCTGACGGCGCACAATATCGTCTGGAGGTACCCGGCATTCAGGGCCCCGGCACTATGAAAACGCTGCTGGAAACCCTCGACGATTACGGCATCAGCATTCACCGCGTCACACAGACCAAGGGCATCTGGACGCTGCTGGATAAAGAGATCGAGCAGATGGTCGCTTACGCACAGCAGTGGCAGGTTGAGCTGATTCTTGCCATTGGCCCCCGTGCCACCACGGATACCTCTGCATCTGTCAACACACCCGAAGGTGTGCGTATGGGCTACCGTCTCCGCGGTCAGGAACAGGTGGTGCGCGCCATTGAGGATGTCAAACGTGCTGCACGCCTGGGCGTGCGCTCCTTCCTGGTCTATGATGAGGGCTGCCTGTGGGCACTGAATCAGTTCCGTGCGGCAGGTGAGATCCCGAAAGATTGCCGCTTTAAGATGTCTGCACATACGGGCCACGGCAACCCCTGCGCCGCAAAAATGCTGGAGAGCATCGGCGCAAACTCCATCAACCCCGTGCGCGATATCCAGTTGCAGATGCTTTCCGCAATGCGTCAGGCGATCAACATCCCCATCGACATCCACACCGAAAATCCCAAGTCCACCGGCGGCTTTATCCGCCACTACGAGGTGCCGGAAATGATCCGCGTGGCTGCGCCCATCTACCTGAAAACAGGCGGTGCCATTGCCCAGACCCATAGCTGGGATACCACCAACGAAGACGCAAAGAAGCGCGCCAAGCAGGTTGCCCTCGTTATGCGTGTAATCCGCGAGTACTACCCTGAAGCCATCATCTCGAAAAAAGGAAGTATCAACGAATGAGACACCAGAGATATAATCCAAATTACAAATTCGTGGTTGAGCCGGAAAGCTTCAACAAGT
Organism: Oscillospiraceae bacterium; assembly: GCA_016295145.1. Classification (GTDB taxonomy): domain Bacteria; phylum Bacillota; class Clostridia; order Oscillospirales; family Ruminococcaceae; genus Firm-04. Next base: position 5,538 of record JAEDLR010000061.1, read on the forward strand.
ATACCGACCGCGAACTGCTGCAGTACTGTCTGGGTGCCACCATGTATATGCCCGGCACCAAGGACTTCTTGCCCAAGATTCTGAATTGCGCCATGCCAGGACTGACGACCATCGTGTTCTGCTTTGAGGATGCCTGCGCAGAAAGCGATGTACCCGCTGCCGAGGAGAATGTGCTGCGCACCCTGGATGCCATTACCACCGCTATAGAAAACGGTGATTTGGATGCCGATTCCGTGCCGCTGATCTTCTGCCGTGTGCGCAATCAGGCACAGTTTGAGCATTTTGCAGAGCGTCTGACACCCCATATGGCAAAATCACTGACGGGTATCAACTTCCCGAAATTCAACTCCGAAAACGGTGACGCATACTTTGCATATCTCAAGCAGCTCAGCAACAGACTGGGCGAGATTCTCTATGGTATGCCCATTATCGAGGATCCCCGTGTGGCATTCATCGAGAGCCGTATGCAGGAACTGATGAGCATTCGTGCCATCCTCAACAAGTATTACGACCTTGTGCTGCAGGTGCGTGTGGGCGGTACCGATTTTTCCTCCTGCTTCGGTGTGCGCCGCGGTGTGGATTACTCCATTTATGATATCATGACCGTGCGCCAGTGCCTCTCGGATATCCTCAATATCTTCAGCCGCAACAACGATTTCGTTGTGGCAGGCCCCGTCTGGGAATACTTCCGCGCAAGCAAGGAAATGATGTTCGATGAGCTGCCCAAGCATACCCTTGATGACTACCTGATGAAGCGCAAACCGTTGGTCAACCACGAAGTGGACGGTCTGCTCCGTGAGGTCATTCTCGATAAGGCGAACGGCTTTGTGGGCAGAACTGTCATTCACCCCTCCCATATCAAGTTTGTAAACGGTTTGCAGGCAGTCACCCGTGAAGAATATGAAGACGCAAGGCAAATCCTCGGCAGCAGTGAGGGCGGCGTGCACAAGGGGCAGAACGCCAACAAGATGAACGAGGTGAAGCCCCACACCAACTGGGCAAACAAGGTCATGATGCGTGCCCGTGCCTTTGGCGTGATTGAAAACGAAAACAGCTATCTGCGCCTGTTCAGCGAAGCGAACTAAGGAGGAAGCACAATGCCGATCGAACTGACAACGCCCCTTTCGGAGGAAGCCATCGCCGCATTGCAGATTGGTGATATGGTCTATCTTTCGGGCGAGATCTTCTGCGGCAGAGATGCCGTGCTGCCAAAGCTTGTCAACATGAGCGAGGAGGAGATCATTGCGATGCTGGGCAAAAGCTTGCAGGGCAGCGTAATGTTCCATACCGCAGTCAGCCGCGCAGGTGTCGGGCCGACCTCCAGCAACAAGCTGGAAATTGAAAGCAGCATCGAGCCGCTTTCGGCAAAGGGTGTGAAGCTTCATCTGGGCAAGGGGGCACTGCATCCGGAAACCGTTGCCGCACTGCAACGGCACAATGCAGTCTATGCCGTGATTCCGCCCGTCACCGCACTGCTTGGCAAACAAACACTTTCACAGGCAGTGGCGGCTTTTCCGGAACTTGGCATGGAAGCGTTGCATCTGCTGAAAGTAGACCGTTACCCTGCCATCATTGCAGCCGCCAAGGGAAGGAGCATCTACGAATGAATCCGACAAACGAACAGATCATTGCGCGCGTCAGCGATGCACTGGTAGCGGCAGGCTCTGCATTCCGCGAGGATAAAAAGAACGCCTATCGCCGCGCCATTGCTAAGGAAAGCAACGCCCAGGCAAAGTGGGTGATGGAAACCATTCTGGAGAATGCCGATGCCGCAGCCGAGCAGAAAAGTCCGCTGTGTGATGATTCGGGCATTCCGCATATCGTACTGGAGATCGGCGAGAATGTTGCCGTAACAGGTGCCATGCTGACTGCAATCCATCAGGGTATTGCGCAGGGATTGCGCACGCTGCCCGGCAGACCGATGGGTATCATGGGCAATGATTCTCAACGCATTGACCAGTCAGGGGGATTGGATCCCGACTCTGCGGGGGTAGCGCCTGCACCGCTGCTGGTGCGCTATACCAAAGAAGATACGCTTCGCCTGCATATCATGATGTTCGGCGGCGGCCCTGCCATTCGCGCAAAGACCTTCCGCGTGTTCCATAAACATAACACCGATGTGGTACTTGAAGAGATCATTGCATGGGCAAAGGAAGCCGTTGCACAGCTTGGCTGCTCGCCCTGTACCCTTGCAGTGGGCATCGGTCGCTCACATTTTGAAGCAAGCTCCATGATGGTACAGGCTCTGGTGGACGGCACCTACGATCAGCAAAGCGAGATGGAGCAGCGCATCACTGCAGCCGTCAATGCTGCAAACATCGGCGCACTGGGTCTGCACGGAGATACCTCTGTACTGGCAACCTTCATGAAGGTAGGCCCTCAGCGTGCGAGCGGTGTACGTGTGGTTTGTCTGCGCCCCTGCTGCTGCTTTGAACCGCGCATTGCCACCGTTGACCTGCTCCAAGGCGATATCCACTGACGCATACAAAAGCAGCCACGCACGATCTGCACCCTACACCACCAGAGGGTGCGTGGCTCTCATACAATCCATACCATAGCACCGCCGATGTTCTGTCGGGGGTGCTTTTTTCAATGGCACACCCCAGCGAACAAATCAACCGACTGATGCACCCCAAATGCATACCCCGTGAGAGAAAATTGGATCTTTTTGAGATGCACCTGCGCGCTGCCGTTGATTTTCCCTGCAAATTATGTTATAATGAGATATCACATCGCAAGGGGGACAAAATGAAGGAACGAAATTACGGCATTGAACTGCTGCGTTTGGTGCTGATGTTTATGGTATGTATGCTGCATATCCTTGGACAGGGCGGCGTTCTGAATGCTTATGAAGCAGGAACAGCACAGTATAAGCTGTTCTATCTTCTGGCAACCATTGCCTATCCTGCTGTGGACGCCTTTGCACTGATTACCGGATACTACGCAAAAGATCGACCGCCAAAATATCAACGGCTGTTGGATCTATGGCTTCAGGTGTTCTTCTATTCCTGCTTCGTCACATTGTTTTTTGTACTTACAGGTATCGCAGAACCGCTGGATTTTGAGATTCTTCTGGAATCGCTTTTTCCGATTACATCCAATCAGTATTGGTATTTTTCTTGCTATTTCGGCGCATTTTTCTTTTTCTATCCCGCCCGACTCCTTGTTGCTCAGCTCAGTGAAACTTCTGCCAAAAAGCTTTTGACAGTAATGTTTGTGCTGTTTTCTCTCATGGGGCTTACCCAAGATACATTCCGACTCAACAAGGGCTATTCCATGGCATGGCTGATCGTGCTGTATACCGCAGGTCTGCTGGCACGGAAATGCCGCATTTTCGAGAAAACAAAGACGCGCAAGCTGGTATGCATCTGCATCCTATGTGTGGTCATCACATGGCTGATGCTGGTCACGACAGATAGGACAATGCTGCTGAACTATACTTCCCCGACGATTGCTGTTTGCGGTCTGCTGCTGGTGATCCTGTTCTCGCGATGCAAGCTCAATGGGAAAGTCATCGGTAAATTATCCCCCTGTGCCTTCGGCATTTACCTGTTTCAATTGAATCCCATTGTGTGGAACAATCTACAGGGTGCAGCTGTAGAGCGTCTTTCGCCCGATATCGGCATGGCATTGCTGCAGATCATGGCTTTTTCTGCAATCCTATTCTTGTGCGGCTTGGCAGTCGATTTTATCCGACAGAGGCTGTTTGATCTGCTCCGAATCCCCAAAGCCACCAAATGGTTTTATGAAGAAGCTTCCAAATTGTTCGACAAGCGACTCACGCATTCCTGATTTCACAATATCCGTCACAAAGAGGCACCTCCGATGCTTTGTCAGGGGTGCTTTTTATGCAATGGGCGCACCCCGCGAACAAATCCATCGACTGATTCACCCGAATTGATACCCCGTGAGAGAAAATTCGACCTTTTTGTGATGCACCTGTGCGCTGCCGTTGATTTTCCCTGCAAATTATGTTATAATGAGATATCATGCCGCTGATTGCGCGGCGACCAAACCGCAAAGGAAGTTTGAAATCATGAAAAAACACTACACGGCAGGCTTTGCGCTGTTGCTTGCTGCCGCAGCTACAATGACAGGCTGTGGAATCATCGAAACCGTCGACACTGCCGGCTCTCTCGCAGTGGAATCGGCGACGGGCAGTACGCCCGTGACCGGCACGGATGACAGCAGCACTCACACCCCCGAGCAGCCGCAGCCCACCGCAGAAATGCTCTGCGAGCAACTGAAAGCATACGATACCGCCTTGATACTCTCCCCCGCCATGCTGACATGGTGCGCTGATTACACAAAAGATGCAACGCTATTGACGCGCATACAGACGCATATCACGGAAAAGGGTTTTCAGGATGCGGACTGGTACAGCCTCACAGGCATGACGGTCAAGGTCACCAACGATCTGTACAGCGGCGCAGCCGAAACCCAAAGCAACATCCACATTTTAGAAGGCGACGGCAAGGAGGGCATCACATTTACCTTTGGTGGAGATATCAGTCTTGCAGATAACTGGCACACCATGCAGTACCTGAAAACCGCAACGGGTGGCATCACCGACTGCATTTCGCCCTTCCTGATTCAGAAAATGGTCGCTGCGGATATCACCACGCTGAACAACGAATTTTGCTTTTCCGACCGCGGCACTGCCATGGCAGGTAAAGCATGGACGTTCCGTGCAGCCACCGCCAATGTATCGGTGTATCATCAACTGGGGGTGGATATCGTAGACCTTGCCAATAATCATGTGTATGATTTCGGCAACGATGCTTTTTTGGATACGCTGGATACCCTCAAGGGGGCAAGCATCGAATACATGGGCGCAGGCAAGGATATCGAAGAAGCAAGCCGCCCTGTGTATTATATTGTGGAAGGCAAAAAAATCGCATATGTTGCTGCCACCCGTGCCGAAAAGCATATTCTTACGCCCGCTGCCACCGAAACCACTGCCGGCGTATTGCGCTGCTATGATCCTGCGGCATTCATCGGCGTGATTGAAGAGGCAAAACAAAACGCCGATTTCGTCATTGCCAATGTACATTGGGGCACGGAAAACAGTCATGGATTGGAAGATGTGCAGCCCGAAACGGCGTATCAGTACATTGATGCAGGTGCTGACCTGATTATCGGCACCCACGCCCACTGTCTGCAAGGCTTTGAATACTACAAAAAT
>JAEDLR010000062.1 GCA_016295145.1 Oscillospiraceae bacterium
ACGTTACCTAGTTCTCTACTTTTTTCTGTCCGCTTTATTGACATTGGTCCAAGGACTTCCCGACCATCATCAAGGGTAAAAAGCTGAACGGCTGGGGCAAAGAAGCGAATCCCACGCCTGCGTCTACTGATGATACACCTAAGACGGATATCACAGCTACGGTTCAGATTGGGAACGACACCTACAGGGGTACGCTTGTCAAAATCTGATATCTTTTCGGGCAGGGGTTATCCTCTGCCCGTTCCTTTCATATGTATTGTGGTAGGGGTGATATTATGACGAATGAACAGAAAGAGAAAATTCAAGAGATGCGACATAATGGTATCAGTTATTCCACGATTTCTGAAATGATCGGTATTCCAAGAGAAACGATCAAATCATACTGCCGCAGAGTCGGTATGTGTACACCGGCCAAAAAGCTGATAAAGGATGGCTGCTGCCGAAATTGCGGCATTCCTATTGTACAGAATCCGAAAGCAAGGAAAAAGGTATTCTGCTCTGCAAACTGCCGTCTCGCATGGTGGAAAGCAAATCCGCAGCCAACTGTGAACGCAGAGCAGTATCAATATACCTGTCAGCACTGCGGAAAGGTGTTCACTGCCTATGGCACGACACCGCGAAAATACTGCTCACATTCCTGCTACATCTCTGCAAGATTCAAGGGAGGTACTGCCGATGAATGAAACAAAAGAATTCCAGGCAGAAAAACAGTATCTTGCCGCTGCATCTATAGCAGATTCTATGAAAAAATCAGGGCTTATCACGCAGAATGCACGCTCAATAATTGATACAATACTGCTCGAAAAGTTCCGCCCGTCTTTGTCAACTTTATTATCCGGAAAAACCTTGCAATCCGAAGGGGAAAAGAGGTAATATTGTCGGGACGGGGATCTTTCGTGACTGTGGTCCTCGTACACTGATATGCGGAGGAATTCATATGACATCCGAACAGAAAACGAGGATCAGGGAACTTCGGCAGAACGGCGTGAGCTACACAACGATCGCAGAAATGATCTCGCTGAACAGAGAGACGATCAAATCCTACTGCAGAAGAGTCGGTATGTGTACCCCAAAGGGTGATATCTGCCGAAACTGCGGTGTTCATCTTATTCAGAATCCCAAGGCAAGAAAGAAGGTCTTCTGTTCATCAGAATGTAGGCTTGCTTGGTGGCAGAAGAACCCTTATCCATCCTTGAATAATGCGAAATATACGCACATTTGCCCGCATTGCGGAAAAGCCTTTGCACGATACAACAGCGGAGCGACATATTGTTCCCATGCCTGGTATATCGCTGAGCGTTTCGGGGGCGGAAATCATGCGGAAACGTAAGAAAAACAGGAAGATCAAGCTTCGGGAACCGCATGAAATGTATTATGCTGAAAGGTGCTATCTTACGGCACTGTCATTTGCACTGACAATGCGGAACGCACGGCTTATCACGAAGCAGGAACTATCCGTAATTGATACAATCCTGCTTGATTTATACCGTCCGTCTTTGTCAGGTTTATTATCGGGAAAATCGTTGCAATTACGCCGATAAGACGGTAATATGGTATGCGGAAGGAGGTATTTCTCTATGAAAACGATCAATAAAATCGAACAGCATCCGCCCGCATTACCGCGCCGAAAACGAGTGGCAGCCTATGCAAGAGTTTCCAAGGAGACTGACCGCCTGCTGCATTCCTTTTCGGAACAGGTCAGCTACTACAATGAGCTGATTCAGAAGAATCCCGAATGGGAATTTGCCGGGGTGTTCGCAGATTCCGGCATCACAGGAACCAAAACAACACACCGCAGCGAGTTTCGAAGGCTGATGCAGGAATGCGACAGCGGCAATGTGGATCTAATCCTGTGCAAGAGCATCTCAAGATTCGCACGAAACACAGTCGATCTTCTGCAAACCATACGGCATCTGAAGGAGATCGGTGTGGGAGTGCAGTTCGAGAAGGAGAACATTTCAACCTTCTCAGGAGACGGCGAATTCATGCTCAGTCTGCTTGCGAGTTTTGCGCAGGAAGAGAGCAACAGCATCTCCGAGAATGTGAAGTGGGGCATCCGAAAACGCTTTCGCGACGGAACAGTAGGAACTGCGAACAAGCATATTCTCGGCTATCAGTATGACGAGGAAAAAATGCAATATGTGGTGATTCCCGAAGAGGCGGAGACTGTACGCTGGATGTTCCAGATGTTCCTTGCAGGCCTATCCTTTCAGCAGATCGCTGATAACCTAAACGGCGCAGGCATCCATACAACGCTCGGCAATGACTTTCAGGAGGCATCGGTAAGAATGCTCCTTGACAATGAGGTCTATGCCGGTGATGTTCTGCGGCAGAAGTCAATTACGACCGATCCGATACAGAAAAACAAGGTGAAGAACCAAGGCGAGCTGCCGCAGTATCTGTACACCGACTGTCATGAAGCGATCATCGACAGGGATACCTACGAAAAGGTCAAAATCGAGATGAAGCGCAGGGCAGAAATGGTTCATCCGGTCTATTACTTCACCGGGCTTATCCGATGTGAGACCTGCGGCGGGTACTACTCCCGACGGGTAAACCACTGCAAAGGACACACCTACATCCACTGGGCTTGCAGATACAAGCTCGAAAGGAAAAACTGCAAAAGCATCAATATCCGTGAGGATGAGCTGATTGCTGCCTGTGTGCACACAGTCGGAAAAGATTATGAAAGAAAAATATCCACCATGAGTATAGCACCCACAGGTGATATTCACTTTACGCTTGTTGGCGGCGAGATCAGAACATGGACACATCCGCCGATTCCCGTCCGCATTCCAAAGCCGAAACGGGAGCGCACACTTCCCAAGCACCTATTTGACAGCAGGATCTTCTGCGGCATCTGCGGACGGCGGTACGGCAGAGCAATCAGCGAACTGAAAGACCACCATCTATACTGGCGGTGCAGGAGTAAGACCGGCGGAGCGCAGACCTGTGACAGTGTGAATTATCCCAATGCGGAGATCGAGCATATCTTCTGTGAGCTTTTTGAACAGTCCGCTTTTGATGCAGACTATTTCAAGAGTGTAATATCTAAGATCATCATTCAGAAGACAGGCTCCATTGACTTTCACACAGTTGACGGCGAGGTCAGACACTATGAAGCATTGAAGCTCCGTGAGAATGTCAATACAGGCACCCGTACTGCCGCCTTTCAGGCCAAGATCCGATGCGCTCACTGCGGTAACCTTTTCAGCCAATACATCACACAAGGAAAGTATGTGTACTGGACTTGCAAAGGGAAGCGGCTTGCTCATGCGGAATGCACTGCCGCCAATCTTTCAGACTGCAAGCTGCGGACGATAGCCGCCTATGTATTGGGGCTTGACGAGTTTGACAGCAATATATTTGAGCAGCAAATTGACTATATCCACGCATTCACAGACGGCAGTCTGCGATTTCATTTTTATGACGGGAGGGAGATCACATGGCCAAGAACGTAACGACCATACCAGCGACCATCAGCCGTTTCACGGCGACTCCGCTGTTCAATTCGGAGAAACGCAAGGTCGCAGCCTATGCAAGAGTTTCTACAGACCATGACGAGCAGCAGACCTCATACGAGGCGCAGGTCGATTACTACACGAAATATATCAAGGAGCGTTCCGACTGGGAGTTCGTTTCCGTGTACGCTGACGAGGGCATCACGGGGTGCAATACATCCAAGCGAGAGGGCTTCAAAGCGATGGTCGCAGATGCCCTTGCAGGCCGCATCGACCTGATCATCACCAAATCGGTGAGCCGCTTTGCAAGAAATACGGTTGACAGCCTCTCCACGATCCGCACGCTGAAGGAGCACGGCGTGGAATGCTACTTCGAGAAAGAGAACATCTGGACATTTGACGGACGCGGAGAGTTGCTGATCTCCATAATGTCCTCAATTGCACAGGAAGAAGCACGATCAATCTCAGAAAACTGCACATGGGGACAGCGAAAACGCTTTGCAGACGGCAAGGTCACTGTGCCGTTCAAGCGATTCCTGGGCTACGACCGCGGACCGGAAGGCAATCTGGTCATCAACGAGGAACAGGCAGTGGTCGTGCGGCGCATCTATGCGATGTTTTTGCAGGGGAAAACGCCGTATGCGATTGCGAAAACCCTGACAGCGGACGGTATCCCAACACCGGGCGGCAAGACCAAGTGGAGCTCAACAGTCATCGAAAGCATCCTGACCAACGAAAAATACAAGGGCGATGCACTGCTGCAAAAGGTTTTCACGATAGATTTTCTGACCAAGAAAAAGCGTCGGAACGAGGGACAGGTACCGCAGTATTATGTTGAGAACAATCATCTCGCCATCATCGAGCCGGAGATCTTTGAACAGGTGCAGCAGATCATGACAGTAAGAAAGCAGAATCCGCAGCAAGGAAGCTCCGTGAGCATCTTCTCAGGAAAGGTCATCTGCGGAGACTGCGGCGGATTTTACGGCTCCAAAGTATGGCACAGCAAAGACAAATACCGCCGAGTAATTTGGCGATGCAACCGAAAATACAGCGGAGATTGTAAGTGCGGAACGCCGCATCTTACTGAGGAGCAGATCATCGGCAAGTTCATGGTGGCATTCAATCAGATTTTCACTGAGCGTGATGAACTGTTTGACGAGTTTGACAGGATCGGTCAGCGGCTTTTCAATACCGACAAGCTGACCGCACAGCAGAAGGAGCTTCAGACCGAGGTTGCTTTGATAACCAGAATGCTGGAACAGTTGATTGCCGAGAACGCAAGGCGCGTGCAGGATCAGAGCGAATACAACGAAAAGCGGCAGGAACTGATCGACCGCTACGACAAGGTCAAAAAGAAGCTGGATAAGGTCAATGCCGAGTTGGTGGAGCTCATGGCACGGAAGAACGCTGTGGAGCGATTCATTTCGGAACTGCGAAAGCAGGATACGCCTGTGACTGAGTTTTCCGATAACCTGTGGCTGAACACAGTGCAGAGCGTGACGGTTCAGAGTAGCGGTGAGATGGAGTTCACCTTTAAGGACGGAACGGAAGTAAAAGTATAATAGAATAGTAGTATCAAGGGGCTGCGGCTGTCAGTGTAATCATCTTCACATCGGCAGTTGCAGCCCCTATTTTTATATCTGGCACTGAAAAGGTCAAACACACAACCCTCTGCAATGTGTGTTTGAAAGCCGGTCGCCTTATACAGAAAAACGGCATAAACACCCTCAAAAGTTAGAAACATCTCAATTTTACAGCCCTCGTTTTCTGCGATTCTTCATGTTTTCCGCAAAAAATGAACCCAACCCAGAGAAGTTTCTGATTTGTACATATACTATCTATTGTATCAAAACCTACTTGCAGTAGGATGACGGTTACTCGGGTACATTGTGGGAGCGACCGGCGTTTCAGCAAATGCTTGCCCTTGCACAAACGGGACATATCCGCACGATCATCACGAAAGATCTGTCGCGATTAAGCCGTGATTACATCCACACGGGGCAGCTTCTGGAACAATGGTTTCCTGCCCACGGCATCCGGTTCATTGCCATTGGAGATGGCATTGACACCGCAGTTTCTCAGCCTGCCAACGAAATGCTCCCCATACGCGCAGTGATGAACGACTGGTACGCCCGTGATATCTCGCGCAAAGTACGCAGTGCCTTACAGGCAAGGCAGCAAAAAGGGATCTGCACATTGGCGACGGTACCATTTGGGTATCGGCGCGCAAATAATACCATTATTCCAAACAGCCGCTGGGTACCTGTGATACAATGGATGTTTACAGAATCCGCCAAGGGGCAAAGTCTCAGGCAGATTGCCAAGTGTCTCACAGCACAGCAGATTCCCACACCGCGAATGCTACAAACGGGCAAAGAAGCCAATCCCACATGGAACGATGTGACTGTGCGCAGGATTTTGCAAAATCCTGTGTATATAGGGGATTTGCTGCTACATCGCACAGAATGCATCAGCCACAAATGCAAACAGAAGCGTCCCCTGCCCTCTGCACAGTGGTGCAGCCTTGCCGTGGAGCCCATCATCAGCCGCGAGATGTTTGCAGCGGCGCAAACAGCACTGGCAAAACGCACACGGCAGACGGCGGCATCCCATTGGATGAAAGGGCTTGTCCTCTGCGGCGAATGCGGCTCGGTAATGACCCTGCGCGATACAACGACCCCACAACCGCGATTGCAATGCAGCGGCCGCAGAAATGGCAACGGTTGCACCAATCCCTCCATGCGGACAGAAGAACTGGAAGCGATGCTGCGACAACGGTTTCTCGCCGACGGCGTACCCGATTCGATTGATTTATGGCGACTGCTCATCACGGAGTTGCGCATCTGTCATACACAGATTGAAGCCACGGTGATCTATCGCTGCAGCCCCTGATTTCTTGACAGAATCCCCTTGTTTTGGATACACAAAAGCGGCATCCCCCAATCAGGGAGATACCGCTTTTTCAATGCAGCAGATGCGCAGAGATGCCTCATCCGAACGGCATTTTCACATAATGCGAAGCTTCACCACTGGCACAGTGCCGAAACTTTACAGAACATAGCGGAGAATGGCAATCGCCTGAAGCAGACAGCCGGCATTGACAAACATATGAAAAATGCTGTGCACATAGCGATGCTTTTTGCCCACTCCGTAGAGAACCGCGCCGACGGTATAGCAGATACCCCCTGCCAGCAGCCAAAGGAATCCCGTCATGGTCATTGTTTCAATGGTAGCACGCAGCACTGTAATGACTGCCCACCCCATGGCAAGGTAGCAAATCATGCTGAGTTTGGAATACTTTTTCAGATCAATGGCAGTGAAAACAGTTGCAACGGCAGCGCAACCCCATTCCACGCCAAACACCACCCACGCCTTGGTGGGCTGTGTTTCACGGATACCTGCCAGCAGAATCGGGGTATAGGTACCTGCGATCATAAAATAGATGGTGCAGTGGTCGATGATCTGCATCACACGTTTGCCCATGCAGTCCTTTAGCCCGTGATAGATACTGGATACCGAAAACAGTATCACCACCGAAGCACCGTAGATGCTGCCGCTGGCCACTGCCCACGGGTCATGATGTCTTGCGCCGATGAGAATGCTGAACACAAGGAGCAGCACACCGATTGCAGCACCCACAATATGCGTTGTCATGTTGGTGATTTCTTCGCCCCGTGTATAAGAGGGCATCGCACGGTCACGCAAGGGCGTTCTTGCACATACCATAAGTCATCTTCCTTTCCGTATGGGAAATCAGGTTGTTGGTTCTTCATTACAGCCTTATAATACCCCATTGACACGAGAAAAACAACCTACTCTACGCGCATCGGCACTCCTGCTTCGAGAATGCCGATTCTACCGCTAAAAGCACGTGTTTGCGTGCATTCTACTGTTGGTGGAATCGCCTATTTCATTGTAGAATTGCAGATTCTACCAAAGAAAAAGCCGCATTCCACGCAGGAACACGGCTGATTTGTTCAATTTGCAGAAATTGCAGGCATCACTTTCTGGATTTTTTCCTGTTGGATGCAGGCTTCTCAGGCTTCTCAGGCTTCTGCGGCGCGGCATCGGCAAGAGGCTCCCCAACCAGAACGCCTAAAAGCATCCACACCACGGGGGTCACCGTCAGCACGGAAACACCCACGAATGCAGTCAGCGCAAAGCAGATCACGCCGCCGATCGCTGCCAGATACGCCCAGTGCTGTGTCTTTCGGTAGTGCCCGATACCCAGCCACAGTGCAACCGTCAGCAGTGCTACATACAGCACAAGCGCAGGGATGCCGCGGGTTGCAGCGATGTAGAGGTAATCATTGTAGGGCCGGTCGATACTGTTTGCATTCTGAAAGATCTCCATACTGGAGCGCAGTTGCGAGTAGGTGAAATTATCGGGGCCTGTGCCAACCAAAGGATATTTTTTAATGACTCTGCGTCCCTCCCCGTGGCAGTATTTCAGCACCGAGGCAGTATCATAGATATCAAAATCATGCTCCACATACGAAGTGTAGGGGCCGGAAGTCGCCAGACGGTAGAAGCTGTCATCCCAGACAATGCCACCGTCATAGAACTCATAGCCATTTTGCAGCGATTCTCCGTTATAGGTTTTGTACGCGCCGTTGAGCGAGGGGGAGATCCAGCTCCACCCAAAGGATACTGCCAGTGCGCCAATCAAAATGACAGGGGTAAGCCAATGCTTTGCGGGGGCAGCCTTACGCTTCATGCACCAGAGTACAACTGCGAGGATTACCGCAAACGCTGCAGCGATGACGCCGGCAACGGTTTGCGTTTTTAGCAGCAGCACACCACTGATCGCCATACAGATATACGCAAGGGTACGCTGCTTTTCCGATGTGCTAAGCATGGCGCAGGGAATGGCAACTGCAAGCACCATACCAAGCAGCATTGCAAAGGTGATGGGACTATCTGTAAAGCCTGAGGGCAGATACAGATTCTGGTAGAGCAGCGGATCCACCATGCGGTATTCGTTGGGGAAAGACGGCAGCGGCAAGCTCTGGAGCAGACCCCACACCCCCTGCGCAATGCCGAAACCCAGCAGCAGTGTGGCAAACTTGCTGAGATTCTTCTGGCGGCGGAGCATGGAGCCCAGATAGAACACGCAGCCGTAAATCAGCAGCGAAAGCAGGCCCTCATCTCTGCCGTTGAGGCCGAAGAACGAAATGCTGTTATCAAAGGAATTGATCAGTGAAATCGTCCCCCAGATCAATCCGCCAAGCACCAGCAGATAGGGCAGCGCGGTGGCTTTGCTGAACTGACTGCGCATCAGACCAACGACCGTTGCAATCATGGCTGCAACACCGGCAACGGAAAACACCACTGAAATGCTGCGCAGGGAGATGAGCAGCAGCGCAAGCACGCCGCCGAAGCCGCCATCGTTGAGCATATTGGAAAGGTCACTGTTGACGGCATAGGTCAGTTGAAAGACACAGGCGGAACCTGCCACCGCCACAAGCATGGCAAACAGCAGCTTGCAGCAAGAGGCACGGTAACGGTCAAGGTCTAGGTTCAGGATAAAGTTGGATTTTTCTGTGGTATTGAATATGGTTTTGGGCATAACGGTACTCCTTTGCAAAAATGCGCATGACCGTCCGTGGCGGAAAATCATGCGCATCTGTTTGCGATTATTTTGCGACTTCTACCGCGCGGCTCTCGCGAATGAGGTTGACCTTGATCTGACCGGGATACTCCATCTCGTCCTCAATCTGCTTCGCGATCTGCCGTGCCACCAAAACCATCTTCTCATCGTTGATGACTTCCGGCTTGACCATAACGCGAACCTCACGACCTGCCTGCATGGCAAAGCACTTCTCCACACCCTCGTAAGAGGTGCAGATTTCCTCCAGCTTTTGCAGCCGCTTAATGTAGCTGTCGATGTTCTCGCTGCGTGCGCCGGGGCGTGCAGCGGAAATGGCATCGGCTGCCTGCACGATACAGGCGATAACGGTTTTCGGCTCCACATCGTTGTGGTGCGCTTCAATCGCATGAATGACCTCGTTGGATTCTTTATACTTGCGGCAGACATCGACACCGATTGCCACGTGGGAGCCTTCAATCTCGGCAGTCAGTGCTTTACCGATATCATGCAGCAGACCCGCACGGCGGGCCATATTGGCATCCACGCCCAGTTCGGAGGCGAGAATGCCTGAAAGCATTGCGACCTCGATGCTGTGGTTCAGCACATTCTGGCGATAACTGGTACGGAAAGTCAGACGTCCCAGCAGACGAACCAGTTCGGGGTTGATGCCGTGGACATTGGTTTCCAGAACGGCACGTTCTCCCTCCTGCTTGATGCGCTTTTCCACTTCTCTGCGCGCCTTATCCACCTTCTCCTCGATGCTGGCGGGATGAATTCTGCCATCCACAATGAGCTTTTCAAGGGCAAGGCGTGCAACCTCGCGACGAACGGGGTCAAAGCAGGAAAGGGTGATTGCCTCGGGGGTATCATCAATGATCAGATCCACGCCGGTGAGGGTCTCCAATGTGCGGATATTTCTGCCCTCTCTGCCGATGATTCTGCCCTTCATTTCATCGTTGGGCAGCGGTACAACAGAAACCGCCACCTCCGAGACCTGCTCAGCAGCACATTTGGCAATTGCCAATGCGATATGGCGTCTTGCGATATCCTCGCAACTGGTTCTGACCTGCTGCTCGTAGGCGGTGACACGCAGTGCTTTTTCATGGGTCAGGTCGGCGTCCATCTGTGTCAGCAGATAATCCCTTGCCTGTTCACGGCTGAACTCCGAAATACGTTCCAGCATATCCAACTGGCTTTTTTTGAGCTTCTCGATCTCCTCGACAGAAGCCTTTTTTGCAGCTTCCGCCTCTGCAAGATGGGCATCCGCAGCGCGCAGCTTTTCCTGCAGGACTTCCTCC
>JAEDLR010000063.1 GCA_016295145.1 Oscillospiraceae bacterium
ATGAATCCAGATACCAGGCGTATCATTCGGGTATCGCCGGAGGATGCTGCCGCTACTGCCGAGATGTTTGAAATGCTGCTGGGCGATAATCTACAGGGCAGAAAAGACTATATTGCAGAACACGGCGGCGATTACCTCGACCTTGCCGATATTTCGTAAGCGTACAGAAAGGATAGAACATGGCAAGAAAAAAAAGAGAACTGCCTGCAAAGCCTGCCAATCCCTCCAATGCGTTTATTGAGGGCGCGGGTCTTGTAGTAGAGGAACGCATCACCGAAACCCTCCGCAAAAACTTCATGCCCTACGCCATGAGTGCGATTGTTTCCCGTGCGCTGCCCGAGATCGACGGCTTTAAGCCATCCCACCGCAAGATTCTGTACACGATGTATAAGATGGGTCTGCTTAACGGTGCCAGAACGAAATCCGCCAATGTGGTAGGTCAGACCATGCGTCTGAATCCCCACGGCGATGCTGCCATCTATGAAACGATGGTGCGTCTGGCAAGAGGAAATGAGTCACTGCTGCACCCCTATGTGGACAGCAAGGGTAACTTTGGTAAGGCATACAGCCGTGATATGGCATACGCCGCGCCCCGTTACACCGAGGTAAAGCTGGAAGCCATCAGCAACGAACTGTTCCGCGATATTGACAAGGAAACTGTTGATTTTGTTCCCAACTACGATAATACCACCGTGGAGCCAACGCTGCTGCCTGCTACCTTTCCGACGGTGTTGGTCAACTCCAACGTGGGTATTGCTGTTTCCATGGCAAGTAATGTCTGCCCGTTCAATCTGGCAGAGGTCTGCGAAACGACCATTGCCTATATCAAAAATCCAGAGCATGACCTGCTTTCTACTCTCAAAGGGCCGGATTTTCCCACCGGTGCCTATCTGGTGTACGATGAAGCTGAAATGCAGCGCATTTACGAAACCGGCAGAGGCAGCGTGCGCCTGCGTGCAAAGTATTCCTATGATAAGGCGGCAAACTGCATCGAGATCACACAGATTCCCTATTCCACCACGGTGGAAGCCATTATGGAGAAAACCGTTGAACTCATTAAGGCGGGCAAGATCCGGGAAATCTCCTACCTGCGTGATGAAACCGATATCCACGGTCTGAAGCTGGCACTGGATCTCAAGCGCAATACCGACCCCGACAAGCTGATGCAGAAGCTGTTCCGCATGACGCCTTTGCAGGATGCCGTATCCTGTAATTTTAATATTCTGATCGCAGGTACGCCCCGTGTGATGGGCATTCGCGAGATTCTGGAGGAATGGGTGGCATTCCGTACCGAGTGCATCCGCCGCAGAGTGTACTTTGATCTGCACAAGAAAAAGGACAAGATGCACCTGTTGCAGGGCCTTGCCAAAATCCTGTTGGATATTGATAAGGCGATCCGGATTGTGCGTGAGACCGAGGAGGAATCCGAGGTAGTCTCCAACCTGATGATCGGTTTTGGCATTGATGAGATACAGGCGGAGTATGTTGCGGAGATCAAGCTGCGCCATTTGAACCGCGAGTACATCCTCAATCGCACCGAGGAGATCGAACAACTGGCTGCGGAGATCGCCGAGATGGAGGAGATCCTGCGTGATGTGAAGAAGATTCGCAGCATCATGATCGATGAGCTGAAGGATGTCATGAAAAAATACGGGCAGCCACGCAAAACGCTGTTCTACGACATGAATGATGAGCCGGAGGAGGATACGGCGGAGGATATCCCCGATTATCCCGTGCATCTGTTCATGACCGCAGGGGGGTATTTCAAGAAGATCACGCCCCAAAGCCTGCGTATGAGCGGTGAGCATAAGCTGAAAGAGGGCGATGTGCTGACGCAGCAGGCAGAGGTGACCAATCGCACGGAGTTGCTGTTCTTTACCGATCAGGCGCAGGTGTATAAATCCCGCGCCGCACAGTTTGAGGACAGCAAGACCAGTGTGCTGGGTGATTATGTACCCGTGAAGCTTGGCTTTGATGAGGGCGAGAATGTGGTATCCATGGTATATACCACCGATTACAGCGGATTTTTACTGTTCTGCTATGCAAACGGCAAGGTGACAAAGGTGCCGCTGCGCGCTTACGAAACGAAAACCAATCGCCGGAAGCTTGCCAATGCCTATTCCGATAAATCGCCGCTGGTGGCTGTGATCGCACTGCCCGAGGAAGCCTCGGTGCTGCTGCGCACCACAAACGGCAGAGCCTTGGTGTTCCGTACTGAAATGCTGCTGCCCAAGGCAAGCCGCGACAGCATCGGCGTACAGGTAATGACGCTGAAAGCCAAGGCAACCGTCGAGTATGCAGCCGTTGTGGGCGATGCGCAGTTGGAGCAGCTAAAAAAATATATCGTGAAGAACATACCTGCTGTGGGCGGTATGGCTAAGGATCTGGAGGTTGCAGGGCAACTGATGCTGTAACCGAGTAACACATCATGCAGAGGGGGTGTGCGAATGCAGGTGCTGACAATGGGATATCATATTTTGCAGGATATGGAAACGGTCTGCAATCTGCCAAACGGCATGGGGGGCAGGATGCTGCTGCTGACGCATACCCCGATGCAGCTGCAGTTGGATCAAGAAACCGTTGCGGCACAGCCCGGTGATATGGTGGTGCTGCAAAGGAATGCCCCGTTGTATTTTCAGGCAATGGGAGATATGCTGTTGTATGACTGGGTGGAATTCGATGCCGATGCGGATACCGATTTTTTCCGCTCCTTGCAGATTCCCGAAAATGTGTTGCTGCGCTGTGCCGATACGGATTTTCTGTGCACTTTACTGCGGCAGCTTTATGCGGAATTCTATGCAGGCAATCCTAAGCGTGCTGATATGACAGACAGTTTGTTGAAGGCGTTGTTTATCCGCATTGCGGAAACGGCTGCACCGGCAGGTGTTGCAACCATGCAGGGCGGTGATCCCCATTACGCCGCACTGGTGCGTCTGCGAGAGAAGATCTATGCGAATCCGCAGGAAAAATGGACTGTTGAAATGCTATGCTCCGAGGTGAATATGAGCCGCAGTTATTTTCAGCTCGTGTACCGTGAGACCTTCGGCATGACCTGTATCGCCGATGTTATCAACTGCAAAATGCACCGCGCCCGCGAGCTGCTGACCGCAACGGCATATACCATCTCGCATATTGCGCAGCTTTGCGGCTACGATAACGAGGAGCATTTCATGCGGCAATTCAAGAAAAATCACGGTGTGACCCCCACGGTTTACCGCAGAGAACACCGTGTATAAGTGCGCAGATGCCCAAATCGCATAAAGGATTGGAAAAAACTTGCGGATTTTCAGAAATTTTGTGCAAATCCTCTTGAATTTATGGGGATTTCATGGTATAATGGTACGCAGATATGTATGTGGTGAGGAGGTTCTATGCGCATTCTGGGTATTGACCCCGGCTATGCAACGGTTGGATTCGGCATTCTAGATTATCAGGGAATGCGGTTCTCCACGGTGGAATACGGCGCAATCCTGACAGAGGCACACACGGTTTTTTCTGACAGACTGTGTACGATCTACGAGGATATGACCTATTTGCTGGAGCATTACAAGCCCCAGTGTATCTCTGTGGAAAAGCTGTTCTTCAACACCAACAAAACCACCGGTATCATGGTTGCCGAGGCAAGAGGTGTGATTTTGCTTGCCGCCGGGCAGCATCAGACACCGGTATATGAATATACGCCATTGCAGGTGAAATCTGCGGTGGTGGGCTATGGCAAGGCGGAAAAAGCACAGGTTATGGATATGACAAGGCGCATCCTGCATCTGGATGAGGTGCCAAAACCCGATGACGCCGCCGATGCACTGGCACTGGCGATCTGCCACGGCCACTGTGCACAGCCCGATTATTGAAAAGGAGTCGCATTTCTGTTATGATTGACAGTTTAAGTGGCATTGTGCAGTATAAAGAACCGTCGCTCGTTGTGATCGTCTGCGGCGGCGTGGGATATGCGTGCAGGGTCAGCCTGCAAACGGCTGCTGAAGCCGGTGCCGTGGGTGAGGAAACCACGCTGATGACCCATCTGGCGGTGCGCGAGGACGAAATCTCACTTTACGGCTTTGCCACGCGCAGCGAGAGAACTTGTTTTTTGCAGTTGCTGAGCGTTTCGGGCGTTGGGCCGAAGGCGGCACTTTCGATTCTTTCCGATCTTTCGCCGGACCGCTTTGCTCTGGCGGTTGCGGCAGGGGATTATAAGGCATTTACAAAGACCAAGGGCGTGGGGCCAAAGCTCGCCCAGCGCATTGTGCTGGAATTGAAAGATAAGGTCTCCAAAACGGCTGCTGCGGCAGGTTACGCCGATGCTGTCAGCGTACAGTCCGCAGGCGGCAACATGGAGGAGGCTATGGCGGCATTGATGGTGCTGGGATATGGACAATCCGAGGTGGCCGGGGTGCTTTCTTCCCTTGACCCGGCATTGTCCGCTTCCGAGCTGATCCGCCTTTCTCTGATGCAGCTTGGCAAGCAGATGTTCGGATGATGCGCTTACGGATTCAGTAAAAATCACATCGCGTGAAACGATTGAATGATATTATTTTCAAGGAGGACATACCCATGAATCTCGACGAATTGCTGAAAGAGGCCATAACCAAACCGGAAAAACGCTCTGTTTTTTTGCAGACGCTCATCAAAAGCGATGTGTATGTCATCTGCAAGCAGCCTGTCAAGCAAGATCAGACTGCAGGTGGCATTTCCATGGAACTGGTCACTACGCAAAACCCCGATGGTGATATTTTCATTCCATTCTTCACCAGCTATCGTGCCGTGCAGCAGTTTGCCAAGCGTTATGTCAACTGCTATCGCCTGAACTGTTTGCGTTTGTTTGATCTGATCCAGTCGGCTTCTGCCGTTCTGAACCCGAACTCCTACGGAAAGGAGTTTTCTTCCCAGGAGATCAAGAGTATTCTGATGGTCGCAAAGAATCTGAACATCCCTGCCATCTCCATGAAAGAGGAGGAAACCATCGAGTACCGTCGCTGTCAGAAGGATGTGGAGCATCTCATTCGTCCCATGGTGCGCTATCTGGCAAGGCAGGCGAATGTGGACAGTTGCTATGTGCTGGATATGATCCGCGGTTGTGAGCGCCCGCAGACACTGTTTGTGTTTGACATGATCGGCAATACCCGCAAGCTGTTCTTCCCGCTCTCCAAGTATATGCAGAATTACACCAAGTCCGGCGATAGTCTGGTGTTCCTCAGCCTGGAAGAGGCCGCTGCGAAGAAGGCGATTGAGGGCATCGAGCCGTTTTACATTCGCAAGAAGCGTTACTTTGAACGCTGATTACCCACTTGTTTTCTTGGAGGCAGCATGATTCAGACAGGCGACAATGCATTTGATTTTTCTGACGCGGAGCGCATCAGCAGCCCCGAATTCACTTCGCAGGATGTGGATCTGGAGTTGTCGCTACGCCCCAAAACACTGGCGGATTATATCGGGCAGGATAAGGTCAAAGAAAATCTTGCCGTTTATATTGAGGCTGCAAGACGCCGCGGTGAGCCTTTGGATCATGTGCTGCTGTATGGTCCTCCCGGACTGGGCAAGACCACGCTTTCGGGTATTATTGCCCATGAACTGGGCGTTAATCTGCGCGTGACATCCGGCCCCGCCATCGAAAAGCCCGGTGATCTGGCTGCATTGCTGACCAATCTCGGCAGGGGCGATGTGCTGTTTGTGGATGAGATCCACCGCCTTTCCCGTGCAGTGGAGGAGATCCTGTACCCAGCCATGGAGGACAGAGTGCTGGATATCATGATCGGCAAAGGGCCCTCAGCGCGTAGCATCCGTGTGGATCTGCAACCATTTACCCTCGTGGGGGCGACAACCCGCGCAGGTCAGCTCACGCCGCCGCTTCGGGATCGCTTTGGTATTGTGCAACGACTGGAATTGTATTCTCCGGAGCAGCTTTGCGATATTGTCCGCCGCAGTGCCATGCTAATGGATATTCCCTGTGAAACGGACGGCGCCATGGAGCTTGCAAAGCGTTCCCGCGGTACCCCCCGCATCGCAAACCGTTTGCTGCGCCGCGTGCGGGATTTTGCCGATGTCATGGGCAACGGCGTCATTGACCGTGATACTGCCGCCATGGGGCTGGAGCGGCTGGAAATTGACCATCTCGGTCTGGATAAGCTTGACCGCCGTATGCTGGATATGATTATCCGCGGCTATCGCGGCGGACCTGTGGGGTTGGAAACGCTGGCTTCTGCACTGGGCGAGGAAGCTGTGACCCTTGAGGATGTCTGTGAACCGTTTTTGATGCAGCAGGGGATGCTTGCCCGTACCCCCAGAGGCAGATGCGCCACTGCGCTTGCCTATACACATCTTGGATATCCGCCGCCCGAAAACACTGTACAGCAGCTTTCGTTGCAGGCGGTTACTGAGGACGGTACCGAGGGATAACGCGAAAGGAGCCATGGATTGATGCTCTTTGCCGAAAAAAATTATCAATACAATCAAACGATACCGCTCCCGACCGTGCCTGTCAATGGACAGGCGTTGGGGGCGGTATCGGGCGTGAAATTCGGTATTGGTACCCTGGGCAAAAGAGGTTGCGGTGTTCTGGCAGTGTTCAATGCACTTGCCCTTTGTGGCATCGCTGTACCGCTTGCGGAGCTGACGCGCTATATGGAACGCTATCGGCTGTTATGGGCGTTTTTCGGCGTGAATTTTTTTGCCCTCGGCCGCGCATTGCGTCACTTTGGTGTGGAAAGCAGACACATCGGCGGCTTGCAAGCAGGCCTGGAATTTTTGCAGCAGGATCAGGTGATGCTGATGGCGTACTGGACGAAAAAGCCGTTTCTATCATCAGCACATATCATATGCCTTCGTGGTATGGGAGATGGTATAGCACAGGTGTATAATCGCTACAGCCGCCATCCCGCTGCCATTACCGTTCCACTGAAAGAACTGTATCAGCGACGGGTCATCGTTGCATTTGGAATCATTTCGCATCATGCTGCCCGGAAGGAGAATGCCCCATGAGTAAGATCATCAAGCCGGACGGTATGCGCGGAATCGCCATTGCAGAACTCAACTGCGAGCTGCTGATGCACATCGGTCGAGCGTTGGCGCAGAGCCTTTCCCGGGGAGGCATGACCACACCGATCATCATGGTCTGCAAAGATCCGCGTCGTTCCGCCGATGCACTGGAGGCTGCTTTGTGTGCAGGAATTTGTTCAGGGGGCGGCATTGCAAGATGTCTGGGTGTGCTGCCTTCTTCGGGTATGGCACTGCTCATTGCCCACGATTCGGTTTCGGCAGGCGTAGCCATTACCGCCGAAAATGCAGCGTATGAATATAACGGCATTCGTCTGTATAACGCCAGCGGTCTACCGATGAATGCCGAGGAATGCGACACTGTGGAGGCGTTGCTGCCCTCGAATATGCCTTTGCCGGTGGCATCTCATAGAGCCTGCGGCGTGATCGAGCACATAGAAGATACCGCCGGGTCGCGTTACCGCGAACTGCTGATGGTGAAAAATCCCCTGCCAACCATGTCCTATCACATTGCGCTGGATTGTGCCAACGGTGCGGTCAGCGGGATTGCCAAGCCGCTGTTTGAGCATTACGGTATGACGGTGGATCTGCTGAATGTTACGCCGGACGGTCTGTCGATCAATCACGATTGCGGTGTGCAATCCATGGAAGCATTGATGGAATATGTCACCGAGCATCAGTGCGATGCAGGTTTTGCGTTTGATGGTGACGGCGGCCGCTGTCTTGCCGTGGATGCAATGGGCGAATTGCTGGACGGCGACTCCATGCTGGCGATTCTGGCAAGCGATGCGCTGGAGCAGGGGATGCTCAACAATAAAGGCATTGCGGCAACCGTGCTGTCGAATCTGGGGCTGCTGCGGTTTGCCGAGCAAAAAGGGATTCTGGTACACACGACCCGTACCGGTGCAAGATTTGTGCCCGAAAAAATGCGCAATGCAGGGCTTTCTCTGGGCGGTGAACGCAGTGGCTACCTCTTTTTTGATGATATGTGCGGTGCGGACGGTCTTTGTACAGCACTGCGGCTTTGCGGCGTGATGCAGCATACCGAAAAGCCCCTGCACGCGCTCTCAGATTGTCTGGAGCGTGACCCGCAAGTTTCGGTTTCCGTGCGCATTTCACCCCTTTGGAAAGAGGTATGGAAAAACGATTATCACATCACCGACTATATTGCCCAATGCGAGCGTCAGCTTGGCAACGAGGGCAGGATTTTGGTGAGAGAGCGCAGCCGCGAGGCTGCAATACAGATTCTGTTGGAGGGCAGAGATTTCCGCAGGATCAACCGATATGCATTGGATATTGCAGAAAAAATCAAGGAGCGTGCAGGCGCGTGAGCGTAGCTGCAATGCCTTTGAGGAGGATTGTTGGTTGTGAGAGTAGCAGAGCATTGGCAGGATTACCTGCTGTTGGATACCTCCTGCGGTGAGCGACTGGAGCGTTGGGGCAATGTGACCTTGATTCGTCCCGATCCGCAGGTGATATGGCAAACGTCAAAGGCATCTCCCCTGTGGCAAAAGGCAGACGGTCACTATCATCGTTCGAAAAGTGGCGGCGGCAGTTGGAGCTACGCTAAAATGCCACCCGAATCGTGGAATATCCACTACGGTGCATTGACCTTTCAGGTGCGACCGACGGGTTTCAAGCATACCGGATTGTTTCCGGAACAGGCTGTTAACTGGGACTGGATGGCAGATGCCATTCGCAACGCAGGCAGACCCATTCGTGTGTTGAATCTGTTTGCGTACACGGGCGGTGCAACCCTTGCCTGTGCAGAAGCCGGCGCAGAGGTCTGTCATGTGGATGCCGCAAAGGGCATGGTGCAGTGGGCAAGAGAAAACGCTGCGCTGTCCGCATTAAGTGACAAGCCCATCCGTTGGATCGTGGATGACTGCGAGAAATTCATTCAGCGTGAAGCGCGCCGCGGCAGAAAATACGATGCGATCATTATGGATCCGCCCAGCTATGGCAGAGGCCCAGGCGGTGAAATCTGGAAGCTTGAAAACAGCATTTATCCCTTGGTTGAGGGCTGCCTGAATGTGCTTTCCCAGCAGCCGTTGTTCTTTGTGCTCAACAGCTACACCACCGGGCTTTCGCCTTCCGTGATGGGCTATATGCTCAATGTATTACTGAAAAAAAGCTTTGGCGGCGAGGTCATTGCTGATGAGATCGGTCTGCCCGTCAGGGAATCGGGCGGCGTGCTGCCTTGCGGCTCCACTGCCATCTGGCATTCTGCTGATCTGAGATAACCGGTCATCTGAAAGGAGAAGCTATGCAGCCTCTTTTGCAATTGAATAATGTGCGTTTTCATTATCCTGCCGATGATGATGCCACCCCTGAGGAGGTACTCAAGGGCGTGTCACTGACCATTCACCGCGGTGAGATGGTGGCGGTGCTTGGGCATAACGGCTCGGGAAAATCCACCATGGCAAAGATGTGTAATGGTATTTTGCTGCCCACCGAGGGAAAAGTGTTGGTGGAGGGCATGGATACCGCCGATGAGGAACGCCTGATGGACATTCGGCAGAAAGTCGGCATGGTGTTTCAGAATCCGGATAACCAGATCGTTGCGACGATTGTTGAGGAAGATGTGGCATTTGCCCTTGAGAATATGGGCGTGCCCCAGCCCGAAATGCGTCAGCGCGTGGATGAGGCACTGAAAGCCGTGCATATGTATGATTACCGCGAACACGCCCCCCATCAGCTTTCGGGCGGACAGAAACAGCGTGTGGCGATCGCCGGTATTATTGCCATGCGCCCCGATTGTATTGTGCTGGACGAACCGACCGCCATGCTGGATCCCCACGGCAGAGGACAGGTCATGCGCACCATTCGTAAGCTCAATCGCGAATACGGCATTACCGTGGTGCTCATCACCCATGAGATGGATGAAGCGGCACAATGTGAGCGCGTGGTAGTGGTTGATCACGGCAGGATCTGCATGGATGATTCGCCGCGCAATGTGTTTGCCCGTGTGGCGGAGATGAAGCAAATCGGGTTGGATGTGCCGCAGGTGACAGAACTTGCCGAGTTGCTGCGTCAGGCAGGGTATCCGTTGGACAGCCATATCATTACCAAAGAAGAATGCGTTGCAGCACTCTATGACCTGTTGAAAGGAAAGGAGAATGTCGGTGCCGATTCTTGAAGCACAGGATCTGACATACACATACAGCATCGGTTCACCCTTTGAGAAAACCGCTGTTGACCATATGAATCTGCAAATCGAGCAGGGCGAGTTTGTATTTATCGTGGGCGAGTCCGGCTCCGGTAAAT
>JAEDLR010000009.1 GCA_016295145.1 Oscillospiraceae bacterium
TCTCAGTACTGGTCTCGGTGGTAGTGGTCTCAGTACTGGTCTCGGTGGTAGTGGTTTCGGTAGTTGTAGTAGTGGTCTCAGTGGTGGTATCCACAGTGGTGGTCTCTGTAATGTCTTTCAGCTCCAGAGTCACGGAATCGATCACACGGATGATCTCGTACATCACGCCCGTACCAGAAGCAGCAACGGTCAGTTCCTTGTGGGACTCAACGCCGATAACGGTGTAGGTGTACTTCTCATCATCCAGCTCGTAAGCCTCTGCGAAGTATGCCTCCAACTCAGCCAAAGACTCAGCGGTGGTGTAGTACTCTGCAAAAGCAGCCAACAGCTCAGCGTTCTGATCGTCGGGAATGGAGAACTCTGCCAGAGCAGAAGTGCCTTCCGTTACAGTAATAGCAATGTCATAGCTCTGTGCCATGATATCAGCAATATCGGCAACGGTCAGACCGATAGTAGCAACATCCTGTGCGCCGTTGATGGTGTCAATCACCTGTGCCAGTGCGGAGTTTGCCTTCTCGTTTGCCATTGCCTCTGCCAGGGTAGCGGGCGCCTTGTCAGCAAGCTTCTTGGGCAGACCTGCAACATACTGTGCGTAAGCATCCTCAAAGCTGTCGGTGGTGAAGTTGATATCAGCAATAGCAGCCTTTGCAGCGTTCAGCTTCTCAACCAGATCGGGCATTGCATCCATCTTGTCAACAGCGATCAGACCCTCCATCAGCTTTGCGATGATGTACTCCTCGATATTTGCTGCGGTGTAGATATTGCCGTCCTCAGCAGCAAAAGCAGCTGCAACAGCAATGGTATTCTCGGTGGTCATGTCGATGCCAACGGTCAAAGTACCTGCCAGAGCCATGGGAACAGTATCCACATCAACACCAGTCAGCTTGTTCAGAATAGCAGCGCCGACAACCTCGCCGCAGTCATCCAGTGTAGCAGTGATGGTATACTTACCTGCATTACCGGTGAGCTTTGCATTGGAAATGGAAGCCATCAGAACCTCGGTAGCCTCGGTGCCCAGATACTTGCTGAACAGACCCTTTGCGGAGTCCTTGGCTGCATCCAGAGCGATCTCCTGATCCAATGCATCTGCTGCGGTGTAAGCCGAGTAAAGCAGATCATACCAGCTACCCTCGGTATACTGCAAAACGCCTTCGGGATCAACAAACACAGGCACATCGGTCAGATAAGCTGCATCAACAGTGACTTCTGCCGCAGTGGTGTTCATAGCGAGCATACCCACCTGGGAGGCTGCCAGCAGGATGCCGGTTGCGGAAGCGATTCCGCGCTTGAACATAGACTTTTTCATTCAAACATCTCCTCACGAATTTTGTTGGTTTATGTACGATAGCACGGCGCGGATGATACACATCACTACCGACACTGATACATATTCATATTATAGCAATAACCGTTTGGAATTGCAAGTGTTTTGCGCATTTTTGAGTATTTTTACTACCAAATTGTATCTGCAACGCCAAACGATTGTGCATATTCACAGCAAGGCGAGCTGCTTTTTTACAGATTTTTCCTGTGTTTCCTGAACGTTTCGTTAAAATATAAAAATATGCATATTTTTCTCAGAATCTCTTGACAATCGAGGAAAAATATGATAGAATATAGACAAAGATAAGGAACGTACATCCAATCGGTTCCGAATCACATTTTGAAAGAAAGGGCGTGTGACCAATGGGTCATTTGCAATCGCTCTCCTCGTAACTTGCATTTCGGAGAGCATAGGTGTTAAGTATATCCGCCGCGATTCTCATGGAGGCTCGAATCCAATGTACTGTTTACTGTAACGGATCTACCTTTTTTTGAAATGTTCATCCGATTCTTTGCGCTGCACGGTGCCCCTGCACGCATGACTACGAACTGAAAAATCACCGTCTCTCCGTAGGACGGTGATTTTTTCACTTTTCCCCCTTAGGGGCAGACCCGACGATGCAAAATTTTTCAATTTTGAAAAAAAGTGCTTGACAAGCGCCCGTTGGTATGGTATAATGTTCCTTGTTGTGAGGGTGTAGCTCAGTTGGTTAGAGTACCTGCTTGACATGCAGGGGGTCGACGGTTCAAGTCCGTCCATCCTCATCGAAGTCAGACGGATATTGCTTAGGCAGTATCCGTTTTTCTGTTTCTTTTCCTATGCGGCTTCGGAGGTGCAATATGAAAAAACGGATCATTCACTTTCTCGCGGCACTGACCCTTGCGTTCATCTTTTTGAATTCCTTTACAGGGCAAGAAGAATCCGCGCAAGAAAGTGCCTTTGTTATGCGGCTGATTGAGCCGTTTCTGGCGCTTTTTGTCGGCAAGGGCAATGTCACACTGCATCTCGTGCGAAAGCTTGCCCATTTCTGTGAATTTGCTCTGCTTGGATTTTTTCTCGGAGTACAATGCAAAAAACCGAACTGCGGTGCGCTGCTGTTTGCACTGCTCACCGCCCTCACCGATGAAACGATACAGATCTATACAGGCAGAGGGCCACAGGTGCAGGATGTTTGGCTTGATTTTGCAGGTGCGGTCACGGGCATGATCGTGGCGTACCTTCTGCTGTGGATTATCCCGACCGCCGTAAGAAAGTACAAAAACCGACAGCCGCGCCACAAAAAAAGTGCATGATTTTCAACTAGAGCCATTCATCGCCTGATGAATGGCTCATACTATATGCATACTATTGTAAAGGAGGTACTGCGTTTGGAGACCGCCATAGACATTCTATCCGATGTGATGCCGTTTTGGGGCTGGGGAATCTACTTTCTGGGCGCGACGGCAGTGTTTCTGCTCTGCCAGCATTTTGTACGAAGCTGCCCTACACGCAAGGCTGCGCTCATCAATTATCTGGTGTTTGTGCTGCTCATTACACTGCTCACACGCACACAGAAACCACATTCTGCCGCCGCCTGGCAGCCCCTCTGGTCATGGCATAAAGTGATTCTACACGGCAACCGCAGGCTCTTTGAGGAAATTGTGCTGAACCTGCTCATGCTGCTGCCAGTGGGGATGCTCACAGCGTCCATCTATCGCAAAAAACAGCTAAAGCACGCATTTTGCATCGGGATTGTGCTTTCATCGGCAATTGAAATATCCCAACTGGTGCTGCGTCTGGGGTTGTTTGAATGGGATGATATCATCCACAACACGTTGGGGTGCATACTCGGTGCCGGAATCGTCTGCGCCGTGCAGCATCTTCAGAAAAAACGTGCCGCCAACACTGGGCACAAGCCTCCCTGACAGCAGCATCACAGAAACGCGCTTTATATTTTTTCTATCCATCATACGATTTTCACATAAATGGATATAATAGATATCAAGGAACAGATGCAGTAGATACTGCGTCGCAGCAAAGAAAGAGGTGTCATTATGTTCAACGAAAATGAACAAAATCCGATGGATCCGACCGGCTTCCCTCCGACAGCGCAGGATACACCAAACATACAATCCCCCACAGATCATTCCGATGCACCAACGGTGCAACCGGTACAGCCCACACCCGTATCGGGCAGCTACTATTCCCCTCGCAGCAATGGCGGAAACCTGCCGCCTATGCAGGAGCCTGTATTCAGCAATACCCCGCCGCAGCAGCCGAAGAAGAAATCCTCTCACACGGGGCTAAAGATTCTTGGAGTGATTGCAGGCATTGGACTGGTATCTGCCGGCTCGGTTTCTGCGTATCGCTTCTTCAGTGAAAACGAGGCGTTGCAGCGATTCTTCGGCAACAGCGACAAACTGATCAGCGAATCTACAGCGCAGACAGGCAACAACCAACACAACTCCAGCACCAACAGCAGCGATACATCCCATACCGATGAGAGCAGCTCTGCCAACCAGAACAATGTCCACGTAAACTGGTACAATCTGGCTGCCCCTACCGATGCCATGTCCATTCCCGATATTGTGGATAAGGTCTCCCCTGCAACGGTCGGCATTTCCTCCACCTTTGTATGGAAACAGAACACCAACAACATATGGGGCTTCGGCGGCGGTACCTACGAGGATTCCGGTATGGCAACCGGTACGGGTATCATCATGAATCAGAGCGGCTATGTGATCACCAACGCCCATGTGGTATATCAGTCCGCTTACGGCGGCACCGCAAAGGAAGTACAGATTACGCTCAATTCCGAATACTATGACGGCGATACCCAAATTGCAGCGACTATCGTCGGCTATGATGTGGAAGAGGACATCGCCGTACTGAAAATGGATACCGATCGCAATTTGGTTGCCGCGGAATTCGGCGACAGTGAGGCACTGCGCGTTGGCGAGGCAGTCATTGCCATCGGCAATCCCCTGGGCCTGGAGCTGTTCGGTTCTGTCACCACCGGCATTGTCTCCGCACTGGACCGTGAAGTCACCATCAACGAGACCCCCATGCGACTGATTCAGACCGACGCTGCCATCAACAGCGGTAACTCGGGCGGCCCGCTGATTAACTGCTACGGACAGGTTATCGGTATCAATTCCGCCAAAATGAGCAGCAGCTACAGCAGCTCCTCGGCAAGTGTTGAGGGTCTGGGCTTTGCGATTCCCATGTCTCACGCCAAAAATGTCATTGACGACCTGATCGAGTTCGGCTATGTACGCGGCAAGCCTCTCATCGGCATCTCTGGCAGAGACGTCACCGAAAATGTGTCGCAGGCATATGGCCTGCCGCTGGGCGTGTATGTCACGGAAGTGGTCAAGGGCGGTGCTGCGGAACAGGGCGGCATTCAGGTCGGCGATATCATCATTGCGATCAACGGCGAGAGCGTGAGCTGTTACGATGATCTGAACAACGCCAAAAACAACTTTGCCGCCGGAGATACGATTACCATCACCGTGATGCGTAACGGTCATGACCGTAATTTCTCCATCGTCTTGCAGGAAAAGGTTCCTGAGGAGCCATAATCATAACCCGTAAAAAGAACCCGTCCTTGCATACGCGAGGACGGGTTTTTGCATCTGTATGGGCTGTGAAATGCGAAATCAATCCGCAACGGGAATCTGCTTCATGGTAAACAGCACTCTGGGATTCCCATCTGCATCATCTTCGATCATCACAGCAGTATCAATGATAATCGGTTCTACAGGTGCAGAGATCGCGCGGTCGCCGCCAAGGGTACGCTCGACCTGCAAAAAGCTGTCTACGACTTCCATGCCCTCGGTCACCTCGCCAAATGCCGCATAGGAGCCGTCCAGGAAAGTGCAATCGTCGGTATAGCAGATGAAGAACTGGCTGGACGCGCTATCCATTGCACTGGAACGTGCCATAGAAACAATCCCTCTGGTATGGGAAAGCGGATTATCCACGCCGTTTTTAAAAAACTCACCCTTAATGGTATCCTTGCTGCCACCGCTGCCATTGCCCATGGGATCGCCTCCCTGTGCCATGAAATTATCTACCACGCGGTGAAAGGTCAAGCCATCGTAAAAACCTTCACTGACGAGCTTTTCAAAATTCTCGCAGGTAATGGGCGCGCAGTCAGGGTACAGCGTAATGGTGAACTGTGCGCCTGCCCCGTTGGCGGCATCGTCGCCACAAGCGGTCAGACTGCAAAGCATCATCACGGAAGCAACCGCCGTAGCCAGAAATGTCCTTGTTTTCTTCATATTCCATGTTCCTTTCTGAAGCGAGAGAATCTTCTTCTCATGGTGCCATGGCAGCAGCTATATGATGCCGTTGCCGCCATAGTCAAAGTCATAATGGTTATTGTAGCTATCGCCATAGCTGAAACGGTCGCTGTCCTCGGAGCTCTGCAAGCCAAAAGTACCGTTTTTGTACTCAATCAGCCACACATCCATGATATCGTAAAAGTCGATATCATATTTGGCAAGCCAGCCCGCGTAGGGCTCCTCCAGATATTTGGTAAGGAAATCAGGCAGTTCGCCGGTTTCCTCATATTCCGGGAAGATCTCGTCCGCTTCCACGATGATGCGTTCATAATCGGCTGTGATATCCTCGGCATAGGGTATCAGCTCCGCAAAGGCAATGCCGCAGATCAACGCCGCGATGAGACTGAGCGCAGCGGTGATGATACCTGTAATGGACATTCCCGTACCGCGCTGCTTTTGCACCAAAGCAATGATACCAAAGATGATCGCAAGGGGTGCGGTGACAAGATTCACGCAGCAACAAATACCCGGCAAGCTGACGATGCCCAGAATCAGTGCAGTGACCGCGAAGCCAATGGGCTTTTGTGGCCGCAGGGGCTGCCGCTGATAGGGCACTGGACTACCATTCTGATATTGTCCGTAGGGGTTGGGAATCATATTCGGATCCATAGCAGTTCCTTTCACATCACAGTGTTTTACGCATCCATCTGCCAGTTCCAGTTGCGCAATGACAGTTCCTCCAGATCAAAGGGGGTGCGCTGATAGACGCAGTAATTCAGCCAGTTGGAAAACATCAGGTTGGCATGGCAGCGCCAGCTAAAGCGCGGCTGACAGGCAGGGTCATCGTTGGGGAAGTAGTGGTAGGGTATCTCAATGGGCAGACCTTTTTGTTTGTCGCGGAAATATTCTTCCGCAAGGGTGTTGCGATCATACTCCGAGTGCCCTGTAATGAAATACTGTCTGCCGTTGCGATTCGCCACAATATGCACCCCCGAAATAGCAGAACTGGTCAGGATATCCAGTTCCTCCACCTTTTCAATGTCCTCCCGGCGCACCTCGGTATGACGGGAATGGGGCACATCAAACACTTCATCAAAGCCCTGCAACAGCAGAGAATTTTCCACCTCTGCCCGATGCGGGAAGATGCCGAACATTTTTTTATCCAACGGATACTTTGGCACGCCGAAATGATGGTACAATCCTGCCTGTGCGCCCCAGCAGATATGCAGGGTGCTGAACACATGACGTTTCGACCAATCCATGATCTCGCAGATCTCCGACCAGTAGTCCACTTCCTCAAAGGGCAGTTGTTCCACAGGCGCGCCGGTGATAATCATGCCATCGTAATACTGCTCGCGGATCTCGGAAAAGGTAGTATAAAACGCATCCATATGGCTTTGTGCGGTGTTTTTGGATACATGAGATTCCAGCCGCAGCAGCGAGATATCCACTTGCAGGGGGGTATTGCTCAGCAGGCGCAGCAACTGGATCTCCGTTTCAATCTTCTTGGGCATGATGTTAAGGATCAGAATACGCAGCGGACGGATATCCTGATGGGCAGCCTGTTCCGCCCCCATCACAAAGATTTTTTCATTCAGCAGTGCCTGATACGCAGGCAACTCCTTGGAAATACAAATCGGCAAGCTGAATTGCTCCTTTCCGTAATACGCCGTCTGTGGATTCCATTCGGGTACGGCACGGATGCGGAATGCAGCTTGCCGATGTTTGATTCATGGTGTCATTCAGACGGGATGTACTTGTTTTTCTGCGTTGCCGTGTACACCATCCAGCCCAAACTGCTGATCGCGGCGTTTCTCGAAGAACTTCACGGCAACCTGACCAAACTGTGCGTAACTCAGCACATCTTCCTCTTGGGTGATCCACTCTGCGCACTCCTTGCGCAGGGTATCCAGTTCCGGCTTCAGCAGATCGGCAGGGCGGCAATCAATGGGTTCTGCATCACCGATAATCTTCTTACGGAATGCAGGGTCGATGGGCACGGGGGTTCTACCGTATTCGCCGCGCACAATGCCTTTGAACTCCTTGGTCACGGTCTTGTAACGCTCACCCATAATGACATTGAACACAGCCTGTGTGCCCACGATCTGGGAGGAGGGAGTGACCAGAGGCGGAGAGCCTGCATCTGCACGCACGCGGGGTACTTCTGCCAGCACCGCATCCAATTGATCTTCCTTACCTGCCTGCTTCAACTGCGAGAGCAGGTTGGAGAGCATACCGCCGGGCACCTGATAAATCAGCGCGCTGGCATCGGTAGCAAGCATCTTGGGATCCAGCAGACCTGCCTTGATATACTTCTCGCGCAGCCCCATAAAGTAGCTGCGCAGTTCGCTCAGTGCCACCAGATCCAAGCCGGTATCGTACTCGCTGCCCTGCAATGCGGCAACGATGGACTCGGTAGGTGCGTGAGAGGTACCCAGTGCCAGAGGGCTCATGGCAGTATCAACGATATCCGCACCCGCCTCAATGCCCTTGAGCAGGCACATGGATGCCAGACCCGAAGTGCTGTGGGTGTGAATCTGAATGGGCAGCTTTACGGCTGCTTTCAGCGCCTTGACCAAAGACTCCGTATGATAAGGTGTCAGCAGTGCAGCCATATCCTTGATACAGATGGAATCCGCGCCGGCGGCTTCGATCTGCTTTGCGTAATTGACATAGTACTCGTCGGTGAACACATCGCCTGTGGTATAGCTGATGGCAACCTGTGTATGTGCGCCCTCTTTCTTGGCAGCCTTGATGGCGGTATCCAGATTACGGATATCATTGAGTGCATCAAAGATACGGATGATATCAATACCGTTTGCGACAGATTTCTGCACAAAGTACTCCACCACGTCATCTGCATAGTGACGGTAGCCAAGCATATTCTGACCGCGGAACAGCATTTGCAGCTTGGTATTGGGCATATGCTTCTTCAGAACGCGCAGACGCTCCCAAGGATCTTCATTCAGGAAACGCAGGCAGGCATCGAACGTCGCGCCGCCCCAGCATTCGATGGAGTGAAAACCGATCTGATCCATTTGCTCCAACACTGGGAGCATATCGGAGGTGGGCATACGGGTTGCCAGCAAAGACTGGTGCGCATCGCGCAATACGGTTTCGGTAATTTTGATTTTCGGCATGGCTCTGCTCGCTTTCTCAGCCCAGAACAGCGAGCGCATCGCCGGGGTTGACAGAACTGCCCTTGGTGGTGTTCACGGAAACGATGGTGCCATCCTTGGGAGCGACGATATCGTTCTCCATCTTCATCGCCTCAAGCACAAACAGCACCTGACCCTTGGTAACGGCATCGCCTGCGGCGCACTTTACATCCAGAATGGTGCCGGGCATCGGGGCGGTTACAGGCTCGCCGCCGGCAGGTACTGCTGCCGGTGCAGCAGCGGGAGCAGGAGCGGGTGCCGCAGGTGCAGCAGGTGCAGCAGCAGGGGCAGGGGCAGCAGCGGCGGGAGCAGGGGCAGCGGGCGCAGCAGAAGGCGCACCTGCGCCGATCTCCTCAACGGCTACATCATATTGCTTATTGTTGATCGTCACACGGAACTGTTTCATGAGAACCTCCTGATATCATTATGTATTGTGACAGACGCAGCAGAGCTGCATCCTACGGTCTAAGAATTAAAAGGGAATGTTGCTGTGCTTTTTGGGCATACGGCTGATGCGCTTGCTTTCGAGCATATCCAGTGCAGCGATCAGGGCTGCACGGGTATCGACAGGAGCGATTACGGTATCAATCACGCCGAGAGATGCTGCCTTTTCCGCAGAGGCAAGGGTACGGCTGTACTCATCTGCCAATGTGCGGCGAGTCGCGTTCACATCGGCGGCACCTTTCAGCTTATCATGCCACAAAAACTCCACGGCAGCCTCAGGACGCATGGGAGAAATCACCGCGCTGTTCCATGCCAATACCAAATCGCTTCCTGCGCCACGGCCTGCCATTGCAGAGAATGCAGCGCCGTTTGCCTCACCGGTGATGAGGGCAATCTTCACGGAAGTTGCCTCGGCATAAGCACCGCAAAGCTGTGTCATCGCGCGCAGAGAGCCGTTTCTTGCGGCTTCGGTATCGCAGGCAAAGCCGGGGGTATCCATAACCGTGATGACGGGAACGGTAAACGCATCGCAAGTACGCACAAAGCGTGCGATTTTTGCAGAATCGTCGGCTGTAAGGGCATCTTTAGCGCAAGCGGAGACCAGACCCACTGCCGTTCCGCGCAAAGTTGCCAATGCGACCTTGACGGTATCGCCATATGCCTCATACAAAGGCAGCAGAGAACCTGCGTCTGCAATGCTCTCCAGAAGTGTATCCTTGCTGCAAGCGATCTCCGGTGCAGTATACTCGCAGATGGGTGCCCCTGCCAGATTGTTGGCAGGCATCAGCGTCAGAATGGATCTGACCTGTTCCATTGCTGCTGTAACATCGGCACACACAGCGGCAGCAATGCCGTTGGCGGCAGCAGTCTGTGCGGTGGCTGCATCGGTGCCGAAGGGCGGTGTCAGGTACAATTCAGATTTTTCGGTGCAGATGACGAAATCAGCAGCAGTTGCCATCAGTGCGGCACTGCCTGCGCAGACACCTGCGATCACGGAGATCTGTGTGACCACGCCGGACAGAGCGGTAGCGGCAGCAATCAGCTTACCGTAAACCGTCAGAGCATCGGCGGTGCCGTCCACATAAACACCGTTAGAATCGTAAATACCGACCACGGGTGTGCCGGTTTTGGCGGCAAGATGATAAAGCCGCTTGATTTTGCCGGCAGCATTTTTTCCCAGTGCGCCGTTGTTGACATCGGGTGCTTGTGCAAAGGCGCAAACGGGCTGACCGTCCACATAGCCATGGGCGCAGATGACAGCGGCAGCGTCGTCCTTTTCCTGGCGCAGTGCATCCAGCTCGGTGAACGACCCGTTGTCAAAGAGCAGCCCAAGGCGTTCTCTCGCAATAGAGGCTGTGATATCCATACTCATGATGTGCATCCTTTCTGTGGATAGAGTAAAAATCTATACCGTTCTATTCTACCATACTTCAGCGGAAAATGCAAGCGTTTTTGTATGACTTTGTATAAATTCACACAGAAAACGCCATTTGCGTGCCGTACACTTGACCCCGGCGCAAATTTGTGCTATAATATCGGTGACATACACCTTGCGCCCGTAGCTCAGTAGGATAGAGCAGCTGCCTCCTAAGCAGCAGGTCGGGGATTCGATTTCCTTCGGGCGCGCCAGAAAAAAGTCCCTCATGTGCCGCAAATGCACATGGGGGATTTTTCATATCCTTTGATCGCTATCCTTGCACCGTTTCATCCAAAGGGCAGTCAAAGAGCCTTGCGGCATTTTCGGCGGTGATTCTGCTGATTTCTGCCGGAGAAATGTTTTTTGCACTTGCCAGTACAGCGATCACCTCGGTGAGCATGGTACTGTCACAGCGTTTGCCGCGGTAGGGCACAGGGGCAAGGTATGGGCAATCGGTCTCAATGAGCATTCTGTCAAGGGGCACTTGAGCCAAAGCCTCCAACGGTTTACGCGCATTCTTAAAGGTCACAACGCCCGTAAAACCGATATACAACCCCAGCTTCAGTACTTCCTTTGCCGATTCTGCCGAGCCGGAAAAGCAATGCATCACGCCTTTTTTGGGGCGATACTGCCGCAGGATCTCCAACATATCGCCCATGGCATCGCGGCAATGTATAATCACCGGCAGATGCAGTTCATCGGCAAGCTGTAGCTGCTCACAAAAGATTTTTTTCTGGAAGTCCGCATCATAGCCATCGTAATGATAGTCCAGCCCGATCTCGCCAATTGCTTTGACCTTGGGATTGTTTGCCATCTCACGAAGTCGCTGCAAATAGTCCGTAGGCACATCTTTGTATTCGGGGTGCACACCCACCGCCGCATAAAAATGCGGATAACGGGCAGTGAGCGCCACACTGTCTGCCGAGGATTCCATATCGCAGGCAGCAGCCATACAGCGTATCACGCCCTGCTGCGGCAGCGATGTCAGCAGGGCATCTCTGTCTGGGTCAAAGGCCCTATCGGTATAGTGGGTGTGACTGTCAAAAATCATAAGTTGTTCGTTCATGCTGTGATCCTTTACAAACGGAATGATTCGGGTTTTCGGGCATTGGCAAGCATCAGCTTCACACGGTTTTCCTGATTGACCTTGGTCGCACCCGGGTCGTAATCAATGGCGGTGATGTTTGCATTGGGATAGGCATTTTTGATCACGCGCATCATGCCCTTGGCAACAATATGATTGGGCAGACAGCCGAAGGGCTGTGTGCAAATGATGTTCTCTGTGCCGGATTCTGCCAGTGCAGCCATTTCTGCGGTGATGAGCCACCCCTCGCCCATGCTGACACCCTGACTGATATAACGGTCTGCCAGACGGCGCAGCTCCTCGAAATCATGGGGCGGATCAAACACACCGTGTTCCCGCACTGCCTTGATCTGCTGCTTCTGCATGGCATAAATTGCCTTGTAGCCAATGCCGTTTATGATGGTTTTCTTGTTATGGTAGCCGTACAGTTTGCCATCCACATTGGTGCTGACAGCGCAGTACATGACAAATTCCAGCAGTGAGGGGATCACGGGTTCGCACCCCTCGGAGAGCAGAAAATCTTCCAGATGATTGTTGGCAAGGGGCGAATACTTCACATAGATCTCGCCCACAATGCCCACGCGAATCTTATTGCGCTTGGCACGCTCGATTTTTGCAAAATCATCAAGGATCGCGCGGTAAAGCTTCTTGGTTTTCAGATATTCACCGGTCTGGAACGCCGTTTCCAGGCGGTGCTGCCAACGGTCAAGCAGCTTATCCGTGCGACCCTTTTCCAGTTCATAGGGGCGGCACTGATTGGAGACCGACATCAACAGATCGCCGTACAGCACAGCGTACAAGAATTTCAGGAAAATGGGTGCCGTCAACTGAAAGCCAGACTTGGGGTCTTTCTCCAGACCCGAAAAGTTCAACGAAATCACAGGCACCTGCGGAAATTGCTGCTCCAGTGCCTTGCGCAGCAGATGAATATAGTTTGAGGCACGGCAGCCGCCGCCCGTCTGCGTGATGAGCAATGCGGTGCGGTCGGGGTGATACCGTCCCGATTTCAATGCCTCCATAAACTGCCCGATCACCAGCAGCGCAGGATAGCAGGTATCGTTGTGGACATTCTTCAGCCCCTCATCCACCACGGCGCGACTTGCAGTGCGTAGCAGTTCGCAGTGGTAGCCATATTTCTTCAAGATGCTGATGAGCAACTGAAAATGCACCGGCAGCATATCGGGCACAAGAATGGTATGGGTTTGCTTCATTTCCGGTGTAAACCGTGCAGACATGAAATTGCCACCTTTCAGGATATTGCATTTTATTCTTCCATTGCAGCCACAAGACTGCGCAGACGGATGCGTGCCGCACCCAGATTGTTAATCTCGTCAATCTTCAGCTGCGTATACAGCTTGCCCTTGCGCTCCAGAATGGAACGGATCTCGTCACTGGTCACGGCGTCAATGCCGCACCCAAAGGAAACCAACTGCACAAGCTGTATATCAGGCTGTGCCGCTACATAATGCGCAGCGCGGTACATTCTGGCATGGTATGTCCACTGATTCAGCACGCCCAGTTTTTCATCCACGGTAGCAAGGGGTGCAACGGCATCCTCAGTCACCACCGCCATACCCAGACCCGTAATCAGCTTATGAATACCGTGGTTGATCTCCTTATCAATATGGTAGGGGCGCCCTGCCAGCACAATGATCTTCCTGCCTTCTGCTCTTGCCTGCCGTATGATCTCCTGCCCCTGTGCCACAACCGCCTCCTGATACTGCTTTTGTGTGGCATAGGCGGCATTTAGCGCAAGATTCAGATTGGCTTTCAGCGCATAACCCTTTAAGCTTCGCTTGAGTGCCTTGGCAACCCCCTTGGGGTAATTCAGATCCATATAAGGTGTAATGAAATTCTTGGGGGTAAGCCTTGCATTGTTGGCACGCAACAGTTCGGGATAGTATGCGACCACAGGGCAGTTGTAGTGATTATCGTTGCTGCCCTCATCGACATTGTAACTCATGCACGGCCAGAAGACGAAATCCACATTTTGATCCAGCAGATCTTCAATATGCCCGTGGGCAAGCTTTGCAGGATAGCAGACCGTATCCGACGGGATGGTATGCTGCCCACGATAGTACATATTGCGGTCACTCTCGCCGGAGATCACCACGCGGAAACCCAACTCGGTAAACAGCTTTGCCCAGAATGGCATCTGCTCATAAAAGCTCAGTGCCAGCGGCAGCCCTACCGTACCGATGGGTGCTGCGGGGGCTTTCGGCACACATTGCAAAATGCTCTGATATTTATAATCGTACAGCGAGGGAATGCTGTTGGCACTTTTCTGCCCTGCGCCCTTTTCGCAGCGGTTGCCCGAAATATAGCGGCTGCCATCAGAAAATTTGACGATATTCAGCGCGCAATGGGCGGTACAGCCATTACACTTGGCACCGGTAGAAGTGTTAGAGAAATCGGCGAGCTTTTCGGCAGAAATCAGCGTAGACTGCGCAGGAATATGCTCCTTGGCGTACAGTGCCGCACCAAATGCGCCCATCAGGCCCGAAACAGCCGGACGAATCACAGGTCTGCCCAGTTCCATTTCAAAGGAACGCAGCACGGCATCGTTCAGGAAGGTGCCGCCCTGCACCACGATGTTTTTGCCAAGCTCATCCACGGATTTTGCGCGGATGACTTTGTACACGGCATTCTTGATGATGGATGCTGAAAGACCTGCGGAGATATCCTCAACCGTTGCACCCTCTTTCTGCGCCTGCTTCACCGAGCTGT
Source organism: Oscillospiraceae bacterium (assembly GCA_016295145.1). Classification (GTDB taxonomy): domain Bacteria; phylum Bacillota; class Clostridia; order Oscillospirales; family Ruminococcaceae; genus Firm-04. Next base: position 14,420 of record JAEDLR010000009.1, read on the forward strand.
TCATAAACACCGTGCAGCGAGAGCCCAGGTCAACGGGATGCTTTGCAAACAGACCCAGTTGTGAAAACGCCCCGATCTCGTAGCCCAGTGCCTGTGCAAAACTCTGGATAAACGAGCCGCAGCCGGAGGAGCAAGCCTCATTGAGCATGATACTGTCGATGCTGTGGTTGCGGATCTTAAAGCACTTGATGTCCTGCCCGCCGATATCCATGATGAAATCCACATCGGGGCAGAAATACGATGCCGCCTTGAAATGCGCTACCGTTTCCACGATGCCGTAATCAATGCCCAGCCCTGCACGAATCAGATCTTCGCCATAGCCGGTTACAGCAGAGGCGCAGATATGCAGATCGGGGTGCTTGCGCTCATAAATGGTTTTCAGATGCTTCACCACGCGATCCAGCGGCTGCCCCAGATTTGCGGCATAGTGGGAGTACAGCAGCCTGCCGTCCTCCGAGATCAGCACCATTTTGGTAGTAGTAGAACCTGCGTCAATGCCAAGATAGGCGTTGCCCGTCACCGTGCGGATATCGCCAAAGGGCAGATCGTGCTGCTTATGCCGCGCGACAAATTCTTCATAATCGGCACGGGATGCAAACAGCGGCTCACTGGTCACGGCTGCGGTTGCCGATACCGCGTTTTGAATTTTTTTCAGCGTTTCGGCAAGGGTCATGTTCTGACCCGATTGCTTTGCATACATCGCGCAGCCATATGCCACGAACACGGGGGCTTTTTCGGGGAATACCGCGTTCTCCGCATCCAGTGCCAGCGTGCGCACAAAAGCCTGCCGCAATCCCTGTAAGAAAGAAAGCGGGCCACCCAAAAACAGCACCTTGCCCTCAATGGTGCGCCCCTGTGCCAGACCGGAAACCGTCTGGTCTACCACGGCCTGAAAAATACTTGCCGCGATATCCTCCTTGCGCGCACCCTGATTCAGCAGCGGCTGAATATCTGATTTGGCAAACACGCCGCAACGGGATGCAATGGGATACCGTTTTTCAGCTTTCAGCGACAGCGCGTCCAGTTCATCGGCAGTTACGCCAAGCAGCGATGCCATCTGATCGACAAATGCACCGGTACCGCCTGCACAGGAACCGTTCATACGCTGCTCTGTACCGCCGGTCAGGAACATGATTTTTGCGTCCTCACCGCCAAGCTCTATGACGGCATCGGCATCGGGATAATCATGCTTTACGGCAAGAAAAGCAGCGTGCACCTCCTGCACAAAGGAAATATCGGCACTCTGCGCAAGGCCAAGCCCCGCAGAACCGGTGATACATACGGAGAATACAGCATCGCCGAAACGGGTTTGCAGCTCTACAAGCTGCTCCGCCACAGTTTCTCTCACCCGTGAAAGGTGGCGCTGGTAGCGGTGAAATAAGATGGCGTCGTGTTCATCCAGAACAACGGTTTTTACCGTGGTGGAGCCAACATCAATGCCCAGTGAATAAACAGGTTGATTCGTCACAAGAACCTCCTTACAACCGTTATGCCGAAGCATAACGCAAATGGATACACATAAACAATTATAGCACAAACCCGCGAAAAAAGAAAGGTTTTTTTGGGATTTTCACTGTTTTTTCGTAATTTCCTGTCGAATGGTGCAATCAGGAAGCAGCTCTGGGATTTTCAACAAATTTGCAGCAGCTACTTGAAAATTATGGGGAAGTATGGTATAATAATACCGTATTGCATTGTGCAGTATGGAAGAGGTTTGTATCAACTAAGTAGAAAAAAGGTGGAAAATCATGAAACAGAAAACACGCAAAGGCTTGCTTGCCGTATGTACCGCGGCAGCCATTTCTCTGAGCGCGTCGCTCACCGCAATGCCCTTAACGGCATCCGCTGCCACAAAGGATGTTTCCGATACCATGACATGGGACGCTGTCCGTATTGGCGGCGGCGGCTTTGTATCGGGCATCATTACTGGCAAAACTTCCATGTACGCCCGTACCGATGTAGGTGGTGTATACAAATTCAACTACGATACCGATTCGTGGGATCAGCTTTTTGCCGACCTGAACGATGCCGAGCGCGGCTATCTCAGCATTGATGCCATGTGCATCGACCCTACCGATGAGGACACCGCGTATTTTCTATGCGGCTGCGCCTACTTCAGTGACGCAGGCACCAGAGTCTATAAAACCACCGATGGCGGCAAGACCTTTACCTATACCGATGTCACAGACCTGATCCAGGTACACGCCAACGGCGGCGGCAGACAAACCGGCGAATCCATTGCAGTGGATCCCGATAATCCTCAGACGATCTACTGCGGCGGCGATGTGACCGCAGGTGAATCGGCACTGATCAAATCCACCGACGGCGGCAAAACCTGGAAGCCCGTCAAAGGGTATGACGATCTGGGAATGTTTTCCAAACAGATGAAATGGCCCACATGGACAAATCATATGGTGCGTGCGCTGACTGCCGATGAGTATACGCTGCAAAACGGCATCAGCACCATCCACATTGAGGACGGCAAGGTGTATATCGGTACCTCTACCACGGGCGAGAATAATGTGGTCGTCGCCGACGTGGATGACGATGTATTTACTCCCCTGCCCATTGACACCGCACATTATCCTGCAAGAATCCAGAGCGACCTGCAGGGCAATCTCTATTTTACCTATCAGGGCGCATTGATCGTCGGCAACGGCGGTTCAGCAGGCGGCATTTTCAAATATGATAAGGCAACAGGAAAATATACCGATATTTCTCCCGAAGCGGGCGGCTACAGCGGCGTGGGCATTCACCCCACCAACCCCGACTGTTTGGTCACCTCCACCTGCGGTCTGTGGAGCGCGCAGCTCTGGCAGCCGTGGGACGATGAACACAGCCCTGCCTGGGGTGATCTGTTCTTCAAATCCGTAGACGGCGGCGCAACATGGACGGAAATCACCCCCGGTAAGGATGCAGGCTGGAATCAGCCGCTGATCTCCGAGTATCTCGATGACGGCGGCTACGCATGGATCCGCGACAAGGCGATCCACTGGGTCGGTGCGGTGGTCGTTGATCCGCAAAACCCCGACCGCATCCACTCCACCTCGGGCAACGGTGTGTTCTCCTGCGATAACACATGGGATGCTGTACCGCAGTTCTACTTCCACCCCGATGGCATCGAAGAAGTGGTTGTGTTGGATTTCACCAGCGTGCCCGGCGGCTATAATTACTCCGCCATTGGTGACTATGACGGATTTGTCCACATCGATCCCACCGAGATCCCTGCACAGCATCAGCCGAATATGGGTTCTACCTCGGCAATTGCCTACTGCCCCCAGAACCCCGATGTGATGGTGCGTATCGCAGAAAATCAGAACGATGTGGCAAGCGGCTTCTATACACTGGATGGCGGCACGACATGGACAGAAATGAACTGCTCTCAGGGCGGCAAAGCTGCCATCACAGAGCTTGCCGATGGCAAGTACCGTATCTTCCAGAGCAAAAAATCCGACAGCACCACCGTTTCCTACTCCGATGATTTCGGTGCAACATGGAACACCTGCAGCGGCATTCCCGATTCCTACGGATCGAAGCCCACATTCCTGTTCGTGGAGCCTGCACACCCTGAGATCGTGTATGCCTATGTAACCTATTTCAATTCCTCGTGGCATTATTCCAAGCCAGAGCCTACTGCCGATGACGCACAGTATAAACTCTGTGTCAGCACCGACTACGGCAAGACCTTCTCCGTAACCGATGTCTGTATGTATGACCAGTGCGATACCGCAGGCAGAATCGCCTATCTCGGCGAGGGTGAGCTGATCCTCGGCGGCGGCTGGTACGGTATGTATCACGCAAGCATTACCGAAAAAGGCGGCGTAACTGTGGAAAAACTCGACAGCGTCTACTACTGTAAGACTGTCGGCTATGGCGCACCCAAAAATAAGGGCGATGTCAATGCACTGTATATGTACGGTCGTCCCACAGAGGAGGACGAAGACGGCATTTATCGCTCCGATGACGGGGGAAAAAGCTGGGTCTGCATCAACACCGCGAATCTTTACGGCGGCACGGGCAACGGCAACTTCCTTGTGGGCGATATGAACACCTACGGCACTGTGTATATGTCCACCGTTGGCTGCGGCATCATCTATGGAAAGCTGAATGACGGCACCACGCCTTCCCCTGAAGGAAAGCTCGGTGATGTGAACTGCAACGGCACCGTTGAGGTTGCAGATGTCATTCTGCTGAACCGTCTGCTGGCTGAGGATACCTCTGCAAAAGTAACGGAACAGGGCACCAAAAATGCCGAGGTCACAAAAGACGGCGTGGTTACCTCTGCGGATGCGATCAAAATTCTTTCTTATCTTGCAGGATTGACGGTTCTGAAATAAACTCCATGATACACAAAAGCACCTCCGATTTCCCATCGGGGGTGCTTTTTCATCCTGTATGATCGGTGGTGCAAAGAAAAAACCGTATCTTACAAAGATACGGTCGGCACACAAGGTGATATCAAATGAGATGGGAATAGGGAAATAAAACAGGGAAATGGGGGATCGGTACAAGCAAGGGAATGGTTCGCCCTTGCCCGCTGATGATATCATACACTCCCAAGTTTAAAATAGTCTTAAGCCCAATCGTAATTTGTATTTTTTCGCAGTAAACTACGCAGCGTATTCTTATGCAGACAGACAAAAAGCTATGCGCAAAGGGCATAGCTCTCATAAATAAAATGAACTCAAACAGGGGGGATTGGGGGATTTGAAACAAGGTTTCCTCAACCTTGCTTCTAGTATACCCTATGAATCTTAATTTCATCTGAAGTGAAATTGAATTTTTCCCGAATAATCTATGAGAGAATTATGAACGGTCGCTTTCGCGGCAGTTGTGCAATCGTATCATTTTTATGCTGTTTTGTGCTGTTTTCAGCTCGTTTTATTGACATCTCAGCCCCTGTTGTGCTATGATTTGGGTATTATAAAAGATAGGGGGATTCTATTCTATGAAAACCATAGCACACAAACTGCTGCGCATGACGACTGCCCTTGCCATGACCGCAGTGATGGTACAGGCGATGCCTGTTGCCGTTCCGGAAGCATCCGCAGCCTCAGCCAACTGGAAATTTGATTTCGGTAACGGCGGCACGGCAAGCGGATACACCGGCGTGACTGCATCCACCGGCTATGATGCATCCCGCGGCTACGGCTTCAGTTCCGGCACTGCCGTACAAGATGTTTCGGCGGCAGGCAGCGGTGCCCTCAGCGATGCGGTACAGTTTACCAATTCTTCCAACACGGGCAGCTACGGCTTCTGCGCCGATGTGCCCAACGGTTTGTATCAGGTTTCAGTATGGCTTGGCAATACCAACCGCACCAGCGTCGCTGCCGAGGGTATGTACCAGATCATCAACATGACGGGCAACAACGCCTATGATACGTTCCAGATCCCCGTGACAGACGGGCAACTGAATATCTGTGCCTGCGCCGGAAAAGCCGGCTACGCATACACCATGTCCGCACTGGAGATCACGCAGATTTCTACCGACCCCACCACCAACCCCACAATCTGGATTTGCGGCGACTCCACCGTGTGCAATTACTATCCGCTGGATAGCTCCGTGCAAGCAGGTTGGGGGCAGATGCTCCCTTCGGTACTGGGCAAGGATTCCAAGTGGCAGGTGCGCAACATGGCAGCCAGCGGTCAGTACGCGGCAGGGTTCCTCAACGGCGGACAGTTTACCGCCATTGAAACATACGGCAAAGCAGGCGATAAATACATCATCTCCATCGGCATTAACGATACCAACTACTCCAATGCCGAGGAATACTACAATGTTGTCACCGATATGTCCAAGCGTGCAATGGCAAAGGGCATGGAAGTGATTCTGGTGAAGCAACAGGGCAGAAACGGCGATGCGACCCGTAATCCACTGCTGACAGGCCGTTGGTTCGGCACGCAGCTTGATCAGATCGGCTCCGAGTTGGGGCTGCAGGTAGTGGATCTCTTCAATATGTGGCAGGATCATTGCATTGCCATTGGCGAAGCCGCCACCACCAACCTCTACATGAGCGGCGATACACTGCACCCCAACCGTGCAGGTGCAACGGTTCTGGCGGAATTGATGGCACAGGCTGTGGATTTCAGTGGCACGGGCGTTTCCTACGAGGGCGTGACCTTCCCCGAAGGCAGCGTCTACATGATCCAGAATGTCAACAGCGGTCAGTATCTGACCGTTGAGGGCGGCGTGGCTGCCGACAATACCAATGTCTGCCAAAGTGCCAACGCTGCGCCATCTGCTGCAAACCAGTGGAAGATGATGCCCTCTGCACAGGAAGGCTACTACTACCTCTATTCGATGCTGGAAGGCGGCAATACCTATCTGCTGGATGTTGCAGCCGCCGGCACGGATAACGGCACCAACATCGGCATCTTCAGCAACACCAATCATGACGCACAGCTTTTTAAGATCAGCGACAATGGAGATGGTACTTTCCGCATCCACACCAAGGTGACAGGCGATGCAAGCGTTGTGGGTGTAGCAGGCAATTCCACGGAGGAAGGCGCAAATGTCCTTGAGTGGGCAATCGACAACACCGCAAACCAGAACTGGCGTTTGATCGCAAGCAATGTGGCATCCCCTGACAGTGTATATCTCCACGGCGATATGAACGGCGACGGCGTGCTGAACGCGCTGGATCTGAACATTCTCAAGCGCGGTCTCACCGCAGGTTTTGCCAAAGAGGCTGCCCAGCAGGCTGCCGACCTCAACAGCGACGATCAGATTTCCATGGCAGATACGGTGCTGCTGGCCAAATATCTCATCACTGGTTCCTGTGATTTCAATGGACGGAAATACTACGCCATGCACGGCACAATCAACAGCGGCGTGCTGGAAGACAGCAATGCAGGCTTTACCGCGGCATCCTATGTCAATCTGGATAATATCGTAGGCAGTTCCCTCACCATGAATGTCAAAGTGCCGCAAGCAGGCAATTATCTGTGTACATTCAATATCGCAAACGGCTCGGCAACAGACCGCAAAATGATGATTTCCGTCAGCGGTCAGACCGATACATGGCTGCAAAGCTTCCTTACCACCACCGCATGGACAACATGGCAGGAGCGCGCCATTGTACTGCCCCTTGCAGCAGGCATCAACACCATTACACTGGTTTCCAATACCGCAGAGGGCGGCCCGAATATCGACTTTATGCGCGTGGAACTGACCGATGAGCCCATTGCAGAGCCCTATGTGCCCACTGATGACCCCGGCAACGATCCCGTTGTCAGCGAAAAGCCCGTGATTTTCATTGCAAGCGATTCCACCGCGCAGACCTACAAGGAAAGCTATGCGCCGCAGCAAGGCTGGGGATACTATCTCGGCAACTATTTCAACAGCAATGTGACTGTGGATAACCGCGCCATTGCAGGCCGCAGCTCCAAGAGTTTCTACGACAACGGCAGACTGACCTCAATTCTCGATTCCATGAAGCCCGGCGATTATCTCCTGGTGGATTTCGGCATCAATGACGGTGCAGCTTCCAAGCCTGAGCGGTATGCGCCTGTTTGCGGCAATGTGGATAACCCCACCGAAGGCTCCTTTGAGTATTACATCACCCTCTACATTCAGGGTACACTGGAAAAGGGCGGTACACCCATTCTCATGAGTCCCACCCTCTCTATCAAAAATCAACAGCAGCCCTTCACCGCAGGCTACCGTAATATTGATTCCGCTTGCCGTGCACTGGCTGCAAAATACAACATTCCTTATTTTGATCTTGGGCAGGCAATGGTCGATCAGTTCAACAACACCGACTACAACACCGTATATAATTACTATCTGGGCGGTGCCACAGGCGGAACTGATTTTACACACCTCACCGAAACGGGCGCGAATGTGACCGCACAGATCATCGCAAAGGGCATTCAAAAAATGGGTATCCCCCTTTCCAATCAGGTCAAGTAAAGACACACAGAATCGCATATCCAATCGCACACAGCGGTATCTCCTCACCGATTGAGGGGATACCGCTTTTTTCATTGCCCAAAGCGCGGAGAACACGGCATCCAACGGGCAAATATTGAATCTCAAGAAAAATTTATCGTTTTTCGATAATTTTCTATTGACAAACGAGAAGATCTATGCTATACTGATACCAACAAATTCCAAAGGAGCGTTACGCATATGACCAAACAGTGGAAACCTTCTCATTCCTTATTTTTGAGCCGCACCCTGACCGTCGTTGTATTCATCGGGCTGATTGCCCTGCCGTTTTGCATCCCCATCATGACCGAATGGTATGATGCGGTATCCGGGCAGGCACCCATTGCCACTTTGCTGAACATTGTGCTGTACTGCTCAGATGCCGTCGGTTTTGTGGCGATATGGCACCTCAACCGCCTGCTGAACAATATCCGGCGGCAGGAGATCTTCGTGGAGGGCAATGTTACCTGTCTGCGCGCGATCTCGTGGTGCTGCTTCGGCATCGCCATGATTTTTACGGTGCTGGGCTTCTGGCGGTCGCTGGCATGGATGATTACCTTTGCCGCCGTCTTTTTCGGCTTGATTTTGCGCGTGTTGAAGAATGTATTTGAGCTTGCCGTAGAAATGCGGCAGGAAAACGACTACACCATTTGAGCCGAGAAGAGGAGTGAGCGATCATGCCAATTATTGTAAATCTGGATGTGATGATGGCAAAGCGCAAGATCTCTGCGGGAGAACTGGCTGAGCGCATTGAGATCACACCTGCAAATCTTTCCATTCTGAAGAACAACAAGGCAAAAGCAATCCGTTTTTCCACGCTGGAGGCGATCTGCAAGGCATTGGACTGTCAGCCGGGAGATGTGCTCGCCTACACCGATGAAGAAGCCGACAGAAAGGAGTAACCACCATGTATGATGATTCGTTGATGGCACTGCCCAATCCACCTGCTTTCACCAAGCCGCAAAGAATATTTCAGCCCCATGATGCGCTAGCTGCCATGGGCTGTATGGTACTGGGCTTCCTCTTGGTGCGCTATCTGCTGTTTAACACCGATGGCTTTGTGACTTCCGCTGTGTTCCTGCTGATGTTTTTCTGCACCCTGTGGTATCACCGCAAATGCGGCTACAAAACGCTGGCAGGGCACAGGCTGCTGGGCGGCGTGATTTGTCTGTTCGCGTGCAGCTTTTCCGTCACAGCAAGCCCCCTGCCGCATACCCTTACAGCAGTGTTTCTGATAATAGCCATGTGCTGGTATCACTACGCCGTCGCCCACAGTCATAGCCGCATTCCCCGATTCTTGTTCTTCTATCTTACGGGGCTGCACACACTGGATGAGTTCAGCGCAGGATATGAAGTCATCGGTAAGAGACTCAAAAACAGCAAAACAGGCAGCACGGTGCGTTTAATTGCCATTGGTCTGCTCATCACGCTGCCGCTGACTTTGCTCGTTGCCGCACTGCTTTCCTCCGCAGATGCAGGGGTCGCCGAGGTGTTAAGGCGCATCGGCAAGCTGTTTACCGAGGATTTCTTTGAGATCCTCTGGGAAATTCTGTTTGGACTGCTTGTGGGCGCATGGATGTTCGCTGCAATGTATTGTGCTACCAACAACGCCCGTTACCCGGAGATCTGTGACGCGGTATTTGAGCAAAGACTGGAAGATAAACGCATCATCCCCACCCTGGGACTGTGCGCCTCGGTGACACCTATTTGCTTGCTGTATACGGTGTATGTCATCTCGCAGATCCGCTATTTCTGTTCGGCGTTTTTCGGCAAGCTGCCCGATACCATGAGCTATGCCGAATACGCCCGCCGCGGCTTTTTTGAGCTTTGCGCCATCGCCGTACTCAATCTGCTTGTGATTCTTGTGACCACCGGCTGCTGCAAACGCACCGAGGGCAAACAACCCAAGGCCGCCAAAATCTATGGCTGTGTGCTTTGCCTTTTTACGCTGTTCATCATCGCCACTGCCATTGCCAAAATGGTGCTGTACATTGATGCCTACGGTCTGACGCGCCTGCGCCTGTACACCACTTGGTTTATGGTACTGCTCGCCATCGTATTTGTGGTGATCCTTGCCATGCAATTTACGCACAAGATACATCCTGCCCGTATTCTGGTCACAAGCTTTATCGTACTGTTCACGCTGCTGGTATTCTCTCGCCCCGATGCACTGGTGGCAGAATACAACATCACGCGTTGGCAGGAAGGCACCCTGAAGAATCCCGACTGGGAACTGATCTGTTCGCTTTCTGATGATGCATACACCGTAATCTGCAACCACTGGGATGAACTGCCCACAGAACAACAGGAGTATGTCATCAGCAAATACAACAACAGACGCTATGCGCTGCAGCCCGAAACCACATGGAATCTTTCCACCCAGTATCTGCTGTATGCGTGGGAGCTGAATCATGAATAAACGAACGCTGTATCTGATCGCAAGCGTGGTGCTGCTTGGTATTGAAATTCTCATCGGAATATTTGCAGAGGGCTGGCTGCGCATCTACTTTGGTGATGTACTGGTCATCATTCTGCTGTACACTTTGGTGCGCACGGTGCTGCCAAAGATCCGTTTTTGCGGTTTGCTGCCTACCCTGCTGCTGATCTTCTGCCAAATGGTTGAAGGCTTACAGGCATGGGGCTTTGCCGACCGCATGGGTATTACCAATGCACTGCTGCGCATCCTTATTGGTACATCCTTTGCATGGGGCGATGTGCTGAGCTACTGCATCGGTTTTGTGCCCATTCTTCTATGGGAGATTCTCTCCAAAAAATCTGCACGACAATGAAAAACATCCACCCTGCGCCATAAATCCGGCATAGGGTGGATTTCTTTATGCTGTATGTTCAGGGAATCTGCGCGGCAGTAGCAATCTGATCATTGGTAATATCGCCGCTGCCTGCCAAGGAAACGGTTTCGCCCAGATAAGTGGGTTCGGGCTGTGCAATGCACATGACGAAATCCTTGCAGCGTGCAAGCACCTCACGGAAATCACGCTTACCCTGCCCATAGTAACTGTGGTAATCTGAGGTTACCCCGTCTGCCTGCATCCCAAGCTGCTGTGCGATGTACACTGCGCGGTATAGGTGATATTCCTGCGTAACGACCAGAACACGCTCCGCACCGAAAACCTCTTTGGCGCGATACATGGTTTCGTAGGTGGAAAAGCCTGCGTGATCCATAAAAATATCCTCGGATGGTACACCGGCATCCATCGCGTACTGCTTCATGGCATTGACTTCATCATATTCCGGCTGCCCGTGGTCGCCACTCATCAGGATCTTGGGGGCGACATTCTGCTGATACAGTGCAATGCCGCGATCCAAACGGTCACGGAGCATATCACTGGGTGTGCCGTCATCCTTCACCAGACACCCCAGCACGATGATGCAATCATAATCGTCCGCAGCGGCTGCCTGTTCCGGCGCAAGAATGCGCTCCGTTGTGCTGTGCATCACCCAACCGTTAATACCTGCCACCGCAAACATCCCTGTCATCAAACAGCAGCAAGCGGCGATGACAATGCGTTTCCGGCTGCGGTTTGCCTGCAAACAACGCGGTGATTTTCGCTTGGGCAACCGCAAACTCTTTAATTTCGTGCAGAATTTTCCCACTGCTTTTTGGATATTCACTGCCATTGGCTCCTTTCAAGGCTCTGCTGTGTCGGTTTTGGCTACATTTATGATAGCATAAATGCAACCCGACCACAAGGGGGGAACGCTTTAAGATTTCCTGAAGATTTCCTTAATTCGTTCCGGCATCTGCAAAGGTTGCCTTGAAAACGTCCCTCACTGTAAATGCCTGAGAATCTGTTCGCCGCATTCCTTGCAGCCGATCTGTATCATGCCCTGCGACATGATATCGGCGGTGCGGTAGCCTGCATCCAACACGGCAGATACGGCATTTTCGATGGCATCTGCCTCCTTGGGCAGATCGAAGCTGTAACGCAGCATCATGGCAGCGGAAAGAATCGTGCCAATGGGGTTTGCGATATCCTTGCCTGCAATATCAGGCGCGGAGCCGTGTATCGGCTCATACAGACCACAACTGCTCTGCCCCAGACTGGACGAGGGAATCATGCCAATGGAGCCTGTAATCATGGATGCCTCATCGGAAAGGATATCACCAAACATATTTTCGGTGACAATGACATCAAACTGTGCCGGATTCTTCACGATCTGCATGGCGCAGTTATCCACCAGCATATCGCTCAGGGTCACATCAGGGTACTCCGCCGCCAGACGGTGCATTACGGTTTTCCACAGGCGGCTGGAATCCAGCACATTGCTTTTTTCTACCGAGCAAAGCTTTCCGCGGCGTTTTCTTGCCGTTTCAAACCCGATTCTTCCAATGCGCTCGATCTCCGCCTCGCTGTATTGCAGAACATCCGTTGCAACGCCGTTTTCAGTCTGATGTGCGCCAAAATAGATGCCGCCGATGAGTTCGCGGACGATGATAAAATCAATGCCCTGCGCCACAATGGATGCTTTCAGGGGGGAAGCATCTGCCAGTTGCCGCCAGATTTTTGCCGGACGGTTGTTGGAATACACACCCATCCCTGCACGCAGGCGCAGCAGGCCCTTTTCGGGGCGCAGATGCCCGGGGAAACTGTTCCATTTGTCGCCACCCACAGCACCCAACAAAACGCTATCGGAGGCAAGACATTTTTCCAGTTCGTGGTCGGGCAACGGGTCGCCGTATTTGTCGATGGCGCAGCCGCCCATATCCACCGAGGTGTAGGTGAACGTATGCCCGTACAGCGCTGCGATCTTATCCAGAACGGCAAGTGCCTGCTCAACGATCTCAGGGCCGATGCCGTCGCCGCGAATGACTGCAATATGCTTATTCATGTGCTGCCTCCTTCAGTGATGCAAGCAAGCCGCCCTTACGGATGATATCCTGAATAAACGGTGGAAAAGGCTGTGCTTGATAGGTTTTTCCCGTGGTTTCATCGGTGATGATGCCTGTATCAAAATTGATAGATACGGTATCATCGGCCGCGATCTCCTCGGCTGCCTGTTCGCATTCCAGAATGGGCAGACCAATATTGATGGCATTGCGGTAGAAAATTCTGGCAAAGCTTTTGGCGATGACACATCCCACGCCGCAGGTCTTGATCACAAGGGGGGCGTGTTCACGGGAAGAACCGCAACCAAAATTCCAGCCTGCCACAATGACGTCCCCCGTCTGTACGCGGGTGACAAACGCCTTGTCGATATCCTCCATGCAGTGCAGCGCAAGTTCGTTTGCGTTAGGCGTATTGAGGTATCGGGCAGGGATAATCACATCAGTATCCACATTATCGCCGTATCGAAATGCTGTTCCCTTGGTATTCATCGGTCAGTCCTCCCTGTACTCCGTAATATAGCCCGTCAGGGCACTGGCAGCGGCGGTAAAGGGCGATGCAAGATACACTTCGCTCTCCACATGCCCCATTCTGCCGACAAAATTGCGGTTTGTGGTAGCAATGCAGCGTTCCCCTGCCGCAAGAATGCCCATATATCCGCCCAGACACGGCCCGCAGGTGGGTGTAGAAACCACTGCGCCGGCATCAATGAATGCAGTAACATAGCCTCGTTCTACGCATTCACGCAGAATCTGCATGGTGGCAGGAATGATAATACAGCGCACGCCCTCTGCAATTTTTTTACCATGCAGCACACGGTAGGCAGCCTCCATATCTTCCATTCTGCCGTTGGTGCAGCTGCCGATGACCACCTGATCAATGGTGATATCGTGCAGCGTACTTGCCGGTTTCGTATTCTCCGGCAGATGGGGGCAGGCAACCGTCGGGACGATGCTGCAAAGGTCTATGGTAACCGTCTGCTCGTATTCCGCATCGGCGTCAGCAGCAAAGATCCGTGGTGTACGCTCACATCTGCCCTGCATATATGCTAGTGTGATATCATCCACAGGGAAGATGCCGTTTTTGGCACCCGCCTCAATCGCCATATTGCATATGCACAGACGGTCGTCCATAGAGAGATTGGCAACGCCATCCCCGACAAATTCCAGACTGCGGTATAAAGCACCGTCTACGCCGATCTGCCCGATCAGAGAGAGGATCACATCCTTGCCGCTGCAATACGCAGGCAGCCTGCCTGTGAGTACCACGCGAATGGCGGCAGGCACCTTAAACCACGCAGTACCCGTTGCCATACCTGCTGCCATATCGGTGCTGCCCACGCCTGTGGAAAACGCACCCAGTGCACCATAGGTGCAGGTGTGGCTGTCTGCACCGATGATACAGTCACCTGCGGTAACAACGCCCTGTTCGGGCAGCAATGCGTGTTCGATGCCCATTTTGCCCACATCATAAAAGTGGGTGATGCACTGCTCGCAGGCAAAGCTGCGGCATTGCTTGCTTTGCTCGGCAGCTTTGATATCCTTATTGGGCACAAAGTGATCCAGCACAATGGCGATGCGGTCTTTATCGTAAACAGAGCCAAACCCTGCCTTTTCGTATTCGTTGATGGCGACCGGTGTGGTAATATCGTTGCCCAAAACAAGATCCAGCTCTGCATGGATCAACTGTCCGACAGTCACTTCAGGCAAGCCGGCATGTGCAGCAAGAATCTTCTGCGTCATTGTCATGCCCATTTCAGCATTCTCCTCCCTGAATCATATTGGTAAATGCACTCAGCAGCGCGTTGGTATTGGCTTTCATGATATCGGTGTGGGTGCCTGCGCCCCAGTACATGGTGCCGTCTGCGGTCTCCAACCCAATGTAAGATGCCGCCACACTCTGGGAACCTTTTCCCTGCATACTGTGCTGGGTAAAGACCTGCAAGGTATACTCTTTTCCGCTGTAAGCTTGCAGCGCGTTGTTCATAGCATTCAAAGAACCGTTGCCCTCTGCCTGCACGCGGCACGATTCACCGTGCCGCAAGAAGGTCACATCAATATGCACAGAGTCACGATCTCTTTGGAAATCGAACTCGCTGACGGTCACATAGCTCTGCAAGTTCAGATACCGCTGTGTGAAGATCTCCAGTACCTCGGGAGCTTTCAGTTCCTTATGTTCCTTGTCTGAGATCCCCTTGCAAACATAGCTGAGATGCTCGCGCATACCGGGCGGCAGGATATATCCGTATGTCTGCTCCAACAAATACCCGATGCCGCCCTTGCCGCTTTGCGAATTGACGCGGATAACATCTGCATCGTAGGTACGGTTAATATCTTTGGGGTCAATGGGGATATACGGCACATTCCAGTAGGGAAGCTGTTTTTCCTCACGGTATTTCATGCCCTTGGCAATGGCATCCTGATGGCTGCCCGAAAATGCCGCAAAGACCAGCGCGCCTGCGTAGGGCGTGCGCTCATAGACGCGCATACCTGTGCAGCGCTCATAGACCTCGGTGAGGGCAGGCATATCGGAAAAGTCCAGTTTGGGGTCTACGCCGTGGGAATAGAGATTCATCGCCAGTGTAATGATATCCACATTGCCTGTGCGCTCACCGTTGCCGAACAAGGTGCCCTCCACGCGGTCTGCACCTGCCAGCAAGCCGAGCTCCGCATCGGCAACACCCGTACCACGATCATTATGGGGGTGCAGCGAGAGCGTCACAAACTCGCGGTATTTCAGATGCTTGCTCATATACTCTACCTGTGAAGCATACACATGGGGCAAACTCATTTCCACAGTCACGGGCAGATTGATGATGACATTGTTTTCTGCCGAGGGCTGCAGCACATCCAGTACGGCATTGCAAACCTCCAAAGCATATTCCGGCTCAGTGCCCGTAAAGCTTTCGGGGGAATACTCAAATCGGAAATTGCCTTCGTACTCCTCTGCCAACTGCTTCACCAGTTTTGCACCTTCTACGGCGATCTCCTTGATCTCCTCTTTGGACTTGCGGAACACCTGCTCACGCTGTGCAACGCTCACCGAATTGTAAAAATGAATAATGGCACTGGGGGCGCCCTGACAGGCTTCAAAGGTTTTGCGTATGATATGCTCACGGCACTGGGTCAGCACCTGCACCGTCACATCAGAGGGTATCATCCCGCGCTCAATGAGTACACGCAGAAACTCATATTCGGTATCGGAAGCGGCAGGGAAGCCCACTTCGATCTCTTTGAAGCCTACTTGCAGCAGCGTTTTGTAATACTCCAGCTTCTGCTCCAGACTCATGGGGATTACAAGGCTCTGGTTTCCGTCACGCATATCCACGCTACACCAAATGGGGGCGCGATCAATGCTTTCTCGGGTTGTCCAGTCATTACAGCACTGAGGCGCTGGGTAATACTCCGGACGATACTTGGCGGCGTTCATCATACGAAATCACCCGCCTTTCGTTCGGCAATGACTTCCATCTCCACCAGTACATTCTTCGGCAACGCTTTTACCGCCACGCAGGATCGTGCCGGCTTCCCGGAAAAATACCTGCCGTAAACGGTATTGAACGCTGCGAAATCTGCCATGTCCTGCAAAAAGCAGGTGGTCTTTACCGCCATGGTCAAATCGCTCCCCGCTGCCTGTAGCACCGCCGCAAGATTCTTGCACACCTGCTCTGTCTGTGCCTCAATGCCTTCGGCTTCCACATTACCGCTGACGGGATCAATGGGAATCTGCCCCGAGGTGAACACATAATTGCCGCATACAATCGCTTGCTCGTAGGGCCCGATGGCGGCAGGTGCCTGATCGGTTTTCACTTGTGTACGCATCATGATCTCTCCTTTGTTTCTGAATTGGCTTTTTCAGCCCTGCGTTTGTGCTTTGGAGATCGGATACAACAAAACACCCGTCTCAAAGCAATCGGACTTTGAGACGGGTGTAGATTTCATACACTCGCGGTACCACTCAAATTGCGCGCTTTGCTTCTGCAAAGCCTTCGCCCCTCATCGAAGTCAAACAACTTCATATGCATTTACGCAGCAATCACGGGAGCCCTACTTTTTCGCATCGCGATGTTCAGGTCTCCGGCTCGGAAGGGAGGGGCTCTTTGCAATCACACACATCGGTTTCCACCACCCACCGATTCTCTGTGCTGTGTTCTTACACGCCTTCTTCGTCATCGCCTTTATCTGGATTATAGCACGGATTGCATACTTTGTCAAGGGGGGGTTCCGTTTTTTTCTCCTGCAAAAACAGGAGTCAGCACGTGACAGTCTGGTAAAACTGTTCCAATGCTGACTCCTGTTCAATTGTTAATTCGCCTTAAATATAGCTCTCACAAAATTGTACATATGCGGACGAATCGTTTTTCCGCCGTGATCTCCGCCAGTGACATAATGCCAGATATGCGTTGTTCCATTCGCTGTCAGAATATTATGATATCCTTCCGGCGTGGAGTAGATCAGGGTGTCGTTCGATCCTGCACTCACCATAAGGAGATACGGTTCTGTACCGGTGAATTTCAAATTCTCCGCTGCAATCAGATCCGTATCCAGTCCAGGCGCAGGGCACATCGCGCCTACATAACCAAACAGATCCGGTCGGCTGAACCCGATGTAGAGAGATTCTCTTCCGCCCATGGAAAAACCTGTGATTGCAGTGTTGTCACGGCCTGTTTTGATGGAATAGTGCTGTTCCATATACGGCATGATCTCCTTCACCAGCACGTTGATGAAATTATCATATGCCGCATTATTTTTTGCGTTCAGTCCGTCACAAGCATCCTGTGTGGCACTGGCATAGATGTCGGGAAATACAACAATCATTTCCTCGGCTTCTCCTGCTGCAATGGCATTGCCAATGATCTGACGCAGACGCAAGGATGCATCACCAGCATCGAGCAATGCATCCGCATTTCCCCAGTAGCCATGCAGTGCATATAATACAGGATATTCCTTGCTTGCGCTGTATCCGGCAGGCAGAAGCACGTTCATGCTCTTGGTTCTGCCACCGCATACCGCAGAGGTAAAGCTGACTTTTTCATAAGTACCGTACTGTATGCCTGCTTTTTCCGCTACTGCATCATTCGGTTCACTTTCAAAAAGCGTTGCACTCACCTGTGCCATATACTCTGCAGGCGTCATTGCTGTAGATTTCTCAAGAAGCATATTTTTCATAATGCACACATCCAATCCATCGATTCTATTGTCTTCGGAAAGATCGCCGGCTTTCCAGTCAGTCAGGGTTGCATTTGCACTGCAAATCAGCCATTTCTGAAGCATCACAACATCGGCGACACTAAATGCGCCATCAGCGTTCACATCTCCCCTAATACGGATGATTTCTTCCGTAGCAAAGACAAGGTAGTTTGCAGAATCACCATAACCGCCGTTTGTGCCCAGTGTGACAAGCTCCCCTGCTTTTACAGTTTTTGCATAAAGGTTGAATGTCACAGCATTGGAAGATGTGATTGTGTATGCCGTTTTCTCCCATGCAGCCAGCCAGTCAAGCAGATCGCCCACACGGTCATCCACTGCGACATACACGGTCATATCCTTTGCCGCTGTGAATGTCGCTTCGGTTTTGGTGTACAGCTTGGAGTCGCAGGCGGTCAGGATGTATTCCGCATTATTCAGCCCCTCCGGTGCGGATGCACAGGTCAGATCACGGTCACCATAGAGCTTGCAGCCAACACCAAAATCATAAGCAATCCTCCAGTCTGCGGCATTCTCGGTATCATTGACTGTGAGATTCTGAATCAGTTTGCCGCTGATGGGTTCGATCACGATCGGTTCGCCGTCACCGAAATCGCCCTCTACGGTGAAGCAATCAATATAAAGAGAACTTGCAAGTGCTGCATTGGCTTTCAGTTCGATCTTGTTGTCACCCTCTTTCAGGGTAATGGGTTCGGTCACGATCTTCCAGTCGCTGAAAGAAGAGCCCTTGGGGAGGGAAAGCGTTTTCACCTTGCTGCCGTTGACATAGAGATCAACCTGCTTGCAGTCAGTGGTGGTAGAATAACGCAGGTTCATCTGGAAGGTGCCTGCCTTTGTGGTTTTGACGGTATCCTTGACGGAGGCGCTTGCGTTGGTGCCGAATTTCAGGAAGCCCTGACCCCAGCATCCATCCACGCCGCTGCCACAAGCATTCTGGACATAGCCTTCCGTATTCTTCACATCAAAGAATTCGCCCTCATACTGGCGGACACCCTCATAAAATGCAGGCTGTTCCGGTTCGGTCAGATGCTTCACAGCTTCTGCTGCCATACGATTTGTTTCATTGCCGCTGCAGTGGATGGTCAGACTCAAGGGGCCATTATGCTGAACGGTCAGCGTATATGTTCCGTTTGCATAGCTTTCAGAGATGGCGGACGCTGTCTGGTTGCGCCCGGTATCTTTTGCGGTATAGCTCGGTTTCTCCTTGCAGCCAATGATCTTAAAAGTATCCGTTTTCAGCGTGGTCTGTGCCTTATTGTCGAAGTTATTCAGGTAAATATCCAAGCGGTCGGCATATTCATTGATCAGTGCGTTGCCATAGGCGTTGAAATTCACATCCAGTTCCTTGCAAGTGTTGTATTTCAGAGAAAGCACGCCGCCGCAGTTGCTGCCGTCCTTATTCGGATTATAGGTCACCCATGAATTCTCATAGCGTGCTGCGTAGCAGTTGCCGTAATAATCCGATGGGAAAAGGGCATTGAATTCCTCCTGCTTTGCCGCAATGCTGCTCCAACGTGTGGAAAGGGTAGATTGCTTCAGCTGCACATCAAAGGATTTGGCTGCATCGTCACGCAACGCATAGACGGTCGGGATGGTAGGATAGCGTCCGGTGGATTTGTAGAGATTGTGATTGTCCCAGAGATTGCCGTCACCCGGCATACGATAGAGGCCCTCGAAGAGTGAGGGATAGGTGCTGTACTTATCATGATCATTGCCGCTGCTAACATCCTGTATCACGACAACCTTTGTGCGGTCAATGACTTCCTGACGGGTGGGAATATCCACTGTGCCGTCAATAATCTTTCGGAAGAAATCGAGTGTAGAGTTGAAATACTGGTCACGCACGAACCAATCGCGACAGGAATAGCCCTCACTGTCCTTGACGCCACCCCATGTTTCGCCAAAATCATCTGCCCAGATCAGCTCCGGGCCGTCGATGATCGTGGCACCGTTGAGCACCATGCGCTCAAGATGAATGGGCAGTCCGGTGATCTGACGGTACTGATCTTTTGTCGCTGCACCTGTGCCGGACCATGTGGAATCCGTCCAGCCGGTTTCATCATAACGAACACCAAAACTGCCGCAGTAGCCGGAAAGATACGCGCCAAGCACCTCGCTCTCAACATCCTGAATCATGCTGCCCTGTGTGTATTTTTCCTCCAACTGCAGATGGTCGGAGTACTTTTCGCACGCCTGCCGCCATTCGGTGTTGGTTTTCAGCATGGCAACCGGATTCAGCGGTGCGGACCACATATTTGCGCACCAGTTGATGTTGAGGTAGCCGCCGTACCGGTCGCAGAGTTCCAGAAGGTGTGCAAAATGGGAATATCTCTGCTGGAAAGTACAGGGATGATCCGCCGAATCAAATCCCCAGAACTGTTCGCTATAGTTAAAACCGATAAAATTGGGATAATCCCGGAAAAATTCTGCGTAAATCGTATTCTCGTAATCCGCGTCTGCTTTTTGCACAAAGAGGTGTTTGTTGGGAGAATCCACAATATTGTAACTGCTGTCATAATCGGGGAGATGGCACTGACCGCCGCTGGCAGGCTGCACCATGCACCACACGCCCTCATCTGCACAGGTCTTGAGCCAGGACTTTGCAAGCTCGTAACCGTTTTGTACCATGAGCCATTTGTGTTCAGAGCTACTCCAGTTGATGGACATGGAAATATTGAACACGCAGTAGGGCTTGATGTCCTCAGGAATCAGGCTGATGATCTTTGCAGGGTCTGCTACATTCCATGTGTCAATGTGGACAATGAACATCGGGGCATCGTTAGAAATCGGTCTTCTCATGACGCCATTGGCTGCACATGCTGTCATAGGTTCATAATCCAAAGACAAACTCTCCAGTACGCTCTGCACAGCATCAGAATTTGTCATGCTTGCAGTCGGCAGAAATCCCAGCATACCACACGCCATGACGCCGGACAGCATTGCTGCACACAGTCTCTTTAATTTCATCGTATTTCCTCCATATCCTCTCATTGTTGCGAAAGCACTGCTCCCCCGCGATGGCGGCAGAAGTGTACTTCCTTCTCATTTGTTTGGGCGGTTTCGACGATTGCAACCGCATTGCTTTTCGCCTCTATCACGCCTGCTTTATTATAACGGGAAAACAAATTTTGTGCAACTCACATAAGGTCTCTTTGGTGGATAAAACGATTTTCTTTTTCGCTGAATTTTCCGAATACGTTCGGAAGCCATCATCAAAAGACAAAAAAACAGAACAGATAACCATGTATTACGGTGATTTGGTGGATAAAACGAATCATGTCAGTTGACAACCGAACCGGAAAATAGTATAATGAAAACAACACGCAGCAAAGGAAAGATTGTATGAGCAAGAAAAACAGAATGATATTCGGTGTGGTAACTGCCGAAGCCAACAGTATTGAACAGCGAGAGATCATTCGGGGTATTGTGAATAAGGCACAGGAATTTGATATTGATATCGCGGTGATTTCAAATATTTACAATCCCGGCTCCTCAGAGGATGGCATGATCCTGTGTGAAAATCAGATCTATGAGCTGATTCTTTCACCAGATCTGGACGGAATCATTCTGATTTCCGAATCATTTGTCAACAGAGAACTGCAACAAAGAATCCGTGATTACCTGAAACAGCGTGATATCCCCATGCTGGTGATTGGTTCCGTTCTTCCCGAATTGGAGATACCCGGAATACAGAATATCAATACAAGTGATATGAATGATATGGAAGATATCACCAACCATCTGATTGAAAATCATGGCTTTCGTGATATTGCACTGCTGACTGGAAGTCGGGATCTTTCTGCATCTGCTCTTCGCATCGAGGGTTACCGCAAATCATTGGAAAAACATGGTATTCCCTTTGATGACAATAAAGTATACTACGGTGATTTCTGGATGAATTCTGGCAAGGCACTTGCGCTGCAATACATCAACGGTGCGCTGCCGTTCCCTGAAGCACTCATCTGCGCAAACGACTACATGGCATACGGCGTGATTGATGCCCTTACAGATTATAACATTGCGATTCCTGAAACAATGGCAGTCATCGGTTATGAGTATATTCGTAAACGCCATCTGCATACACCCATTCTGACAACCTATCAGAGAAACAGAGAAGAAACCGGCAGAAGTGCCGTGCAGATTCTATACAGGAAGATCGTGTTCGGCATTCATGAGGAATTCATTCCGCCGAAAGGCACACTCATTCACGGTGACAGCTGCCCCTGCGGTAGCAGAATTGAGCAGTTCAATCAGGAGCTTCATGCTGCCCGTGTCAAGGCGGATTATGATTTCTGGAATCTGTTCGGTCAGATGGAGCAGCGTCTAACGGAATGCAGGAACATTGATGCATTCGTGTCTATCGCCGGAAGCTTTCACTGGCAGATCCGCAATGTGCATAACATCTATCTCTGTCTGCTGGACAACTGGTATAACGCATCATCCGCACAGCTGAACGATTCCCTCTCCTGCCGAAGTATTATGCCGTGGCAGGATTCCAAGCCATTTACGATTGACAAATACCTTTTTTCAGAAATTTTTGAAAAGAATCATGCTGCAGCGGTATATTATTTCAATCCGCTGTTTTTCAGCAACAGGTTATTCGGATACATCGTTCTGCAATACGGCACACCGGATACCTACGATGATATTTTCAGAAATTGGCTCAAAGCCATTTCAAACGGGCTGGAATTTCTGCGTATCAAGAATGACATACGCTATCTGACGCAGTGCCAGAACCTTTCAGAATCCCGTGATTCACTGACCGGATTCTACAACGAAAGCGGCATGGAAAAACATTATTATGCCGCCCTTTCCGGCTCGGAAAATGCTTTTGTACAGCTATCTATGCTGAAGACCTGCCTGTTTGGGGATGAACTGGATACAGTGGTATCCAAAACTGCTGCTATATCAGAAATGGCAGATGCGGTGAAGCAATTCTGCGGCACGGATGGAATCTGTGCCCGCATCAGTGAGGATATCTTTATCTGTATGACGCACAAGCCAGAGGCAACGGATGCAATGCTGACGGACAAGCTTCAGGCATTTGTCATGCAGCATCCCACATATCTGAGAACTTATGGAACGGATTCATTTGTCTGTTGCACTGTAAGCTGCAGCAAAGATACTGCCTATTCCGATGCTATTGCACTTTGCAGAAATCAGACAGATGCACTGGCAGCAGAGATCGCACAAAGACGTAATCAACTGAATTATGATATCATGCTGCAAATCCGGAATGCAATTTACGCTGATCCGAAAACGCCCCACGACACGGAAGATGTATGCCAGCAATATTCCTACAGCCCGGGATATCTGCGTGCGCTCTACAAAAAATCCTTTGTCGTCAGCTTTTACAAGGACTGCATTCACCAGAAGATCACAAAGGCAAAGTATCTTCTATGCACAACCAATCTCAATATCACGCAAATCGCAAAACAATGCGGGTATGATGACAGCAAGTATTTTCTCAGACAGTTTCTTTCTGCTACAGGGATAACACCACACCAGTATCGGCTGAAAATGGCATGATCATCATAATTTGCATAGCAGGTCCTGCAGGCAAAGATTGTCGCTATAAACAGAGAATCGCCCGTTTACAGGCCTATTATCTATCACAGGTGATATGTTATCATTATACCACCTCCGGCTGCTATTTTATGCTCTTATGAGCGAAAAGTGGATGACAAGAATGCACGAAAATCGGGAGCTTACCGGCAAATTCGCTTAACTAATTTAACCGAATCGGAGAAGAATTGGTTCTTTCGATAAGCAAAATAATAACACACATTGGGAATAACGAGACAAATTATGCCCTTAATAATTAGTCCGCCAAACCCGTCAAGATTTATCAAGCGCGTTGTGCTGTATGTAATTACCGAAATGACTGCAGTTACACAGGCATATAATGCTTGCGAAAGGAAGTATCGTTTTACATCCATATTAACAAAGTAATACTTGTAAAGAA
>JAEDLR010000064.1 GCA_016295145.1 Oscillospiraceae bacterium
GGAGACGCGCCGAATCACAGCGTCTGAAAGAAAGGAAGAATCGCAATGTATGATCCCAAATCTATGAAAGCCGAAGAATTCATCAACCATGAAGAAATTCTTGCCACATTGCAGTATGCCGATGAAAACAAGGACAATCTGGAGCTGATCGACCAGATCATTGCAAAGGCCAAGCTGCGCAAGGGTCTGAATCATCGTGAGGCATCGGTACTGCTTGCCTGCGAAAACAAGGAGAAGATCGAGGAGCTGTACGCCCTTGCCAAGCAGATCAAGATTGATTTTTACGGCAACCGCATCGTGATGTTTGCACCGCTGTATCTGTCAAACTATTGCGTCAACGGCTGCGTGTATTGCCCCTATCATCACCAGAACAAGGATATCCCACGCATTAAGCTGACACAGGATCAGATTCGCGCGGAGGTCATTGCGTTGCAGGATATGGGGCACAAGCGTCTTGCCATTGAGGCGGGCGAGGATCCCGTGAACAATCCCATTGAGTATATTCTGGAGAGCATCAAGACGATTTACAGCATTCAGCATAAAAACGGTGCCATTCGCCGGGTGAATGTCAATATTGCAGCCACCACTGTGGAAAACTACCGCAAGCTGAAGGAAGCAGGCATCGGCACCTATATTCTGTTTCAGGAAACATATCATAAGGAAAGCTACGAAAAGCTGCATCCCGTGGGGCCCAAGCACAATTATGCCTACCATACCGAGGCAATGGACCGTGCCATGGAAGGCGGTATTGACGATGTGGGACTGGGTGTGCTGTTCGGTCTGGAGTTGTACAGGTATGAGTTTGCAGGTCTGCTGATGCACGCGGAGCATCTGGAGGCAGTACACGGCGTTGGCCCCCATACCATTAGCGTGCCCCGTATCAAACGCGCCGCCGATATTGACCCCACTGTATTCGATAATGGCATTGATGACGAGATCTTTGCAAAGCTGTGTGCGCTGATTCGTGTGTGCGTTCCCTATACCGGTATGATTATCAGCACCCGTGAAAGTCAGGCAGTGCGAGAAAAGGTGCTGCCGCTGGGCGTTTCGCAGATCAGCGGTGCATCCCGTACCAGCGTGGGTGGGTATACCGAGGCAGTGCGTCCGCACGAATCCGAGCAGTTTGATGTCAGTGACAGCCGTACGCTGGATGAGGTGGTGCGCTGGCTCATGGAGATGGGCTATATCCCGTCGTTCTGCACCGCCTGCTACCGTGAGGGCAGAACCGGTGACCGCTTCATGACGCTGCTCAAGAGCGGTCAGATTCAGAACTGCTGCCACCCCAATGCGCTTCTTACTTTGAAAGAGTACCTGATGGACTACGCATCCCCTGAAACCAGAGCCATTGGTGAAAAGCTGATCGCGGAGCAGCTTCCTACCATCCCCAACGAGAAGGCAAGAGCCATCTGTGCAGAGCATATCGCAGATATCGCAAACGGCAAGCGTGATTTCCGTTTCTGATCCCGCCGTAAAGGAGGTCTTTCTATGAGCGTCAACGAAACGCCTACCGCAGAGCGCACGCACATCGGCTTCTTTGGTGCGCGCAATGCGGGCAAATCCAGTATTGTGAACGCCGTGACTGGGCAGCCCTTTTCCATTGTATCCGATGTGGCAGGCACCACCACGGACGCAGTCAGCAAAAGTATGGAGCTGTTACCGCTGGGCCCTGTCAATATTACCGATACCGCAGGCTTCGATGATGAGGGCACGCTGGGTGCAATGCGCATTGAGAAAACCCGTCTGGCACTGTACCGCACCGATATTGCCGTGCTTGTTACCGATGCAACCCGTCCGATGGGTGCCACCGAACAGACGCTCATCGAGCTGTTTACACAGCAGAAGATTCCGTATCTGGTGGTGCGCAATAAAGCAGATCTGCTGTCCGAACCGCAGACTGATACCGATGAAGTCCTGTGGGTGAGCGCGAAAACAGGGCAGGGGATTCACGGGCTGAAAGAACGCATCGGTGCAATGGGCAGTCATCTGCAACCCACAAGGCATATCGTTTCGGACTTGCTGCAGCCCAATGATACAGTGGTGCTGGTCACTCCCATTGACGCTGCGGCACCCAAGGGCAGGCTGATTCTGCCACAGCAGCAGACCTTGCGCGAAGTGATCGATATCGGCGGCATTGCGGTTGTAACGCAACCCGAACAGTTGCCGCAGGTGCTTACAAATCTGCAAAAAGCACCGCGTATGATTATTACGGACAGTCAGGTGTTTGGGCCGGTGGAGAAAATGCTTCCCGATGATATCCCGCTGACCTCGTTTTCGATCCTCATGGCGCGGTATAAGGGCTTTCTGGAAACGGCTGTGCAGGGCATAGAAGCGTTGCGAAAGCTCCACGATGGCGCAAAATTGCTGATTGCAGAGGGCTGCACACACCATCGGCAGTGCGGAGATATCGGCACGGTAAAGCTGCCAAAGCTGCTGCAAACGTATACGGGCAGACAGTTTGATTTCAGCTTTACCGCAGGAGGCGATTTTCCCGAGGATCTGTCCCAGTATGCGCTGGTGGTGCATTGCGGCGGTTGTATGCGCACCGAGCGTGAGATGTCATGGAGAATGCGCACTGCGCTCTCGCAGGGCGTGCCATTTACCAACTATGGCATTGCGCTTGCCGCTTGTAACGGTATTCTGGAGCGCGCACTGATGCCCGGTACATTAACATAAGGCGAAACGGATGCTGTAGAGAATACGGCATCCGTTCTTTATCCCGTGACAAGATTCAAATCTGCGGCATCCTGCTCCCCAAGCAGCAGATTCGTGCTTGTGCGAAGCGTTGGTTACATGGGCTACATCAACTGCGCTACACACATACGAAAAAAATCTCTCAGGAGAAAAACCCGAGAGATTCTTTTCTAATCGGAGTGACAGGATTCGAACCTGCGGCATCCTGCTCCCAAAGCAGGCGCGCTACCAACTGCGCTACACCCCGAAGATCAGAGAGGCATCCATTGCGGATACCTCTCATATCATATCATATTTTCTCGGAATTGTCAAGGGGGGATTGTTTCTTTTCCCGTTTGTGGGCAACGAGCTGACAGATCCCACTGGTAATCAACATGAAAAGCGATACCGCCGCCGTTGCAAGGGAAAGCAGCATTTCGCCCAGACCGCCAAACCATTGGCCTGCCCAATAGTCGATGCTGTCAAGATAGTATGTGACGGCAAGGCAGCCGAGACCAATCAACAGCGTAATACCTTCTGCAAGCAGCACTGCCTTTGGGGGAAGCCAGTTGTGCAGTTTCTGAGCAACGATTGCAAGGGTGATCCCAACGGCAATGGAGAGAATCACGCCAAACTGTAACAAGAACAAGATAGCAAGCAATGTGCCAAAGCTCAGTGCACATACCAGCACCACGCCGCCGATGACGGTGAAAACCTTTCTTTTCATAGTCGTCGCCTCGTTTGTTGTTTGTGAAATCAGGTCGCGGCAAGCAGATCCGTCATATCATACAGTCTGGGCTGACGATTGCCTGCCATAAAGATTGCGGCATTGACAGAGCCTTCTGCAAACACCCTCTTGGAACTTGCGGTGTGCTTCAGGGAGATGCACTCATCGGGGCCTGCAAACAGCACCTCATGCTCACCCACAATGGTACCGCCGCGCACCGAATGGATACCGATTTCCGTGATATCGCGCTTGCGGCGCACACTGTGACGATCGTATACCGGATGTTTTGCTGGTGTTGCTTCTTCGCACAGCGCATTGGCAAGCATCAGGGCAGTGCCGGAAGGCGCGTCGATTTTCTGGTTGTGGTGTTTTTCAATGATCTCAATATCAAACTGATTGCCCAGCACTGCCTCCGCCTTTTTAGAAAGCGCGATCAGCAACTGGATGCCCAATGACATATTGAACGAGAAGAAGATTGGGATTTGCGCTGCCGCAGTACGGATCTGTTCCATTTGCGCATCGGAGTAGCCTGTGGTTGCAAGTACCAGCGGTACGCCCTTTTCCAGCGCATAGGCAAGCAGCCCATCAATGCCGGCGGGATTGCTGTAGTCAATGATCACATCGGGAGTTTTTGGCAGCTCAGCCGGAGTTTTTACTACGGGAAAGCCCATTGTATCGTTGGGAAACAGGTCAATGCCTGCGATGACCGTGCAGTTTTCCCGTTCGGCAATGCAGGCGGCAAGGTTCCTGCCCATTTTGCCGCAGGCACCGCTGATTGCAATTTGAACCATCTTGATACCCTCACTTTTCAATAATCTTCAGTCATCCTGATTATGCCAGCAGACCCTTTTCCTGCAAGGCTGCACGCAATACCTCACGGTTCTTTTCTTCCATAGCGCACAGGGGCAGACGGCACTCGCCGACCTGCTTGCCCATCATATTCAGGGCTTCCTTCACGGGGATGGGGTTTACCTCACTGAACAGCGCACTGATGAGCGGGATGTACTCCAGCTGCAATTTTGCAGCGGTAGAATAATCGCCGTTCAGGGCTGCCATGGCCATCTCGTGCGTTTCCTTGGGGGCAACATTGGAAAGCACGGAGATCACGCCCTTTGCGCCCAGCGACATCATGGGAACGATCTGGTCGTCGTTGCCGCTGTACACATCAATGATATCGCCGCAGCGCGCCATGAGCTTTGCCAGATAGCTGATATTGCCGGATGCTTCCTTAATGGCAACAATGTTCGGTATTTCGGCAAGCTTTGCCACGGTTTCCACATCAATGTTCACGCCGGTACGGGAAGGCACATTGTAGAGAATCACGGGGATATGCACAGACTCTGCAATGGTCTTGTAGTGGATATAAAGGCCCTTCTGGGACGCCTTGTTATAGTAGGGGGTGACAAGCAGCAGCGCATCCGCACCGAGGCTTTCTGCCTCCTGGGAAAGGCTGACACAGAAACTGGTATCGTTGCTGCCTGTGCCTGCGATCACAGGAACGCGGTGGTTGGTTTGCTGTACAGCAAAACGCAGCACTTCCACGTGTTCTTCTTCGGTCAGGGTCGCGCTTTCGCCGGTGGTGCCTGCGATAATCAGCGCATCAGTTCCGGCAGCAATCTGCTCCTCGATCAGAGCAGCAAATGTGGTATAATCCACAGAGCCATCGGCGGCAAAGGGTGTGACCAAAGCCACGCCTGCGCCGGTAAAAATTGTATTCTTCATAAAACTGCAACCTTTCTG
Organism: Oscillospiraceae bacterium; assembly: GCA_016295145.1. Lineage (GTDB taxonomy): Bacteria > Bacillota > Clostridia > Oscillospirales > Ruminococcaceae > Firm-04. The sequence continues at coordinate 5,138 of JAEDLR010000064.1, forward strand.
CCGATGGATGCTCATCGGCGGTATTTGCTCCGTTTCGTATTTGCGTATTACAAAACGGAGAGGCTTGCAAACTGTTCACACAGCCATGGGATCAAGATATCGCACTCGGCAGCGGTCATGCTGCGAGGGGTATGCGCCTGCACGGCTGCAAACAGCAGATCACCGTAAATGGGGCAGCCTGTATGATACAGACAAGTTCCGCAAAAATTGGCATCAAGCTGACGCTCACCGCCTCTGCCGTCGATATAGTAGCACAGGGCGATGCCTTGTTCAGTAAACGCTTCAGGGGCTTCCAACGCCCGCAGGCGCTCAGTCACATCCGTTGCCAGCAGATCACACAAAGTCTGCTCGCTGCAATCGGCAACGGCTTCTTTTGTCACCGTGGCATTGGATGACACACGCACAAGATACATCTGCAAAAACCCCCGTTACAGCAGCTTTGCCAGATGCTTCACCAGCGTCTGGGTGGGTACTTCTCTGCCGATCTCTGCGTATTCATCGGGCAGCCCGAAGGTGTAGACAGGCAGCGTATGCTCGGAATCCAGCGCGGAAAGTGCCTCATAGAGGGTATCCTCACTGAGCAGATTGATGGGGATGAACACCCGGTCAGTCTCATCCTTTTTGGCAATGACATGGGTCACACACACGGCGCGCTTGGATGCCGTTACCGCGAGATAGGAAGTATCGGCAGAGAGCAGAAAAGCCTGATATTCCATCACAGGGCGCTTTGCACCCACAGAGACGCACAGGTCATGGATCGCATTGGTTTCCAGATCGGTGCAGTCATCGGGCAGTGCCACCAGATAATCGCAGTGGCGGTAGATGCCCTTGCAAGCGTCGCTGCGCAGAAAATCCTTTAACAGCTTTGGCTGAAATTCGTAATCCTGCAAATAGGCAGGCACATAGGGCAGCGGATGCGGAATGGGTGGAATATAGTCGTAGAAATCCAACGGCCCGAACAGATGGTCACCGTTGCGGATATCCACAGAAGCGATGCGCAGGGCATCTGCCATTGCACATAGAAAGATGGATTTCATGGTTTACGCTCCCTCACCAGTTTGTACTTCCCTTCGGTTTTCTTTTTAGTCGAAGTAGCCCTTTGCAGCCAGCAGCTCTGCCAGCTCTACCGCACCGCCTGCTGCGCCGCGCAGGGTGTTGTGGGAAAGGCACACGAACTTGTAATCAAACATACGGTCTTCGCGCAGACGACCCACGGAAACCGCCATACCGCCTTCCAGCATACGGTCCAGTCTTGCCTGGGGACGGTCGGGCTCTTCAAAGTAGTGGATGAACTGCTTGGGTGCCATGGGCAGCTGCAGCGACTGCGGCTCACCGGCATATGCTGCCCATGCAGCCTTGATCTCCTCGATGGTAGGCTTCTGCTCAAAGTTGACAAACACGGCAGCAGTATGGCCGTCTGCAACGGGTACGCGCAGGCACTGTGTGGTGATGCAGGGGGACTCTGCCTTGACGATCTCGCCGCCTTCGACCTTGCCCCATACCTTCAGAGGTTCCTGCTCGGATTTCTCCTCCTCGCCGCCGATGTAGGGGATGAGGTTATCGACCATTTCGGGCCAGCGTGCGAAGGTCTTGCCTGCGCCGGAGATTGCCTGATAGGTGCAAGCCAGTACGCTCTTGATGCCGAACTTACGCAGGGGGTGCAGGGCGGGCACATAGCTCTGGATGGAGCAGTTGGACTTCACAGCAATAAAGCCTCTCTTGGTGCCCAGTCTTGCCTTTTGCGCCGCAATGACCTCCAGATGCTCGGGGTTGATCTCGGGAATAATCATAGGCACATCAGGGGTGAAGCGATTTGCGGAGTTGTTGGATACGATGGGACACTCTGCCTTGGCGTACTGCTCCTCTAACGCGCGGATCTCGTCTTTTTTCATATCCACTGCGCAGAAGCAAAAATCCACGGATGCGGCGATTTTTTCAATGTCGGCTGTAGCATCGCAGATGATGATATCTGCAAGGGCTTCAGGCATAGGCTGATCTTCAAAGGCCCAACGGCTGCCCACTGCCTCGCGATACGTTTTGCCCGCAGAACGGGAGGATGCTGCAAGGGTGGTTACCTTGAACCACGGATGCTCTGCCAGCAGAAGGGCAAAGCGCTGACCCACCATACCGGTGGCGCCGATGATACCGACACGATACTGTTTCATTGGAATCTTCTCCTTTTGATGTAGGTTTTACGCACGGGCATCCGACAGAAAACGCCCTTGGCGCAGATACAAAAAAATCCGCAGGGGGCATTTTACCCCTGACGGACTGCGTACTATGTGCTACATGAACGGTGCCTGCGGTGAACATCACGCATCACGGCAGGAATCCGGTCAGCACTCCACGGCAGCTCTGCCGTGACAGTTACGCACCTGTTCGGATACGCAACCAGCACATCCCCCAGCCGAACGGGAAATGTACTTCGGCGGTTTTGCCTTTTCCGATGGGATGCAAAGCGGGTTCGGCACCCTCTGCCCATCGGGACTCATCGCAACCGCGCCTCTGTCCGTACATATATCATACCATGTTCCCATGAATTTGTCAAGCATTTTTTTCGTTTGCGGCAAAAAACATCCCCCACAGGCAGTATATGCCAATCAGCTTGCTGCTGTGCAGAAAATTTTCAACACAATGATGTACTCTTTCCGCAGCTTTGCGCATATTCTCCAATAGCATACCGAGAGGAGTGAGCAATTTGCGCAAGCAGCATACATCCGCAGCGCAGACAGACGACTGTGGCATGGATGAACGGGCGATTCGCCTTGGGGAATACATTGCGGAACACGGCGCAACTGTGCGCAGCACGGCAAGGGTTTTCGGCATATCCAAATCCACGGTACATAAAGATATCTCAACAAGGCTGCCCACGCTGCAGCCGGGGCTGTATGAGGAAGTGCGTGTCATCATTGAAAAAAACAAGCAGGAACGCCATATCCGCGGAGGCATGGCGACCAAACGCAAGTATGAGAATCGGCGGATGCACGAGGGAGAGGGGCATTAACACAAAAAGCATCCGCCACACACGCAGCGGATGCTTTTTCTATTTGGTTTTGGGGGTGAAAGCGTCATCTCGGCTCACAGATGAGCTTGATGGCTGTGCGCTCCTCGCCGTCAATGGTAATGCTTGCGAAGGCGGGGATGCAGACGAGATCGATGCCGATGGGGGCAAGATAGCCTCTGGCAACGGCAATGGATTTCACTGCCTGATTGGTTGCCCCTGCGCCCACTGCCTGGATCTCAACCTGCTTGTTTTCGCGGATGACACCTGCGATGGCACCTGCCACAGAAGTGGGGACAGAATGTGCGGATACTTTTAAAATTTCCATTGGGGGATTGCTCCTTTCGTTGATGCATTCTGCGTTTGTTATAACAATTACGCCTGCAAAAATATCGAGATGTGTTGCTGCAACATTGCGGTACCTGCTGTTATATAGTATAATACATTTGCGAAAAAAAGTCAAGTATCCGCCAAATATTTGTGAAATGTTTCATAAATCGAGTGGTTTAATTGTACATTTTGACGAACAGCAAATTACAATTCGTACAATCTTCTTGCTGTTTTACATATGACGTTTAAACTTTGCGCAAAAACAGTGCAGTAATATCGGTTGCCCTGCCGGTGCGGTCATCCACCGTAATGCACGCACCGTTTATCATGCAGTCACCCTGCGCCTCCTGAAAGGCAACAGGGGTATGCATTCGCTGCTTTTGCACTGCCAGTTCCGGTGCGACGCCCAGCACAGATCGCATAGGGCCTGTCATGCCAAGGTCGGTGATATATGCTGTCGTGCCCTCCAGAAGCTCGCTGTCGGCGGTTTGCACATGGGTATGGGTACCCACCACGGCAGATACTCTGCCTGCCAGATAAAAGCCCATAGCTCGTTTCTCGGAGGTTGCCTCCGCGTGGAAATCCACCAGAATGATCTTGCTTTCGGTCTGCGTCAACAGGGCATCCGCCACGGCAAAGGGATTATCCAGCGGCTCCATGTAGGCAGTGCCCATGAGATTGATAACGGTAAGCTGTGTTCTGCCCAGGTCTGCGGTGAAGATACCGCTGCCTACCGTACCTTCGGGATAATTGGCAGGGCGCAGAATGCGTGGATTCTCGTAAATGGATTGGCAGCGGCGGCGGAAGCAGTGGTTGCCTGTGGTGATGACATCTGTGCCCATTTCCAACAGCTGCTGTGCCGATTGCTGTGTGATGCCGTTGCCGTCCGCGGAGTTTTCTCCGTTGACGATGACAAAATCCGCGTTGTATTCCCGGCGCAGCTTTGCGAGATTACGCCCCAGGCAGTCACAGCCGATCTGCCCGACCACATCGCCAAACATCAGGATCTTCAATTGTCAGCCTCCCTTGCTCAACCGGGGAACACCAGATGCGGTGCTGTGGTGGTCGTGGTGGTGTCTGTTGCTGAGGCAGCGGTTGCCGCTGTGGTGATGGGATTGCCGTTTTCATCGGTCGCGGCAGCGGTGGTCACAGGATTGCCGTTTTCATCGGTTTCGGCGGTGGTTGTGGTGGTTTCCGTCTGCCCGTGGAGGTAGTCCCAGAAATCAGTCGTGGTGGTGGCTGAGGTTGCAATGGAGGGCGGGGGATCTGTCTGGGAGGTTGTGGGGGTATCATCGCCTGTGATGCGTTTTGCGCAGAAAATCACGCCAACCACGGCAAGAATGCTCACCAGCATACCGATTATGATCTTGCGTTCCATAAAAGCCTCCTGTTGAATGGTTATTCTTCTCCGTTCTTGTTGTCGCTGTGGCGGCGCTTGCCTGCCAGCGGATTGTTATCAATCGCCGCCTGCCGTTGTTCATCTGCCAGGTGGGTGTAGATCTCGGTG
>JAEDLR010000065.1 GCA_016295145.1 Oscillospiraceae bacterium
AACAGGCAGTATGCGCTTGCGGAATCGTATCATATTGTAGTCCCTCATATCATGGGGTTCGGCGATCATACGGATCGGATTTTTCAAACAGACGAATGTATAAAGGAGATTGCAGATTATATCAAGAGCCTGAACAAGAAAGTCATGCTGGTCGGTTTTTCGCTGGGCGCACAGCTTGCTTTCAGACTGGTAGCGGAATATGAAGAATTATTTGAATCCGCGATCATTGTTAGTCCGTGGCTTCTGAAAGAAGAACCGCTCCTGTCTGAAATTGCAAGGATGAACAGCAAGCAGCTTCGTCAATTGAAAAACAAATGCTTCTGTGGATTTCTGGGCATGATGAACGGTTTGCCGCCGAAGGTTTGCAAAGCGTTTGTTGCGCAGATGCAAAATGTCCAGGAGGAAACAGTGCATAACATTGTGTATAATGGAATTACCATTGACAGTGTGCCGAAATTTGCAGATGTAAAAATACCTGTTATCGCACTGGCAGGAGCAAAGGAACAAGATGTAGTTCATAACAGCGTCAGAAGGATGGCTCAAATCAATCCGAATTGCAGATGCGAAATATGGGATAAAGCAGCGCATAATATTCCGCCATTATATGCAAAGCGGTTTAATGCACTGATTTGCGCGGTGAGTGAAGCAAATCGCAATCTTGCTGAATGAATGGGAATGCCAGGAATCTTTGCGATTGGATAAGGCAGCAGCCCCCTTTTTGTTGATTCATATATTGACTTTTCGGTGTTATCATGGTTTGACAGTCAGAAATTCACATCGGCGTATCAATGCCCACAGAGAGGAGCATCAGCCATGAACCTTTCGATCAAACACAATGCCCTCAGTGCAGAAGAATTCATTGCATTATGGGAAGCCGTATGGGGGCAGGGACCCTCCTATGAACAGACCAGGCTAGCCATGGAACACACGTTGTTCCGGGTATCCATTTTTGACGGTGACAAAATCATCGCCATGGGGAGAATGATCGGTGACATGGGCCTGGACTATTATATCAAAGATGTGGTCGTCAGACCGGAATATCAGGGGAAGGGCATCGGTCGTATGCTGATCAATGAATTGCTGGCATTCATCAGGCAGAATGGCGTGCCCGGCACAAGCATTTTTGTTGAGCTGTGCGCGATGCCGGATAAGATGCCCTTTTATGAGAAATTTGGTTTTGACGCCAATGAAGAACAACGATTAAAAATGATGTATCCGGTCGGGTAGATTCTGATTTGCCCATAGACAATAGAACATGATGCAATCCATTGCCACCTATGAACAATCACAGGTGGCTTTTTCTTTTCCAACGGCGGCTGCCCCTGCCGTATTTCTTCCAGGCACGCAATGCAAGATTCATATGCGCAAATGCGCAAAACAAAAACCGCGCATCTTCGCATTCCTGCGAAAACGCGCGGCAAGCATATGGTGAGAAATGAGGGGTTCGAACCCTCGACCCTCTCCTTAAAAGGGAGATGCTCTGCCAACTGAGCTAATTTCTCATGAACGAATATTATTATATCACAAACGCACGGGGTTTGTCAAGAGATTCCGGAAAAAAATCATTGTTTGGGAGAAGAATGCGCAGGGCACTCTTCTCCGCAAAACAAACGATATGAAAAATCATGCACCGTACTTAGCGGTCTGTACCGGAACGCCCACGCCCATGGTGGAAGCAACGGTAACGGAACGCAGATAAGTACCCTTTGCGGCAGCAGGCTTTGCCTTCACAACAGCCTCAATGAGGGTGTTGAAGTTCTCCTCAAGCTTCTCAGCGCCGAAAGAAACCTTACCGATGGGGCAGTGAATGATGTTGGACTTATCCAGACGGTACTCGATCTTACCAGCCTTTGCCTCGGCAACAGCCTTGGCAACATCAGGGGAGACGGTACCTGCCTTGGGATTCGGCATCAGACCGCGGGGACCAAGCACCTTACCCAGACGACCCACAACGCCCATCATATCAGGGGAAGCGATGACAACATCGAAGTCCATCCAGCCCTCTTTGGTGATCTTCTCTACATAGTCCAAACCGCCGACATACTCAGCACCGGCAGCCTGGGCAGCCTCGTACTTGTCCTCCTTGCAGAAAACCAGCACGCGAACGGATTTACCGGTACCGTTGGGCAGAACCACAGCACCGCGCACCTGCTGATCAGCGTGACGGGAATCAACGCCCAGACGGATATGAGCCTCAACGGTCTCATCAAACTTTGCCTTTGCCAGCTGGCAAACGGCACCCAGAGCCTCAGCCGGCTCATACAGCTTTGCAGCTTCCAGAGCCTTCTGGCTGTCTACATATTTCTTTCCGTGTTTCATGTAATTGAACACTCCTTATCATCAATCGTGGTGTACCGGCGTGCTGATATATCGCAGCCGGATAGCGGAATCACTCCTCCCACTGGCAGACGCAGGGGTAGGTCTTTCTAATAATGATCAGTCAGCAACAGTAATGCCCATAGAGCGTGCAGTACCGGCGATCATGCTCATTGCTGCTTCCAGAGATGCTGCATTGAGGTCAGGCATCTTCTGCTCAGCGATCTTCTGCACCTGCTCCTTGGTGATGGTAGCAACCTTCGTCTTGTTGGGCACACCGGAAGCCTTATCAATACCGCAAGCTTTTTTGATGAGAACGGGAGCAGGCGGAGTCTTCGTGATGAAGGTGAAGGAACGGTCTGCGTAAACGGTAATAACAACAGGGATAATCAGACCTGCGTCGCCCTTGGTGCGCTCATTGAACTCCTTGCAGAAGCCCATGATGTTGACACCGTGCTGACCCAGTGCAGGACCTACAGGAGGTGCAGGGGTTGCCTTACCGGCGGGAATCTGAAGCTTTACAAAGCCGACAACTTTCTGTGCCATGGTGATTAACCTCCAAAATAATGTGGTGTATGGCGGGATGTATGCAGAGATCTCCGCATCATCTCTCCCACGACGGAATGCGGCATATCATCTGTATGCGCCCTCCGTCTTTCGATTGGTTCAGTCCAGTCTTACAACCTGGCTGAGTGACAGCTCGGTCGGGGTTTCCTGACCGAACATGGAAACGAGTACATTGCAGGTGCCGTTTTCGGCATCCACGCTCTGTACGGTGCCGGTAAAGCCATCCATTGCAGTACCTGCAATGCGGACGGTATCACCGACGCTGAGATTGATCTTGACCACCGTACCCAGATCGACGCCCAGTGCGGCGACCTCTTTCTCAGAGAGCGGAACGGGGTTGTTGGGGTCTGCGCCGACAAAGCCTGTCATGCCGCGAATGGTGCGCAGCAGGTAGGCAGTTTCATCGGTATAGATCATTTTGACGATGACATAGCCGGGGAAGAGTTTATGGGTGACTTCCTTTTCCTTGCCATCAGTGATCTCACGGACCTGCTCGGTGGGGATCTGCACTTCCACGATGAGATCGTGGAGCTTATGATATTCCACCAGCTTCATGATGCTTTGCGCAACCTTGTTCTCATAACCGGAGTAGGTATGCAGCACATACCACTGTGCCGATTTGTTTTCGGTTTCATTCGTCATTGCGTTTCCACCGCTTTCTGCGCAAAAGCGCGTTTGATGTTGTTACGGGAAAAGCCCGTTTGCTTAGCCGCTGATCGCGAACTCAAGGAGCCAGAGGAAACCTCTGTCCAGCAGGAAGGTGAGCAGTGCGCAGATAAACATCGCGCCCAGCACGACCACGCTGTTGTTGAAAACAGTTTTCTTGGAAGGCCATACGACCTTGCTCATCTCGATTTTCAGATCCTTGAACCACTTACCAATACCGCCGGACTTCTTGGATTTCTTATCCTTTTTGCCCTTTTCTTCGGTTGCGGCGTTCAGCTCTTTGTCCTTTGCCATCGCTTTTGTTCCTTTCTGCACTGCCGATGGAGCGCTGGCGTGCTTTTGCCTGCGTGATCCGGCGTGCGTTCGAGAAGCAGAACCGGCATATTCCGCCGTTATCCTGTATGTTCAGGAACGGTTATCCTCGCCGGCAAGGGCTTCAGCTGCGTTCTTACTTGGTTTCCTTGTGGATGGTGTGCTTGTTGCAGAATCTGCAATGCTTCTTCATTTCGATTCTGTCGGGATCGTTCTTCTTGTTCTTCTTGGAAACATAGTTCCGGCGCTTGCACTCGGTACAAGCCAGGGTGATTTTCACACGCATTGTCGGCACCTCCTGTATTGAATTTTCCGTGTTCCGCCTGCCGATTCACAGCATACGGCACGGAGTGGTTTGCCTCCCTCTATTTCACTGCGGAGCCTGCCACAAAGGGCGCAAGCACAACGCCGCGGGCATGATATGCGCCTTGCAAAAGGGCGCAAAAAAGACACCTCCGCAAAGAGGTAGTACAATCATACCACAAAAAGCAGGCTTTGTCAAGCCTGCTTTCGGTAATTTGCGGCAATCTCCGCCGATTTTAGGCGTTTTTTACAAGAATCGCCTGGGGAATCTTCCTCTGCCTTGGCTGCTTTGCGATACATCCTATTCCGCGCGGTGCAGCCTGAGGCACATCAGGAGGTGAAATGGAATGTGATGATATCGCCGTCTGCGACCTCGTAGGTTTTGCCCTCCATGCGCACCAGACCCTTTTCTCTGGCGGCTGCCATACTGCCGCAGGCAATGAAGTCATCAAATGCGATCACCTCGGCGCGAATGAAGCCCTTTTCAAAATCACTGTGGATCTTGCCTGCTGCCTGGGGTGCCTTGGTGCCCCGGGTGATGGTCCATGCGCGGCACTCGTCGCTGCCGCCTGTGAGGAAAGAAATCAGCCCCAGCAGTGCATAGCTTGCCTGAATGATACGGCTTAGACCCGACTGCTGCAAGCCCAGTTCCTCCAAAAACATAGCCTGATCCTCCTCGCTCATGCCGGAGATCTCCGCCTCGATCTGTGCGCAGATCGGGAACACCGCTGCGCCCTCCGCCTTGGCGATGGCACAAATGGCTTTGTAGTTGGAATTGTTTTCGTAATCGGCTGAGAAATCCGCCTCGGACAGATTTGCCGCATAGATCACGGGTTTTGCGGTCAGAAAAGGCGTTTCCGCCAGTACTGCGCGCTCCTCATCGGTGCATTCGAAGTTGCGCACAGGGCAGCCCTCGGAGAGATGTGCCAGCAGGCGTTCCATCAGTTCCACATCGGCAAGATATTTCTTGTCGCCTTTGGCAAGCTTTTTGGTGCGGTCGATGCGGCGTTCCAGCAGCTCGATATCGGAGAAAATCAGCTCCAGATTGATGACTTCCACATCTCTTGCAGCGTTGATAGAGCCATCCACATGGACGATATTGTCATCTTCGAAGCAGCGCACCACGTGAATAATCGCATCCATTTCGCGGATATCCGCCAGAAAACGGTTGCCCAGCCCTTCGCCCTTGGAAGCGCCCTTGACCAGACCTGCAATATCTACAAACATCAGCGTTGCAGGCGTAAATTTCTTCGGCTGATAATGCTTTGCCAGTGCCTCCAGACGGGCATCCGGCACAGTCACGATGCCGACATTTTTATCAATGGTACAGAAGGGATAGTTCGCGGACTCTGCACCTGCATTGGTCAGTGCGTTGAACAGCGTGCTTTTGCCCACATTGGGCAGACCAACCATTCCGAGTTTCATGGGTCAATTTCCTCCTTGTTTTTGGCAAAGCAATGCGCCGACGGATACGCCGACGCCATGTTGATATTTGCGGTTATTTTTTCTTGCGCAGCAGAAAACCCAGTGCAGCAGCACCTGCAACGACGCCTGCCGCCACAGCGGCTTTCTTCAGCGCGGATCGGGAAATGTGTACGGTTTTCTTTCGCGTCTGCACCACCAGATCATCCTCTGCGGGCTGCTCCCAACCATTGGGGAACACCAGATTATGCCGTTGGGGGTGGTCAAAGCTGCGCGCATCGGGGGTGAGTGCCTCGCAGGCTGCCATATTCATATCGGGGATGCCTGCAATGGTGCATATCGCGCCGCAGGCGACAAAGCGCAGTTTCAACGATTCTGCCGCCTGCGGTGCCACAAAGGGGATCGCAAACAGCAGCCAACCATTCTTTTCCAGCACGGGAGTTGTAAAATCGCGGTTGAGTTTGAACGTCAGACGGTCTTCCCACACATCTCCGAAAATTTCGAGATAGCATACCTCATCGTAGCGGTCGTTTTCGCCGCCGTTGAGCCAGAAGCAGAAGCGGTATTCCTGCCCGGATTCCAACCAGCCCGTTTCCATGGGGATCTTGGTTTGCAGCGTCGTCCAGTTATACCACCAGTCGCCAAGCTGCCAAGCGTCAGTGGGTTTCCCGAGATAGCCCTTGACGGAAAGACGCTTTGCCACATTGGTAGAAATCATGGGATCCGGTTCCCAGCGTTCGGGGCAGAAAAACAAATCAGACATCAGAATCGACCGCCTTTCTTCGCAGAAAACATCGCCTGCATACTAATTCCATTGTAGCATACCCGCATAGGATTTGTCAAGTGTTTTTCGATCTGTTTTCACGGCAGATGTCTCGATTGTCAAAAGAAACGACCGCAACATTTCTGCTGCGGTCATCCGATTATTTCTGATACAGGCGGTTGCTCTGGAACTGTGCATCGCAGGTGAGATTCACGCCCAGACGGCGCAGGGTGCGTTCATCCACCTGAGAGAGGATCACCGTGGAATGCATTTCACAGCCCCGCAGCTTTGCAAGCTGTGTCATGGCGCGCTCCGCCGTGGGACTGGTTGCCGCCGAGATCGACAGCGCGACCAATGTTTCATCGGTATGCAGGCGTGGATTCTCATTGCCCAGATGGTCAACCTTCAGGTGCTGTATGGGCTCAATGACCGTGGGGCTGAGCAGCAAAATATCGTCATTAATGCGCCCCAGCGATTTCAGCGCGTTCAGCAGCAGCGCAGACGCTGCACCCATCAGCTCGGTGGTGCGCCCTGTCACGATTTTGCCGTTGGGCAGCTGCATTGCCGCACCCGGCTCACCGGTGTCTTCCGCGATCTCTCTGGCGCGCTGCACCACGGGGCGGTCTGCTTCGGTCAGATTTGCCTGTTGCATGAGCAATTCCAGCTTACAGAGCGTTTCCGGCTCTGCCGCCGATTGCCGCAAACTGCAGCGGGTATCAAAAAATCTGCGGATGATCTCCTGGCGGGCTGCCGCACAGACAATCTCGTCATTCTCAATGCAGAAGCCTGCCATGTTCACGCCCATATCCGTGGGCGATTGATAGGGAGACTCGCCGAAAATCTGACGAAACATTGCATTGAGCACCGGAAAAACTTCCACATCGCGGTTGTAATTGACTGCCATCTGACCGTGGGCCTCCAAGTGGAAGGGGTCAATCATATTCACATCGTTGAGATCGGCAGTAGCTGCCTCATAGGCGACATTCACAGGGTGCTTCAGTGGCAGATTCCAGACGGGGAAGGTTTCAAATTTTGCATAGCCTGCCTGCTTGCCCCGCAGATGCTCCTGATAGATCTGCGACAGGCAGACTGCCATTTTTCCGCTGCCGGGGCCGGGGGCCGTTACCACGACCAATTGCCGCGAGGTTTCAATGTATTCGTTTCTGCCAAAGCCGTTCTCGGAGAGGATGAGCTGCAAATTCGAGGGATAGCCCTCAATGCGGTAGTGGCGATACACCTTGATGCCCTGACTTTCCAGACGGCGCTGGAATTTCTCGGCGGCAGGTTCATCGCAGAACTGCGTCAGCACCACGCTGCCCACATATAGCCCCTTTCTGCGGAACAAGCCGATCAAACGCAGCACATCGATATCGTAGGTGATACCGAGATCGCCGCGCATACGGTTTTTTTCAATATCGGCAGCATTGATGGCAATCACGATCTCCACATCTTTTTTCATTTGCAGCAGCATACGCAGCTTGCTGTCTGGCTGAAAACCGGGCAGCACGCGGGATGCATGGAAATCATCATACAGCTTGCCGCCGAATTCCAGGTATAATCTTCCGCCAAACTTTGCAATGCGCTCACGGATGTGCTCGGATTGCGTTTTGAGATACTTGGCGTTATCAAAGCCTTTGGCACCCATATGGATACAACCTCCTGTCAGAATACATCAGATCTCGATTATTATAGCACAGTCCTCAAAATAAGTCAAGATTCGAGGATGCGTTTTCATGGGAGCGCATACCATCTCATAGTGAAAGTCTGCGCGCCAAAAACTTGTACGAAAATCCAACGGGCGCTGCATCTCGTTGAACGAAATCAACTGATACTGTACCTGTACCTGCCCCTGCTTCTGTTTCTGAATGGGTACGTGTCCCTGTGGCTCCGCGAAACCGAAAAAACGCAAAAACACCGTTGAAACTGTTGAAATCTCCGCGAAGAGACGTTGGAATTGTTGAAGCTTCGGGGGAGTGCTGATGAAAGCCAAGTCATTGCCTTCATCAAATCTTAATGGTTTCTCTCTTGCATCTTAATGGGATTCTGTGCTACCATACTTTCAGCCTGAAAATGCAAAATTCACAGAATATTCAGAATATCTGCCGCGCATCCCTGCCTGTTTCGACCCTTTTTCCGTTGACAAATCTGCTTTTTCTATGGTATAATGAAAAAGTATCGTTTCTGAATCCATCAGAAAAAGCAAAGGAAAGAGGAAGAATCATATGGCAAAGAAACATCGCTCCGCTGCAAGCTGCCTATGGCACAGCATTCTCTGCGTGATTGCCGTGCTGCTGCTCATCACCGGCATGGCAACCACTCTGGCAGTACGCTCGTACATCAAAGAGGGGGCTCTCGCAAAGGCTGTCAAGGATATGAACATCGCGCAGGTGACAATCGGCGATCAAACCGTTGCCGAGAAGATCCGCCAGGAGTATGTGACAGACAGCAAGGTGCAGCTCAAGGATATTGAAACCGCCATTCATGGCATGGGCATTGAGGCTTTTGCCGCAGAGAAGCTCACCGGGCTCGGCAAGCTGCTGCGTGGCGAATCCGATGCTGTAGTGCAGATTACCGCCGACGAGATCATCGGGTTGCTGGAGAAAAGCGAATACGATCTCTACACAAGCTGCCTGCTGATGATCGAGGACAGCGACAAGCAGGAGATCCGCAATGTTACCGCAATGCCGTTGAAGATCTTTAATAGTAGCATGAACTTCATGTTTGGCTCCCCTGCCATGCGTGCCGTCAGCCGCTATTTTGTCAGCACTGCCTGTGTGGTAGTGGATATTATTCTGCTGGCGTTGCTGCTGTGGCGGCTTATGGTGATCCGTTCGCAGGCGGAGAAATCCAAAAGCGGTGCCTGCGTCATCATGGGCGTAACCATTCTGGTGCCTGCTGCGCTGACCTTCATTGCAACCGCCGTTCACGGCATCTCCGGCGCATTTACCCCCGACGGTGTCGTCACGCTGCATACGATCACCGATGTACTGGTGCATCCGTTCTGGGGCATCAGCCTGCTGGGTGTGCTCGCCGGTATTCTGCTGATTCTGACCGCTGCCATTATGCGCCGTGTGGCGCAAAGCCGTTTGGATGCAGCGCTTGCCGCAAACAACAAGCCCGTAGAGCCTGTCACCATGGGCAGCATCGACACCAGCGCAAAGCCCGATCCGTTCAATGCGCCGCTGCCTGAAAGAACACCGGCTCCTGTTGCGGATACAGTTCCCTGCGTATCCTGCGGTCGTGCCTTGGCGCAAGGTGCAAAGTTCTGCATTTACTGCGGTGCGCCCCAGACTGCCCCTGCGGCACCTCCTGCGGAGG
>JAEDLR010000066.1 GCA_016295145.1 Oscillospiraceae bacterium
GCAGCGCAGTCCGCAGACGCCGACCTCCCCTCCCCCGTTTGGGTGTCCCCCTTGGCAACATTCCCCACGAAACGCAGCAAGGGACGCTGTCCCTTGACCCTGCAAGCCTTTGAAAAGGCTTGAATCATAGAAAAGCAAAAAAGCCCCATACAGGGGCTTTTCGTATCAGATATGATCAATTATCGCTGGTCAATGGGCACATAGGGGGCATCTGGCTTTACGCTGCGGTAGGCAGGACGAATAATCTTATTGCCATTCAGCAGCTCCTCCAGTCGGTGTGCCGACCAACCTGCAATACGCGCCATGGCAAACAACGGCGTAAACAGCTCACTGGGCAGCTCCAGCATACGGTACATCAGACCCGAATAAAAATCAATATTGGCGCACACGCCCTTATAAATGCGGCGTTCCTCGGCAATGACCTTCGGTGCAAGCTGCTCAATCATGGAATACAGGGCGTACTCTTTCACGCACTGTTTCTCCTCGGCAAGCTGCCGCACATAGCCGCGCAGAATCGTTGCACGGGGGTCACTTTGCGAATAGACCGCGTGCCCCATACCATAGATCAGTCCCGAACGGTCAAAGGCATCCTTATGCAGAATACGGCGCAGATAATTCGCGACTTCTTCCTCATCCTGCCAATCATGCACGCTTTCCTTAATATCATCGAACATCTGCACCACCTTGATATTGGCACCGCCGTGCTTGGGGCCTTTCAGCGAACCCAGTGCGGCAGCCATAGTGGAATACGTATCGGTGCCCGATGAGGAAACCACATGAACCGTAAAACTGGAATTGTTGCCGCCGCCGTGCTCTGCGTGCAGCACCAGTGCCAAATCCAGGATTCTTGCCTCAAGGGCGGTGAATTTGCGATTCTCCCGCAGAATACTCAGCAGGTTTTCGGCAGTGGACAGGGCAGGGTCAGGCTGATGCAGGAACAGGCTCTGATCGTTTTTGTAGTAGCGGTATGCCTGATAGCCGTACACGGCAATCAGCGGGAACTGCGCGATGAGCTGAATGCACTGCCGCAGCACATTGGATATGGAAGTATCATTGGGATTGGGGTCATAGGAATAGAGGGTCAGCACACTGCGGGCAAGGGTATTCATCATATCGTCGCTGGGCGATTTCATGATGACATCACGGGTGAAGGAGGGCGGCAGGGAACGGCAGCTACGCAGCAGGGTGCAGAATGCGTCCAGTTGGGCGCGGTCAGGCAGCTCGCCAAACAGCAGCAGATACGCCGTTTCCTCATAGCCGAAGCGGTTGTCGCTGACAAAGCCCTGCACCAGATCTTCGATGTTATCGCCGCGGAAGAACAGTTGACCCTCTCCCGGTGCGGTACCGTTGGGGCCCTCTACGCCGGGCACGATTTTACTGACATTGGTCAGACCTGCGCACACGCCCTTGCCGTTGATATCGCGCAGACCGCGTTTGACATCATATTTTGCATATAATGAGGGGTCGATCTGATAGTTTTTTTCGCAAAGCGAGGCAAGCTGTTCGATTCTCGACTGCATTGCGAACTTGTTGAGCATGGGTTTTTCCATGTGAATCGGCTCCTTCCTGTTTAAGAGGTGGGTGGAATATCGGTTTTCAGCGTTGGGTGATCTCGAATTGCTTGCTCAGTTTTTTAAGAATCGTTGCTACAAATTTGTCAATTTCACTGTCAGTAAAGGCATGGTCGTCAGGGGTAAAGGTCAGTGCAAACGCCATGGACTGCTTGCCCTTTTCGATCTGTTCGCCGCGATACACATCAAACAGCGTCACATCGCCCAGTGCCTTACAAGCGTTCTGCATGGCGTTGATCAGATCGCCGCAAATGACGGTATCCTCCACCAGCAGTGCCAGATCGCGGCGCACGGTGGGGAATTTGGGCAGCGGGCGGAAATGATACTCGCAGTGCAGCACGGGCATGAGCAGGTCAAGGGAAATTTCGCACAGGCAGGCGGCGTGCTCGGGAATCAGGCTGTCGGCAAGATCATGGGCAAGCATACCCACAAAGCCCAGCTTCACATCGCCTAAGAACACCTCTGCGGTCATGCCGGGGTGCAGGAAGGGATACTCCGCAGCGTTTTCGGGCTTTTTGTAGGTAAAGGTCAGGCGGAAGCTGTCTGCCAGTGCCTCCAGCACCGCCTTGCCCTGAAAGAAATCCATCCGGCTGCCAAACAGTGCCATAGCAAGAGTATCCTTCTCCTCGGGCTGCGCCGTAGGGGGGATGGTATCGGCATGGAAGGTCTTTGCCACCTCAAACAGCCTGCCGCTGTCGTTACCGCGGCGAATATTGCGCACCACCGCATTGACCATGGAGGGCGTGAGCATGGTACGCATCACGGAGAGATCTTCGCTGATGGGGTTGCGGATGCGGATCGCCTTGCGCTGGGGTGCGTCCTCGGGCAGACGCAGCATATCGAAGTCCTTGGGGGAACAGAACGAATAGTGTACAGCCTCATAGCAGCCCTGGGCGCACAGCACCTGCTTGAGCTTCAGCAGATTGCGCTGCTTGTCGTTTCTGCCACCAGGGGTGACCTGCGCCGCCGCCAGGAATGTGGGCTTGATGTGATGGTAGCCGTACATACGAATGAGTTCTTCGGCGATATCAGGGGCATTTTCGATGTCCTCGCGGTAGGGCGGCACCTGCACCCGCAGGGTATCGCCCTCAATGACGGGCTGAAAATCAAGATTGGTCATAATGCGCAAAATATCCGTCTCGGGGATGGTGATACCCAGCAGCGCATTCATCTTTGCGATGCTCACCGCCAGCGGACGGCGGTCGGTGGCATTGCCGGCGGATACCTCAAAATGGGAAGCCGTCACAACACCGCAGCCCAGCTCCTCGATGAGATGCAGGGCACGCTGCATACCAAGCTGTGTGGTATACTCGTCCAGTCCCTTTTCAAAGCGCGCGGAGGAATCGGAGTGCTGCCCAAGCCCACGGGCGGTACGGCGGACATTATCCCGTGCAAATTTGGCTGCCTCAAACACCACATCGGCGGTATCGGGCTTGATCTCGGAGTTCAAGCCCCCCATGATGCCTGCCAGAGCCACGGGCTTTCTGCCGTCGCAGATAACCAGATTGGCAGGATGCAGCTTAAATTCCTTTTCGTCCAATGTGACGATGGGTTCGCCCTCCACAGCACGGCGCACACAGATGGCGTTCCCCTCCAGATTGCGCAGATCAAAGGCGTGCATGGGCTGACCCAGTTCTTTCAGCACATAGTTTGTGATATCCACGATATTGGAGATGGAACGGATTCCCACCAGAGCCAGTCTGCGGCGCATCCACGCAGGAGAGGTGCCCATTTTCACATCGCGGACATAGTGTGCGATATAGCGGGGGCAGAGCTCGGGGGCTTCCACTGTCACGGAGAAGGGCGTAAGCGTGGAAGCATCGGGGGTGAAATCCAGTGCAGGCATCTTCAGGGGCTGCCCCAGTGTTGCGGCAACTTCCCTTGCAATTCCAAGCACCGACTGACAATCGGGGCGGTTGGCGGTAATGCTGATGTCGTACATCCAGTCATCCAGACCAACAATGGGCTTGACATCGGCACCGTTTTCGGCATCGGCAGGCAGCACCAGCAGACCGCAGTAATCCGCGCCGGGGTACAGATCCTCGTTGAGACCGATCTCCACGCCGGAGCAGAGCATACCTGCCGACTCGATGCCCTTGAGCTTGCCCTCTTTGATCTTCATGACGCCCTCAACGGTCACATGATCCTTTGCGGTGGCATAGACGGTTGCGCCCACCATTGCCACGGGATATTTGCCGCCGACCTTGACATTATCCGCGCCGCAGCAGATCTGGAACATACCCTGTGCGCCGCAATCCACCTGACATACATGGAGATGGGTATCGGGCACGGGCTCACATTCCTTCACTTCGCCGACGACCACGCCGGAAATATCCGCGCCAAGCTCGGTGAGCGTTTCCACCTCAAAGCCGCAGTCGAACAGCTTATCCTGCAATTGCTGCGGCGTAACATTGATATCTACATATTCTTTCAGCCAACTAAGCGGTATCAGCATAATATGATTTTCCTTTCTGTAGCAAGGTCAAAATCAGCCCGGGGCACTCAGCCGCGGAACTGTTCCAGCACACGGACATCGGATTCAAACAGCAGCTTGATATTGTTGATGCCGTATTTCAGCATGGCGATACGCTCCACGCCCATGCCGAATGCAAAGCCGGTGTATACATCGGGGTCCAGTCCGCAGTTTTCCAGCACGTGACGGTTCACCATGCCGGCACCGAGGACCTCAATCCAGCCGGTATCCTTGCACAGACGGCAGCCCTTGCCGCCGCAGGCAAAGCAGCTCACATCCACCTCAACAGAAGGCTCGGTAAAGGGGAAATAGGACGGACGCAGACGGGTTTTGACCTGCTCGCCGAAAATGCGCTGTGCGAACACATCCAGCATACCCTGCAAATCGCACAGGGTGATGCCCTTATCCACCACCAGACCCTCCATCTGCGAGAACATGGGAGAGTGGGTGGCATCGTCATCGGAACGGAACACCTTGCCGGGAGAGAGAATCTTGATGGGCGGCTGTGCGTTTTCCATGACGCGGATCTGACCGGCAGAGGTCTGGGTGCGCAGCAGCAGTTCCTCAGTGATGTAGAAAGTATCCTGCATATCACGGGCAGGATGATCGGCAGGGGTATTCAGCGCAGTGAAGTTGTAGTAATCGTTTTCGATTTCGGGACCTTCAAAAATCGTGAAGCCCATGCCGGCAAAAATGTCGATCAGTTCATTGACGATCAGCGTATTGGGGTGCAGCGCACCGGCAGGCAGTACAGGGGCAGGCATGGTTACATCAATCTGCTCTGCGGCGTTTTTCTGTGCAAGTTCTGCAGCCTTCAGCCGCGCATCCTGTGCGGTAAAGAAATCCAGTGCCCATTGTTTCAGTTCATTGACCACCTTGCCAAAGGCAGGGCGTTCTTCAGGGGCAAGATCGCGCATATTTTTCATCAGCGCCGAGATCCTGCCTGTTTTATTATCGAGATACTGCTTGCGAAGCAGGTACATCTCTTTGGAATCGGTGATTGATGCGGCAGCGGTTTCGATTTCCTGCTGCATCATGCGCATTTGCTCATCCATCGGTTGTGATACCGTCCTCTCGTGATAATAATCAAATGGAAACAAAAAACCTATCTTCCAGTATACTCCAAATTTGCCCGATTGTCAAGTATTATCCGGATTTCTTTCGGGGCTGCCCCTGACCAAAAGGCTGCTTC
This sequence comes from Oscillospiraceae bacterium, assembly GCA_016295145.1. Classification (GTDB taxonomy): domain Bacteria; phylum Bacillota; class Clostridia; order Oscillospirales; family Ruminococcaceae; genus Firm-04. The sequence goes on from JAEDLR010000066.1 coordinate 5,237, forward strand.
CACAGCGATATGTGATACCGCATTCCAAATTGGTTTTCAACAGATTTTCTCTGCAAAGCGCAAGAGATTCAACATCTTCAACACTTCTTCTTCCGATTTTCAACAGTTTCAACACCTTTCAACAGTTTCAACAGCGTTTTTTGCGATTTTTTGCGGTTTTGCGGAGCCCCAGGGACACGTACCTATTCAGGAACAGAAGCAGGAACAGAAGCAGGGGCAGGAACAGGTACAGTATCAGTTGATTTTGTTGCGCTGTGTTCAACAAACATCAACACTTGTTACATTTCCGTACAAGTTTCTTCATCCCGCACCGGCACCGCCTCTTTCGCCGCCTTTTTCTTCTGGGCACTGGCTTTGCCTGCCTCCGAACGCTTCTGACAGACAAGCTCCCACTTTTCCTTTTCCCGCAGCATACTCTCGCTGATGAACAAAAACATCATCTCCACCAGCGGATCCTCCACCGTGGCAAGCACCGCCTTCTGATCCCAACTGTTGGCAAAGGCAAAGATCGCCGTCATCAGCTTCCCCCGCTGCACCATGTCAAGCAATTCCAGCTTGGTTGCCACATCTGCATACAAAATAAACGATTGCTTCCGGCTCATAAAACATCCTCCTTACGATATCCAAAAAAGCCTTACAATAATAGGCAGTTTTCGCCTTCGACTTGTACGGTTTTGTACATGGCTTTTGGAAAGTTCATAAAAAGTTTACAAATCCATTGAAGAGAAATCCCCCACGGGCTGCTTCCAATGCTTGACAAAGCCCCTTGCACCGTGGTATGATATAAAGTAAGCAACTATGCTCTGTTGCTTGATGATGAGAGGAGGATTATCTATGAAGCGTACCAGAATCGCTGCGCTGGCGACCGCTGCCGTGATGGGGGCTGCTGCATTGCCGATCTGCAACAATGCAAGCCTGACCGCCAATGCCGCAGGGGGCTATAATTACGCCGAAGCGCTGCAAAAAGCCATGTTTTTCTATCAGGTGCAGGAGTCAGGGCCGTTGTCTAAGGGCAATCAGGTGACCTGGCGCGCCGACAGCATGATGAGCGATGAGATTCTCGGCGGTTGGTTTGACGCCGGCGACCACATCAAATTTACCATTACCAATTCCTATGCCTCGGCGATGCTTGCCTGGGGTATGCTACAGTTCGGGGATGGCATCGCGCAGGCAGGCCTGACGGATTCCTACCGCAACAGCCTTGCCTATTCGCTGGATTTCATCGCAGCCTGCGACCTTGGGGATCAGGTGCTGTACCAGATCGGTGACGAGGGCTTTGACCACAAGTGGTGGGGCTCTGCGGAGATCTACAACTACAAGCGCGAGCAGATGCAAGGCGAAGCTGAGCGTCCCTGCTACTACACCACGGATTCCAATGTAACGGGTCATATGGCGGCTGCACTGGCAGCAGGCTATCTGGTGTTTAAGGATGTGGATGCCACCCGCGCCCAAAACTATCTTGCCCACGCGAAGAACTGCTTTGATATCGCAAACACCACCAGAGATCACGGCAATACGCCGGCATCGGATTCCATGTACAAGTCCTCGCATTTCTACGATGAGCTGTTCTGGTCAGCCAACTGGCTGTATATGGCAACCGGCGATCAGACCTACCTTGACCTGTGCGAAAGCGACTTCATCCCCAATCTGGGTAAAGAGGATCAGTCCACCGAGATGAAGTACACCTGGGGTATGTGCTGGGACGATACCCAGCAGGGCGGCACGCTGCTCTATGCCATCAACACCGGCAAGCAGCAGTGGATCGACCAGTTTACCAAGCATCTGGAGTACTGGACCACCGGCTACGGCGGCAAGCAGATCGCTTACACCCCCGACGGTCTGGCATGGCTCTTCCAGTGGGGATCCCTGCGCCACGCAACCACGACCGCATTTCTGGCTGCCGTTGCCGTTGAGGAGCTCTATGCCGATGACGCTGCAAAAACCAAGAAATACACCGATTTCTACGAATCGCAGATGAATTATGCCTTTGGCGACAACGCACTGGGCATGAGCTACATTCTCGGCATGGGTGAAAACTATCCCCAGGCGTGGCACCACCGTACCTCTTCGGGTGTGTGGGACGATCAGTGGACAACACTGGGCGTGGATAAATTCCACCGCCACACCCTCTACGGCGCGCTCATCGGCGGCCCCGGACAGGATGGCTCCTATACCGATGCCATCGCTCAGTATCAGTACTCCGAAGTCGCCATCGACTACAACGCAGGCTATACCGCGCTGCTGGGCAAGATGATCGAAACCTACGGCGGCGAAACCGATCCCGACTTCCCTGCAAAATATCTGGAGGAGGAGTTCATCGAGGATCAGAAAGAGCCCACCCACAAGGAATTCTACATGGAGGCTGCCATCAATCAGTCCTCCGATTCCTACATCGAAATCAAGGCACAGGCAACCAACCACTCCGCATTCCCCACCCGTGTGGCAAACAGCCTCTCCTACCGCTATTTCTTCGATATCTCCGAGCTGCTGGAGAACGGTCTGACCATTGACGATGTCAGCGTCAGAATCGGCTACGATGAGTTCACCGGCAACACTGTGGCATCCGAACCCATCCACTACGCGGACAACATCTACTATGTGGAGTTCACCTACACCGACAGCTCCGTGATCCGTCCCTCCGGCCAGTCCGAGCATCAGGCAGAGCTGCAGTTCCGTCTTTCTGTACCCGACAACAACAAGGTGTGGGATTCCTCCAACGACTGGTCCTTCCAGGAGCTGCAGGCAGGCAACAACAACACCGCCATCACCCCCTATATCTGTATGTATGATTCCGGCGTGATGATCTGGGGCATCGAGCCCGACGGCACCACACCCGATCCCGGCGCGGTAGTACCCCCAGTCACCGATGTGACCACCCAGCCGAATCCCGATGCAACCAAGTACGGCGATGTCAACTGCGACGGCTTTGTAAAGGTGGACGATGTCATTCTGCTGAACCGTTTTATTGCTGAGGATGCCGCTGTGACGATTTCCAAGCAGGGTACTGCAAACGCCCAGTGCGGCGCAGTGGAGGGCATTGCAGGTGATGACGCTGTGGCAATTCTCCAGCTCATTGCAGGTCTGGTGGATTCGCTGCCCCTGAAGTAAGGGTGCGTCCGGCATCAGCCAATTCCTTGGAAAATCCGTAATGGCATCATGCGATAGAGCAACAAGACAAATCTGATATATCATACGAAAAAGCACCTGTGCAACAGCCATTTCTATGGCGGCATGGGTGCTTTTTTGCGCACATATCTGCAAACTGTGTCGAAATCTGCTGCCGGTGCATACATTGTAATACGCCCCCACATGGGGCGAATCAACAAGAAAGGAACGGTGTAGTACATGATGCAAATGTATAACGCAGGCGCACATTCCGATGAGATGCCTGTGTTCCCTGCGCTGATTCTGCTGGCGTCCTCGTATACGCCCTTTCAATCGTGGGAAGAGCCACTGGATGCACAGGCAGCACTGGAGGCGGGCACAGTATTCCCCTCTCTGGTCATGCCCTTTATGATGGGCTACGGCTGCAACGGCTGTGCCGGGGCGCAATCCATGCAGGAGAAAGGAGAGTGGACATGGCGATGAAAAATTCTCCGCAACGCCGTCTGGATTCCATGAGCCGCAATGAACTTGCACAATGGATTCGGCAGCTACAATTTACTATGCGTGATATCGCGCTTTTTTTGGATACCCATCCCGATGACCCCAACGCGCACCGCAGCTACCTCAACGCCCTTGCCAAGTGGAAAGAGGCGCTGGCGGTGTATCATGACCGCTTCGGCTTGCAGTTTCAGGAGCAGCTTTGCGAGCACTCCGACTGGCACGCATGGACTTCTGCGCCATGGCCGTGGGAAAAGGAGGACAACTGAATGTGGCAATATCAGAAAACATTGCAGTACCCCGTGAAAATTAAACAGCCCAATGCAAGGCTCGCCAAAATGGTGATTACCCAGCTCGGCGGACTTAACACCAAAAAGATATAATACTACTGTCAGCATCATCACCTTGTATTGACAGCCCTGTAGAATATGGTATAATTTACTCACAAGGAGGTGTACACTATGGGTACTGGTAAGGAGACTGTCTTTTAATAAAAAGCATATGTGAATAAAAAATAGCGCAGAGGTTGTTAGCCCCTGCGCTT
>JAEDLR010000067.1 GCA_016295145.1 Oscillospiraceae bacterium
AGCCCTCTTTCGTTAGATATTGTGGTCTGATCGCATTGTACCCAAATGCATTCTAACGAAAGGGGGTATTCTTCTGCCCAAAGCGCAAACCAGGCCGGTCCTTCCCATGGCGTATCTGCAAGCTGTTTGCGCACATTTAATGGCACGACTCCGGATATTGCGCGCGTACCTTTTTCCGTGGACATATTGTTGCAAATGCTTGACCATGTTATGGTATCTGCTTGCTTTCGTTGACAAAATGCCCCGAGTGTGGTATAATCTTGTTAGAAAAATACGCGCCATGGAGGAAAGACAATGGCTGTACAAACTGTCACCGATGTACAAGCGGTCGCCAATGCGTTGATTGCGCAGATGCAGACGGTGGTTTCGGGAGGAGAGCAGACGGTGCAGATGCTGGTCGCGGCTGCACTCTGCGGTGGACATATTCTGCTGGAGGATCTGCCCGGTTCGGGAAAAACCACCCTTGCCAAAGCCTTCGCAAAGGCTTCCGGCTGTGATATGCATCGCGTGCAGTGTACCCCCGACCTGATGCCTGCCGATATCACAGGCTTTGAGATGCTGCAAACCAATCAGAACGGTACCCGCGAAATGGTATTCCGCAAGGGTGCTGTGTTTACCAATGTGCTGCTTGCCGATGAGATAAACCGTATGGCACCCCGTACCCAATCCGGCTTGCTGGAGTGTATGGCGGAGGGGCAGGTTTCCTGCAACGGTGTGACCTATGGGCTGCCGAAGCCGTTTCTGGTGATCGCAACGCAAAATCCCGTGGAGTTACAGGGTACTTTTCCGTTGCCGGAAGCACAGCTTGACCGATTCTTCATGCGGCTTTCTATGGGCGTACCCACTCGTGAACAGGAGCTTTCCATTCTGACGGCACGGCAGATCACAGATCCCTTGGAGCATATGCAGGCGGTGACCAACGCTGATGAAATCTGTGCGGCGCAGACGGTTGTGCGCACAGTGGAGGCTTCTCCTGCGGTGTTGGAGTATCTGCTTTCCCTTGCCCAGGCAACACGGAATCACAAGGGGATTCGTTTGGGATTGAGTACGCGCGGCGTACTTGCCGTGCGCCATGGGGCGCAGGCAGTGGCAGCCATGCAGGGCAGAGCCTATCTGCTGCCGGATGATATCAAGACGGTATTTCCAGCGGTGTGCTGTCATCGGCTGCACGCAAGCAGTCATTCGCTTTCTGATGCAAAGGCAGCCGAAAAAATCGTGGCAGAGCTGCTGCAGACCGTTGAGGTGCCCAGATAATGCTTTATTTCCTGTTGCTGCTTCTCATTGCGTTTGCATTTCTGCTGATGCATATTCTGGTGAAGCGGTATGGCTTTGACCGTGTGGAGTACAGCCTGCAGTTTTCGGAAAATGAAGTGACAGAGGGCGATACCGTGACATTGATTGAAACCGTGTGCAGTCGCAAAGCATTGCCTCTGCCGTGGTTGAAAGTGGAAATGACCACTGATGCTGCACTGGAATTTGCCCAGATGCAGTCAGCGGTCAGTGGCAGTGCAAGATTTATCTCCAGTTTTTTTTCGTTGCGCCCCTATCACCGCATCCAGCGGCACTGGCAGGTGCGTTGTACAAAGCGCGGTGTGTTTGCTGTATCTCATGTCATACTGGTGATCTCTGACCTGTTCGGCACCATCGAGCAGTCAATGGCGTTGCCGGATGTATCGGCGACGCTTACCGTGCTGCCAAAGGCGGTGGATTTTTCTTTTACGGCAGGTGATCCACGCAGCCTGATCGGTGATACGCAACTGCGCCGCAGCCTGATGCCTGATCGTATGGCAATGGGCGGTCTGCGCCCCTATGCAGACGGTGATCCGGTTCGCGATATCTGCCATAGTGCCTCGGCACGCAGTATTGAGCCGATGGTGTACCGTTTCTGCGATACCACGCAGCCTACGGTGACCATTTTGCTGAATATGGCCACCAAGGAATATGACCGCGATCTTGTAACCGATGCCGCCGCTTTGGAAAAGGAGATCAAACTGTGTGCCGCATTGCTGCTGCAGCTGAGAGATTTGCGGATTCCTGTGCGGCTATGCGCCAATACCCGTATGGACGGTCAACTGTTGGATACCCCTGCTGCATCGGGTGATGCGCATATTCATCACTTATTGCAGTTGCTGGCAGCAGTGCCAGATACCATAGATGAACGGTTTATCAATCTGGTCAGCCGTGTATGCCACCGTGACCCAACGGCACTTTTATGGGCTGTGACAGCGCATATCGATGATGCTCTGCTGCGCCTTGCCGATGATGAGCCGCGACTTCAGATAATTACCGTGCGTCATCTGCACAACACCGCCTGCAGAGCCAATCTGCATAGTGCCGCAGATGTTTTCAGCACAGAATGAAAGGAGACTTTTCTCATGTATTTTTCTCATATCAAGCGGATAACCGCCGGGATGCTTTCTGCGCTGTGCCTGTTATCCTTCAGTGCATGCCGCAATGACAGTAGCAATCATACCGGAGGCAGCAGCATCAGTGACAGCAGTTCCACGGTGTCGACGGATCAGAAGCCGCTTACCGATCTGACGGTGATTCCCCCAAACACCTACGATGGAGCGACTGTTGTCTGCGACGATATTGTGGTTGCGGCAGGCACGACAAAAGTGCCCTATCGTGTGATGCTGTATAACAATCCCGGCTACGGTTTTGTGGGATTGCGCGTGTTGTATGATGGTACGCTGCAGCCATATATGGATGCGGAGCGCGGCGAAGATGAAATGGAGATTCTGACAGGGGATGGCATGGGCGGATTCATGTTTTCATGCATGAACAGTGCCGAGCAGAATATGATCGGTTTGGCGGCGTTCGGCAGTGTGGACTGCAAATCGGACGGTGTGATGTTCACCTGTTATTTTGATATTCCTGCGGATGCTGCATCGGGAACCGTGTATGATTTTTCCGCTGAGGTAGTAGATTTTCGTCCGTTGGAGGGCGAAAATCACCAGGTTGCAGTCGTGGGTGGCAAAATCACCGTACAATAATTGCTGGAAAGTATTCTTCAAAAAGCGGCGTAACAGTGATGTGTTTCGACAGTTCTCGCTTTGATGTTGTGCTATAATGACATCATCAAAGGGGGACTGTTTTTATGTGGCAACGATATCGGAAACGCATTATACCCTTACTGCTTGCCGTAATTTGTACCGTTGGATGCATGGGATGCGGTGTGCCGCTGGCAGCACAGACCGACAACAGCTTGGCAACAGGGGGACTTTTGCCCTACTGCGAGCAAAAACCGGCGCATTTGCATTTGCCTAAGCGTGATACTCCGGTTGTGGCAACATGGCTGCCGTATTTCCTCTACCCTGATCTGTTTGGCGGCAAAACCGAGGCGGAAGCGCATCAGACGGTGAAGACATTGTTGGAATCAGCCCAAAGTATCGGTATCAATACAGTATTTGCGCATGCCTGTGCCTTTGGTGAAGCGTATTATGATTCTGTTTGCTACCCCAAGGCAATTGAAACAGGGCAGCTGGACTATTTGCAGATCCTTGCAGAGGAATGCAAAGATCTTGGCATCTCGCTGCACGCATGGATCAACCCGCTGCGTTTACAAATCCCCGATGTGATGGCTGCATGGCAATCGGGTACCATGGCTGCCGATTGGTATCATGACGCGGCAAAGCGTGCCGCGCATATGGCACAGGTTGAGGGGCGTTACTATTTGCAGCCTGCTGCTGATGCCACCTGTCAGCTACTTTGTGCGGCGGCAGAAGAATTGCTGACCCGCTACGCCATTGACGGTATTCATATTGACGACTATTTCTATCCCACCTCCGCTGCTGATTTTGATGCTGCCGCCTTTTCACATTCTGGTGCCAAAGATCTTACCCTTTGGCGCATGGAAAATATCAACCGCATATTGCAGGCGATGTATGAAACAGTGCATTCGGTGCGGGACGATGCTGTATTCTCTGTCAGTCCCTGTGGAAACCTGCAATCCAATCTGCAAACCCAGTACGCCGATTGCGCTCTGTGGTGCGAAAAATCGGGCTATTGTGACTGGCTGATCCCGCAGATCTACTATGGTTACCGCAACCAGACAATGCCCTTTTCTGAAACGCTTGCCCAATGGCTTGCCTTGCCGCGGGATGCATCTGTGCAGGTGATTGTAGGGCTTGCTGCGTATAAGGTCGGTACGGTGGATGTGTTTGCAGGCGGAGGCAGCGCAGAATGGCAGGAAGATACGGCGTTGCTTGCAAAGCAAACGGCTGATGTGCTGACAACGACGGAAAGCAGTGGCGCTGCATTATATCATATCGGCAATGTGCAGCAACTGTCACCCGATGAAAAAACAGCATTGCAATCCGTAATTTCTACAGTTTTTTCAGGTTCATTTTATCCTTCTGCGGTATCATAAAGCGAAAGAATGATTTTATGTCCAAGGAAGGTGTCCCGTGCAAATTTTACTCATTACGCAGCGCACCCGCTTGCGTGATGTCATGCTGATACATTTGAATGATGCCGGTCATAGCACAGCGGTTGCAGAAGACGGTCTGACCGCCTTGGCGGATCTGCTGCAGAACCGATACGATGCGGTGATGATTGATTGGCAATTGGATGAGATCTCAGGCTTGAGTGTACTGCGTGAATTGCGTCTGCGCGGCAGCGGTGCGCCTGTTTTGGTGCTGCAAACGGGGTCAACGGCAGAGGAAAGGGTGCTTGCGCTGGATAACGGCGCCGATGATGTATTAGCGATGCCGTGTCACCCTGCGGAGCTGATGGCGCGTCTGCGACGATTGCTTCGCATTCATGAGCAAGTCTGTATATCTGCACAGCCGCAGATTTTATGCCTTGCGGATCTGACAGTCAACTGTGAACAGCAAATGGTTACGCGCAGCGGCAAACGCCTGCGGCTTTCCGACAAGGAGTATGCAATTTTGGAATATCTGATTCGAAATCAGGGCAAGCCCTTGACCGCAGCCCAGATCGCGGAAAGCGTTGCAGGGGAGGGTGGCAGCGGTGTCATCAGCGTGTATATTCATTACCTGCGGCGAAAAATTGACCATGGCTATTCGGTCAAGCTGCTGCATACTATCCGTAACAGAGGCTATGTTCTCAAAGCGGAGAAAAAATCCCGTTATGCCTGGTGATGTATCATATCATGTTACACCGTCCGAAGATGATTCGGACGGTGTTGCTTTTTTATAGAAAATAAGGAGAATTTGTAACACGCCCCATTTTCTGCTTGCAATTCTGAACATTTTATGCTACAATATAAGCATATAGAAACATAGGGGGACTTTTCAATGATTATTGCTGTACCATATGACAATGGCAATATATTTCCAAAATTCGGGCAAACGGCATTTTTTAAGCTCTATGACGCACATGACGGCATCATCCGCAAGACAGAAATCGTGTCCACTGTCAGTAAGAGTCACGGCGCGTTGGCGGTATTTCTGACGCAGCACAATGTGGAAACTTTAATTTGCGACAGCATTGGTTCTGCTGCGCAGACAGCGTTGCGCCTGTGTGGTATCAAGTTGCGCTGCGGTGTAACAGGCAGCGCAGACGAGGCGATCCGCCGGTATTTGCATTCATACTGTTGAAAACGATTGCCGACAAGAATTCGTTGGAATAGATGGAATACAAAAGAGCAGTACCGTAACGATACTGCTCTTTTTGTACTGTGTACAGATGTTGAAATCATCAACCGCGGTTGTAACGCTTGTTGAAGCGATCCACACGACCGCCGGTATCCACCAGCTTCTGCTTGCCGGTGAAGAACGGGTGGCACTTGGAGCAGATTTCAACCTTGATGTCCTTCTTGGTGGACAGAACCTCGATCACATTGCCGCAGTGGCAGGTGATGGTGGTCTTTTCGCACTGAGGATGAATGCCTTCCTTCATTGCTGTTTCACTCCTTTTCATTGGAATTATAGCAAATTCACATAACAGCCCATCCTACATCTTCGTTCAGACAGTAGTGCTATGATATTATCGCACAGGTATTATACCATATCCAGGGGCAAAGTGCAATATGATCTGCCAAAAAACCGCACTTTGCCAAAATTTCCGGAAAAATCTTTACAATTATTGTTCAATCAGCGAGCGCATATCCTTGCGCAGACCGGCTTCCAGTGTGACAGCACTGTCCATATCGACAGCAGTGGTGGTGTAGTATGCCTTGATTTTCGGCTCCGTGCCGGAGGGACGCACAATGACGCTTGCGTGATTGGGCAGGGAGAACACAACCACATCCGATTTCGGAAGATTCAGCGCACGGGTAGCGTGGGATTTGGCATCGGTGGCAACGCCTGTCAGGTAGTCGGCGGATTCAATGACCTCCATACCGCCGATTACAGTGGGCGCCTCGGTACGCAGCTTTTGCATGATTTCCTGCATCTTGTGCATACCGCTGACACCCTCAAAGGTGAAGCTCTCCTGCGTATGGCGGAATACACCGTATTTCTTGTAAAGATTCTCTCTTGCCTGCATCAGTGAAATGCCCTTTGTGCGGTAGAAAGCAGCCATTTCCACGATCAGCATGGAAGCGACAACAGCGTCCTTATCGCGCACATAGGAGCCTGCCAGATATCCGTAGCTTTCCTCAAAACCGAAGATATAGCGCTCCACCTCGCCCTTCTGCTCCAGCAGACCGATCTGTTCGCCAATGAACTTGAAGCCCGTGAGTACATCAATTAACTGCACGCCGTACTGCTCGGCAATTGCCTTTACAATATCGGTAGTAACGATAGTCTTGACAGCCACAGGATTCTTGGGCATAGTGCCCATTGCGGTACGCTCCGCGCAGATATACTCAAACAGCAGCGCGCCGACTTCGTTGCCCGTAAACAGAGCATAGCCCCCCTTGCCATCGGGTACTGCAATGCCCACACGGTCAGCATCGGGGTCAGTGGCAAGCAGCAGATCCGGCTGTACCTTATCGCAAAGACGCAGACCGTACTCCAGTGCTTCTCGGATTTCGGGGTTCGGGTAAGGGCAGGTGGTGAAGTTGCCGTCAGGCATTTCCTGCTCGGGCACAACTGTCACATCGGTAATACCGATGCTGCGCAGCACCTCACGGACGGGCTTGTTGCCGGTACCGTTCAGGGGCGTATATACAAGCTTCAGACCGCTGGTTTTGCACACATCGGTATGAATGCCCTGCTTGCGGACTTCATCATAGTAGGAATCAATCAGGCTCTGGGGAATGGTCTGGATCAGATCTGCGGCAACTGCTTCGTCATATGCCATGTGTTTGACATCGTTGAACAGATCTACCGAGTGAATACAGCTGATGATGGCTTCTGCAACGGCAAGGGTGATCTGGCAGCCATCCTCGCCATAAACCTTGTAGCCGTTGTACTTCGAAGGATTATGACTTGCCGTGACTACAACGCCGCCGCTGCAACCAAGAGCGCGCACTGCGTAAGAACAGCAGGGGGTGGGCATCAGCTCGCTGTAAATGTGTACCTGAACGCCATTTGCAGCAAAAACCTCGGCAGCAGCCTTGGCAAATACATCGGATTTGATGCGGCTGTCATAAGCGATGGCAACAGAAGGGTTTTTGCAATCGGCATTGAGATAGTTGCAGAAGCCCTGGGTTGCGCGGCGTACAGTGTAAATGTTCATGCGGGCGGTACCTGCACCGATGACACCACGCAGACCGCCGGTACCAAAAGCAAGGTCCTGATAGAAACGCTCGCAGATTGCCTCATCGTTGCCTGCAATGGATTCCAATTCGGCAACCAGATCAGCATCGTCCCGTGCGTTCTTGCACCAGAGTTCGTAAAGATTCTGTTCTTTGTTCGACATAGGGTAATCCTCCATACATAAAATGACGTGCATTCAATCCTGCACACGACTGATTTCGCATATATAGAAATTATTATACCACAAATCGTGGGATTTGAAAAGGGGCAGAATACCGAAATTTGAATTACTTTTTGCGTGAATATGGTTGAAATAGATGAAATTCAAAAAATCACTTTCTTCGGAGGGGAAAAATGTATATAATAGTGTAGTATAGATGTATCGACTGCAAGATTCCATCGGATTGAGGTGACATTATGGAGAAGAAACTGAGACTTCGCTTTTTGCTGATTACATGGGGCCTGCTGTTGCTGCTGTTCGTGACGCTCTGTGCCGGCGTGTGGGTATATTATCAGAGCCGGAGCAACGATTCTGCGATGGCATTGCAGCGAATCATCATGCAATTTGATACTGCAGAAACGGCGAGCGAACTGTTTGAACCGACCCTTGGGGCAGCAGCCATTCGCGCAGCGGAGGATGGCACAGTGACGGAGCTGCGCTTGGGGCGTCTGGCACTTTCCGAAGAAACGGCAAACAAAATTGCAGAAGCGGTAAAAGAATCGCCTGCCGATCACATGGATACCGTCACGGTGGACGGGATGGAGTTTCGCTATCTCTTAAGGATAACGGCAACGGGGGAACGGCAGATCGCCATTACAGAAAACGGCGGTGGCGCTCTCTGGCAAAACTTCCGCGGATACATTATTGTATTCATTGTGCTCGCAGCGGTGCTTTCGTTTGCAGTCAGCATGATGCTTTCACATATTATGACCAAACCCATTGCCGATGCGTGGCAAAAGCAAAACGATTTTGTATCGGATGCTACCCATGAGCTGAAAACGCCTCTTACGGTCATCGGGACAAATACCGATGCCGTGTTATCAAATCCTGAAGCGACAGTCGGCAGCCAGAGCAAATGGCTGGACAGCATCAGCGGAGAAACCAAGCGAATGTCGGGGCTGGTTGCGGATTTGCTTTTTATAGCAAAGGCTGATGCGGGCGAGATCAAACTGGATTTGCAGCCATTGCGCATCAGCGACGAAATGGAAGGCCTTTGCATGGAGTGGGAGAGCGAATTCTTTGAGCGAGGGCAGATTTTTGAGTATGCCGTGACAGAGAATATGGTGTATTCTGGTGACTGGGCGAAGATACGCCGCATGACCGAAGTGCTTCTGGACAATGCCATGCGTTACACACCACAAGGGGGCAGCGTGCATCTGGTGATGAACCGTACAGGCAAAATGCAATTGCAAATCATTGTTTCCAATACCGGCGAGACGCTGACCGTCGAGCAGCAGAAAAAGATTTTTGACCGTTTCTATCGCGTAGATGCTTCCCGCGCCAGAGAATCCGGCGGCTATGGTTTAGGGTTGTGTATTGCGTCGGCGATCGCACAGCTTCATAACGGTGAAATGCGCGTATCCAGCGAGGGTGGAATAAACGTATTTACGGCGATTTTGGGGGATGCGGAAACGACAATGTCAAAATAGCCAAAAATGCGCAGAAAAAAACAGATTTGTTTGGCTTGCAAACCCCTTGACATTTAGCGGAAGATGTGGTAAACTAAACAAGTCGCCCGCGAGGAGCGG
>JAEDLR010000010.1 GCA_016295145.1 Oscillospiraceae bacterium
GTATTCATCCTCCATAGTACTGTGCCCACAAAGCAGGACACTAAATTCATGGCTTTATTATAGCATTATTCGCAAAAAAAAGCTATTCACATTATGCACAAAGATGAATGAATATTGCGCCTGGTTTTTGTTATGCCAAACAAATTTCAACCGTTTTTCGTTAATTTTCCTGCAATTTCGTTGCATTTTTCGCAAGAATCGACAAAACATCCTTCATCAGTGTGATGGCACGCTCGCCATTTTTCAACCGCACAGCGATAAAGTATGGCACTTCGCGGTCATTAAAGGCAATGCGGTCGTAATACTGTTGCATCATTGCAGAGATCTGCGGCGCAGTGGGCGACGGCATATAGAAGAACAATGCCCCCCGCTTCTGCGATATCTCGCGGATGCCCAACTGCCCTGCCGTGTTGCGCAGCAGTGCCGCGTCCAACAGTCCCATCATAGATTTGGGCGGCTCACCGAAACGGTCGATCAGTTCATCCACCATATCCATTTTGTCCGTCTCTGTCTGAATCAACGCGACTCTGCGGTAGATTTCCAGACGGGAGGTCATGCTCTCAATGTATTGCTCCGGAATATGTGCCTCCATCTGGATATCTATGGAGCAGACAGGCGGTGTAGGCGGCACCTCGCCTTTTTCCTCTGCAATTGCCTCATTGAGCATACGCATATACATCTCATAGCCAACCTGTTCCATCTGTCCATGCTGCTGACCGCCCAAAATACTGCCTGCGCCGCGCAATTCCAGATCGCGCATAGCAATACGGAAGCCACTGCCGAACTGCGTAAACTCGCGAATCGCCTCCAGTCGCTTTTCGGCGATCTCGTTGAGCGATTTATTCTTCTCATAGGTGAAGTATGCATACGCTCTGCGATTGCTTCTACCCACTCTGCCGCGCAGTTGGTACAACTGTGACAGACCGAAGCGGTCAGCGTTTTCCAGAATCAGCGTATTGGCATTGGGCACATCCACACCCGTTTCTATAATAGTAGTGCAAACCAGTATATCAATCTCATGTTCCATTAGCTGCCGCCATATCTCGCTGATTTCCTGTTCATTCATCTTGCCGTGGGCATAGGCGATACGGGCATCGGGAACCATCTCTTGCAGCTTTGCGGCACATCGCTGAATGGAATCCACGCGGTTATGCAGATAGTACACCTGTCCGCCGCGCTTCAGTTCACGCTGTATTGCCTGTGCCACGATGCCGTCACTGTATTCCACCACATAACTCTGCACGGGATAACGATCTTGGGGCGGTTCTTCCAGCACGCTCATATCGCGAATACCCGACAGTGCCATATTCAGCGTGCGGGGAATGGGCGTTGCGGAGAGCGTCAGCATATCAATGCCGTGAAACGCCTCCTTGAAGCGTTCCTTGTGCGCCACGCCAAACCGTTGCTCTTCATCCACAATGGCAAGGCCCAGTGCCGCAAACTTCACATCCTTTTGTACTAAGCGATGCGTACCGATGATAATATCCACCTGACCGCTTTCAAGCTTTTTCAGCACCTCATTCTGCTGTTTTTTCGTGCGGAATCGGGAGAGAAGCTCAATGTTCAGGGGAATGCTTTCAAACCGGCGCAGCGCCGTGGTATAATGCTGATATGCAAGTACGGTGGTCGGTGCCAGAATCGCACACTGCTTGCCCGAAAGCACGCATTTCAGTGCCGCACGGAATGCGACTTCTGTTTTGCCAAAACCCACATCACCGCACAGCAGACGATCCATGGGGCGTTCACGCTCCATATCCCGTTTGATCTCGGCAATACTGCGCAGCTGGTCATCGGTTTCCGCATAGGGGAAGCGTTCTTCGAACTCGCGCTGCAAGGTATCATCAGGGTCAAAGCGGAAGCCTTGCGCCTTCTCTCTTGCCGCATACAGCTTGATGAGCTGCGCCGCCATATCCTTAACCGCTTTTTTGACATTGCTCCGTGTTTTCTGCCACTCAGGTGAGCTGAGCTTGTTCAGCTTGACGGTATTATCGTCCTTTCCGCCAATGTAGCGTGATACCTGATCCAACTGCGTAACCGGCACATACAGACTGTCAGTGCCTGCGTACTGGATGGCGATATAATCCTTGGTAATGCCCTCCATCTCCAGCTTTTCAATGCCAATAAACCGTCCGATGCCGTGGCTTGCATGTACCACAAGATCGCCCTCGGCAATTTCCGAAAGGGCACGGATCTCCTGCCCCCTTTTGAAGCGGCGCTTGCGCAGCACCGTACTTTGCACTTTGGTCTGGGCAATACAGGCAGCTTTCACCATAGGATATGAAAAGCCGCCTGACAGTCCACTGGCGCAAAGCAATACCTTTCCTGCCTGCGGCATAGAATCTGCATTGGCGATTTCGCAGGGTATCTCACTCTTTCGCAGATCGTCCAACAGGATCGGCAGTGTTTTTTCGGTACCGCCGCAAACCATCACCGCGTAGTTCTGTGCCAGCAGCTCCTGCAAGTCCTCCGCAAGAATACGGGTGCTTCCGCCCCAAGGCGCATTTTGCAGCGTTTCCTCGCTGAGCAGCTTTTGATAACGGAACAGACTTGCACCGCTGAAAAAGGTACTCATGCAAACCAGACCTGTGGTTTCTGCCAGGGCATTGAATGCCGTGGGCTCCAGAATACACTCACTGAGTTTGCGGCAAATGGTACCATTTTCCAGCATCAGACGAATATCCTCATGAACACGCTGATAAACGCCGCGCATTGTTTCCAGAAGGGCTGGTGCCTCGCACAGCACCGTAATATCATGGCAATAGTCGAAAAGTGTCGCAGGTGTATCGTACAGCATCGGAAAATACTTGTCAATATGGGGGATCCGCACGCCGTTTTGCAGCTTTTCGGCATCAGCAAGCAGACTCTCCTTGACAATCGCCGCCTGTTTGCCGCGCACGGTGGCAGCCAGTGCCTTGATTTTTTCGGCAAGCTGCTGCAAATCTCCGATCGCCTCCACCGCAGGGGCAATGGAAATGCTGTCCATGGCATCGGTACGGCGCTGGCTTTCCGGTTCAAAATAGGCGATGCTGTCGATCTCGTCGCCCCAGAATTCAATGCGAACTGGCAACTCGGATTGCACAGGGAACACATCGAAAATATCCCCACGCACCGAAAACTGGCAGGGCGCGTCAATCTGATCACAGCGTGCATAACCCATACTGACCAGTGACGCGGCAAGGTTTTCGTGGCTGTATTCGCTGCCGCTTTGCAGCGTCACAGTGGCTTCTTTCAGTACAGCCGGCGGCAATGTATACTGCAATGCCGCCTCAGCAGATGCCACCAGCACCCGACAATCGCCGTTTGCCACCGCCGAAAGTGCTGCAATGCGAAGCTGCTCGTACTCACGGGAAATACCTGTCATTTCGGTAAAATTCAACTCTTTGGCTGGGTACGGTCTAGCAGTCTGGCACCCCGCCATGAAATTGATATCCTCGCACAGCAAACGGGCCGCAGCCTCATCATTGACCACAGCCAAAACGGGCGCATCCTGCGAAAGTGTCAGCAGGATCTGCGCCCTGTGAATATGCGCCACGCCCGAAAAGGCGATCGGCGAAATATGCTTTTGCAGGCATCGACGCAGCTCCTGCACGGAGCGCAGCGATGCACAAACCTCAGTGAAAAAACGCATGGGTTCCTCAGTCTTTCTGTCTAAAAAAGAGGGGTGGACGGGTTTATGCCTGCGGCTTGGCAGCAGGAGGATTGCCGTTGTAACGGCTCATTGCCAGATCAGCCTTGTTCTGTAGAATCAGCGGAATGGCTTCTTTCACACGCTCTGCCGATGCAGCAAGCACGGCAAGTTCTTCGCGGCTGAACGCAGACAGCACCCAATCCGCAAGGGGGTACTCGGGGTGCGGCTTGTTGCCGATGCCAATGCGGATACGCGGAAAGTCATCCGCGCCGCTGCGGTAGATGATGTTCTTCATGCCGTTGTGGCCGCCGTCACTGCCCTTTTTGCGAATGCGCAAACCGCCCACCGGCAAGGTGATATCATCGTACAATATTAATGTATGCGCCGCATCAATATGATAAAACTGCATGGCTTCCTGCACCGCCTGCCCGCTGAGATTCATGAAAGTTTCGGGCTTCATCAACAGGCAGCGGATGCCCTCACATTCCACATCGGTACATACCGCATGAAACTGATGCTTTTTCCATTGTGCGCCGTATTTTGCCCCAAAAGCGTCTATGGTAATGAATCCTGCATTGTGCCGTGTATTTGCATATTGCGCACCGGGATTGCCCAACCCCACAATGATCCACTGCGGAGGACCTGCCGGTGCAGGCCGTGCAGATTCTATCTGCTTAAATAAATCAAAGATATTGCTCATTTGTTATCCTTGCTGCCCTTCTTGCCCTTTACTGCGAATTTCCGCAGGCTGTATCCGTCCTTGATATGCAGCACGCCGCGATCAATGGCAAGCGCATAGTCGGGGATATCGGTAGTGACCGTTGTGCCTGCCGCAGTATAGGCGTGCTTGCCTAGTTCCACAGGCGCAATGAGATTGGTATTGCATCCTACGAAAGCATGGTCACCAATCACGCAACGGGATTTCTTCACACCGTCAAAGTTGACTGTCACACAGCCGCAACCAATATTGACGCCCTTGCCCACATCGCTATCGCCCAGATACGCAAGATGTGCAATCGCAGTATCTTCACCGATGGTGGTATTCTTGATTTCCACAAAGTCGCCGATCTTTGCACCGCTGCAAATATGGCTGTTGGGACGGATATGCACAAAGGGACCCATCTGCACGCCGGCATCAATCCGCGATTGATATGCCTGCACGGTATTGAGCCGTACATCATCGCCAACCACGGTATCCTCCATCACGCAATTGGGGCCGATGACGCAGTTCTCACCGATGACGGTATTGCCGCGCAGAATGGTGCCGGGCAAGATCTCTGTACCAGCGCCGATCTTCACACTGCGCTCAATGATAATACCATCTGTGCAGGAAAAGCCCACGCCGTTTGCCATGTGCTGACGCATCACTGCCATTCTTGCAGCGGTATTCAGCTTCAGCAGACCCTGACGGTCATTGGCACCCAGTACCACATCGGGATTCCGGGAGCAATAGGCACCTGCACGCATTCCTTCACGCAGCGCGATGGCAATGGTATCCGTCAGATAGTATTCATTCTGCGCATTATCGTTGGTCAGCTTGCCCAACAGCGTAATCAGATCAGCAGTACGGAACCAGTAGCAGCCCGAGTTGATTTCGGTGATGCTGCGCTGCTCGTCGGTGGCATCCTTTTCCTCTACAATGCCTGCGATGCCGCTGCCGGAACGCAGGATTCTGCCATAGCCAAAGGGATTTTCCACGCTTGCGGTAATCACGGTAACAGCATTGCCTTCTGCTTCATGGCGTGCCAGAGAGTCCGTAATGGTTTCACTGTCGATAAACGGTGCATCGCCGCAAAGTATCAGTGTGCTGCCGTCGGTATCCTCTTGTAGAAAGGGAATGGATTGCTGCACTGCATGACCTGTGCCCAGACGCTCTGCCTGCAGCACGGTGCGGCAGCGATCACCCAGATAATCCTCGATCTGCTTAGCCTCGTAGCCTGTTACAACGCATATGCGTGAAAGTGCAGCCTGCTCGCAGGCCCCCAGCACCCACGCAAGCATCGGCTCGCCCAGAACTTGAAACATCGGCTTCGGAATGGGGGCTTTCATACGCTTGCCCTGACCGCCTGCCAGAATAACAGCTTGATTCATATTCCACTGTTCCTTTCTGATAAAGTGTTAATCACGATCTATATTATAGCAAATAATATACAAAAAATCAAGAGGGGTCAACAATATCTTTATTGTTTTTCATCTGATCCGCATCCCCCTTTTTGCGAAACACCACCAGCTTGCTAAAAACATAGTTGGAGACCAGAATAATTACCTGCACCAGCACGGTCATCAACGCAAAATTCCAGTGGAAACGGGTTACGGTCAGCCACATGATGCCAAGCTCCATGAAAAAGGATACCAGACGAGCACCATAAAAGCCGGTCATCTCCCGCAACAACGCAGCCTTGGTTTCAGTCTTGCTCATGAATACATATTTTTTATTGACCACAAATGCAAATGTCGCACAAATGATCCACGAGGCAGTGGTGTTGACCATGTTGGGGATATCCATTTCCATTGTATAGCCGCCCAGAGAGAACAGCCACTCGCCCACAAGCTTTGTAAGAATGGAGAGCAGGGTTGTCCATGCGCCGTAGTAGCAGTAGCGCAAACCGCTTTCATAACGGTAAAACAGATTCTTGATGGGTCTGGGCATGAGTTTCAAAGCAAATTGCAGCAATGCTTCCAGCATAGAGGGTTCCTCCGTTTGAAATGATATGCAATATTATAGCACAAAATTTTGTTATTGGCAAGTATCAGCCATATTCCGAATGGATTCTCCGGTCGGTTTGTCAATGATGCCGCGATTATACTTGACAATACAAGCAAAATATGATAAAATGACTCGGTGAGCAGACTGTGCAATCGCGGCGGCGCTTTAGCTGACGAGGAAAGTCCGGGCATCACAGAGCAGGGTAACTGCTAACAGCAGCCGGAGGCGACTCTAGGGCAAGTGCAACAGAAACAGACTGCCGGCATCTGCCGGTGATGGTGGAAAGGTGGGGTAAGAGCCCACCGGAGTGTGTGAGAATACACTGCCATGTAAACCCTACCCGATGCAACGCTGATTTGGTGTGTTTTGTCATAACATCTGCTCGGTGGACAAGGCACAAAGGCGGCTCGATCCGTTCGGCGACGAACGGGCTAGATAAATGATTGCACCCGACAGAACCCGGCTTACAGGTCTGGTCACACATCGCTGCCGATGCGAAAGTCTTTCCGCATCGGCTTTGATGTTTTCACTGCTTTTCAATAGGAAAGGAGCGCTAGTTTATGCGCCGTTTATTCACTTTGACGCTGTGTGTGGCGTTCTGTTTTGGATGCACAGGTTGCATTTCCAATCCCGCACTTTCCTCTGTCAACGAAGTGGAAAGCACCGCTGAGGAGAGCATTGTGCTGATTCCCACAGCGCTGCCCGAGTATTTCAACATCACGATTCCCGCAGGCTTCACAGCAACTTCATCTGCGGCCTATGAAGAATACTATATTTGTAATGATGCGTCCATCATCATTACCGATGACCCCATTGCCATTTCCGGCGAGCGGTTGGATAACTATGCAGCCAAAGTCAAGGAAATCTACGAACAGACCGCTGACAATTATCTGCTGCTGAATGAAGCCAAGGAAACGATCAACGGCACCGAAGTAGTACTGTTGGAATTCACCTACGCATTGGTCGGAGAAGATAAAAAACAGGATCTGCAGGCAATGGTCTGCATTATGCTGCACCACGATGTGGCATACGTCATCACCTGCAAGAGCAAGGCGAAAAACTTCATGCAATACCGTGCCGGATTCCGCGAGGCGATCAACACCATCGAGATTGAAACGCCCCCTGTCAACACCGAAGGTGCTGTAACACGCACGGGCACGCAGAAAACTACTACAACCACATCGGAAACAACCACCGCCTGATTCGTCATGTTGCACAAACAAGCGAATCAAAAGTTGAACACATTCACAAAGTTTCGGATTTTTTTCAAAAGGGATTTGACAAATCCGATATTTGTGGTATAATGTAATAAGGTATTCGTGTGCAGTTTGTATGATGCGTTCAGCGTGCTGCATTGGATATATCAATCATCATGCTATTTCTCCGTTAATCTGCGGAGAGGACGCCTGCGTTTCCTAGCCCACAGCGTCCTGAAAGGAGCAATCTTTATGTCAAAAATGATCGCCGTAACCTCTGGAAAAGGCGGTACCGGTAAATCCTCCATCTGCGCCGGCATCGGCTATACCCTTGCAAAACAGGGCAGCCGTACTCTTATCATCGAGCTGGACTTCGGTCTGCGTTGCATCGATATTATCTTCGGTATGACAGGTCAGATCAAACATGACCTCGGCGATGTGTTGGCAGGCAAGATCTCCGCACTGGATGCTGTCACCCGCGTGCCCATGGCCAGCAATCTGTTTGTGCTGTGTGCGCCCAAAGATCCCTTCCTCTCCGTCACCGTTGAGCAGATCACCGAGATCTGCCGCTCCATTCGTAAGTATTACGACTACATCATCATTGATACCGGCGCTGGCATCAACAACCATGTTTTTGATATCGTTGAGCAGGCAAACCTGATCCTGGTCGTTACCACACCCGATCCCATCTGCGTGCGTGATGCCCAGATGATGTCCGATGAGTTCTACTCCCGTGGCAACCGCCGTCAGCGTCTGATTATCAACAAGGTCAGCAAACGTGCCATCGGCGCAGAGCTTGTCCGCGACCTGGACGAGATTATTGATACCATCGGTGTGCAGCTAATCGGCGTTGTGCCCGATGACTACGATCTTGTCATTTCCACTGGCAAGGGTGAACCGATCCCCTCTACCGCACCCAGCCTTGCTGCATTTGACGCCATCTCCCGTCGTCTGCGCGGCGAAAATGCGCCGCTGACCGTGAAGATCGGCTGATTTCTATGTATCGCGTTTTTCCCGCAAACAATACAGTAACGAAAGGAATGACCCAACCATGACCATTGCCTTGATTGCCCACGACGCAAAAAAAGAACTAATGATTCAGTTTTGTACTGCCTATTCCGGCGTGCTGTCACGCCATACCCTTTGCGCCACCGGTACCACCGGTAAACAGGTCAGCGAGGCAACGGGATTGCCGGTCAAGCGTTTTCTCAGCGGTGCCCAGGGCGGCGGTCAGGAGATCTGTGCGCGTATTTCCTGCGACGAAATCGATGTGCTGCTGTTCTTCCGTGACCCCAACAATCCCAAAATGGCGGACCCCAACGACATGAATTTGCTGCGTTTGTGCGATGTACACAGCGTGCCCGTTGCAACCAATATCGCAACGGCAGAGGCACTGATCCTCGCACTGGAGCGAGGCGATCTGGATTGGCGTGAAATCGGCAATCCTATGTAAGCAGGCAACCCAATGACCATTGCCCCTTTGCAGAAAAAGGGGCAATTTCTATGCAAGGGAACGCAACCGTGCTGCGTCCACCGGAAAGGAAGATATCATTATGGCAACCAACTATATTCAGCGGCCCATCGGAACCGAAGATGTGACCCCCAAAACCATCCACAAATGGCTGACCGTCGAGAAAGTCGTAAAGGAAACCGCCGAGTGCTTCGGCTTTTCCGAGATTCGTGTACCCACCTTTGAAACCACGGAACTGTTTCACCGTTCTGTGGGCGAAACCACCGATGTCGTGCAGAAGGAAATGTACTCCGTAACCGCCAAAGAAACCGTATTTACGCTGCGTCCTGAGGGTACGGCAGGTACCATTCGCGCAATGCTGCAAAACGGTATGCTCGCTGAGGCTCTGCCCCAGAAAGTATTCTATGTGCTGTCCTGCTTCCGCCACGAGCGTCCACAGAAGGGCAGACTGCGCGAATTTCACCAGTTCGGCATCGAGATGGCAGGCAGTGCCTCGCCCTATGCGGACGCAGAAGTCATCATGGTGGCAAAGCAGATTCTGGATACACTTGGCTTGCAGAATATTGCTCTGCACATCAACAGCATTGGCTGCCCCAAATGCCGTGCCAAGTATTTTGAGGCACTGCGTGCATTTTTTGCCGATTCCAAAGAAAAGCTCTGTGATACCTGCCGTGGTCGACTGGAACGCAACCCCATGCGTATCCTTGATTGCAAAAGCCCCATCTGTAAGGAAATCGCCACAGGCGCACCCAGTATTCTCGATTATCTCTGCGAGGAATGCGAGCAGCACTTTGCAACTTTCCGCAGCGCACTGGATGCTATGCAGATTGCCTATACCATCGACCCTACCATTGTGCGCGGTCTGGATTATTACACCAAAACCGTTTTTGAATTCATCACCACCGATATCGGTGCGCAAGGTGCCGTTTGCGCAGGTGGCAGATATGACGGTCTGATTGAGCAGTTGGGCGGTCAGGCAGTACCTGCACTGGGCTTTGGCATGGGTCTGGAGCGTCTGATCCTGACCATGGAGAGTCAGGGCTGCGCGTTTCTGGAGCCCTCCCGTTGCGAGTTGTATATCGCGCCAATGGACGACGCTGCAAGGCCCGAAGCCATGCGCCTTGCCAATACGCTGCGCAGAAGTGGAAGCCGCGTTGAATTTGATCTTGCAAACCGTACTTTCAAGGCGCAGATGAAATATGCTGATAAGCTTGGGGCAGACTATCTGTTGGTGCTTGGCTCCGATGAACTGGCAACCAAGCAGGCGAAGCTCAAGAACATGAAAACCGGCGCACAGACTCCCCTCTCGCTGGGAGATGATTTTGAGGACGCCTACAATGACATCGTACTGGCGGATATGTTCCGTGACGAAAAACTGGAAAGCCTGCTGAATGCTCAGAACTGATCGCTCCCCCACCCCAAGGAGACTGATTCCATGAAAGAAATGTTTCGTCAGCTATCACAGTTGATCCGCAATGGGTTTCTGGTTCTGCTGATACTCGTTGCAACAGGCCTTGGCATCTATCGCCTGCTGCGCATACAGTTGCTGACAGAGGAGGATTCCTCTGTGCAAAAGGTGAATACCTCGGTATATACGCAGGTGATGAGTGCGACACGCGGTAAAATCGTGGATAGCAACGGTGAAACAATCGTTTCCAACAAAACCGGCTATAACCTGATTGTGGAAAAAGCATATTTCCCTGCCGACCACGCTGAGGGTAACCGCATTCTGCTGGAGACCGTTGATATCTTGCAGAAAGCCGACTGCGAATGGAATGACACGCTGCCCATCACCAAAACAGCACCGTACCATTTTCTGCCCGGCAATGATGCTGCTGTCGCAAAGCTGAAAAGCAACCTCAATCTCAACGACTACGCAAATGCCGAAAACTGCATGGATAAGTTGATCGAGGATTACCATATCGCCGAAGCATACACTCCTGAACAGCAACGAATTCTGGCAGGGATCCGCTATGAGATGCTACTGCGTGATTTCTCCATGTCCAATGTATTCTATCTTGCGAACGATGTGGATATTGCCATCGTCACACGCATCAAAGAACTGCGATTGGTACTAACGGGTGTCGGCATCATTGAGGAAGCCATTCGCACCGTGGATCGCGGCGATGTATTGCCCCACGAGATTGGCTATGTTGGCCCGATCTTTAGCAGAGAGGAATATGAAACGCTGCTGAAAAACGGTCACGACGACTACCGCCTTTCTGATCTGGTGGGCAAAAGCGGTCTGGAATCTGCCTATGAATCGCTGCTGCGCGGCATCAACGGCACAAAGCAGATCACCCTGATAAACGGTGAGGTCTCCGATGTGACCGTTACCAAGGAGCCAATCGGTGGCAATACCATTCAACTGACGCTCAGCAATGATTTTCAGACGGGGTTACAAGATACCCTTGAAGATTTTTGCACCTACCTGCGAAACAGTGATGCGGAATGCAGGGATGTCTATTGCGGTGCTGCCGTGGTGCTGGATCCGAAAGACAATGCCGTGCTGGGTATGGCAACCGCCCCCACCTATGATCTGACCGCGCTCATGGAAGATTACAATGCCGTCGTGCAAACGGCAAATCAGCCCTTGGTAAACCGCGCTACCGACGGTCTGTACCGTCCCGGTTCCACCTTTAAAACCATTACCGCAACAGCAGGGCTGAACAGCGGCATCATCAATGCCAACAGCAGCTTTTACTGCAACCGCGACTTTCATTATATTGATACCACCTATCACTGTACAGGCAATCATCAGTATATTTCAGTATCCCGTGCCATTCGTGTATCGTGCAACATCTTTTTCTATGAGGTCGGTCTGAAGCTTGGCATCGACCGACTGGTTGACTATGAAAAACAGTTCGGACTGGGTGCGCCGCTGGGGCTGGAATCCGGCGACAGCGGCGGATACCTCGCCTGTCCTGAAACCTTTGAGAAGCTGGGCATAGACTGGTATGTAGGTGAGATCACCCAGGCTGCCATCGGTCAGTCAGAAGTACAGGTCACGCCCCTGCAAATGGCGGTTGTGGCAAGTACCCTTGCCAATGATGGCGTGCGCTATCAGCCGCACTTAGTGGATTCGGTGTGGAACAACGCCATGACAAAGCAGATCTCACAAACAGAGCCCGTCATTGCGGCAAACATCGCCCAACAGTATGATGGCGTTTACGCTGCCATTGAGCAAGGCATGATCGGTGCTGCGTCCTCTGCCATGCCTGCCGAATACTCGCTCAGCAGTCTGGGATTCGATGTTGCCATTAAAACCGGTACGCCGCAATCGCCCCGTGGAACTGACAGCTTTGTCATTGGCTATGCACCTGTCAACGATCCTGAAGTGGCTTTTTGTGTAGCAATCGAAGGCGGCAAAAACGCCAAATATATGGTGCGCAAGATTTTGGAACAATACGCCGCGTGCTATCCAGATTCGACCATCGGGCGCGCATTGCAGGATTAAGGAGTCATGAAATGCATATGAATATTCAGATTTTTGGCAAATCCAAGTGCTTTGCTACCAAAAAAGCAGAGCGATTCTTTCAGGAACGCGGCATTCGGTTTCAGTCGGTAGATCTGCCCAAAAAGGGGCTGAGCCGCCGCGAACTGGAAAGCGTTGTGCAGGCTGTGGGTGATATCATGCTGCTTGTGGATGAAAAACATCCCGATGCTGCACTGGTACGGTATTTGCTGCCCGATGCGCAGTTTGAAAAATTACTGGAAGAACCAAAGCTTCTGCGGACACCTATTGTGCGCAACGGCAGGCAGGCAACTATCGGTGAGGCACAGGATATATGGCTCAAATGGATACAGGAGTCAATTGGATAAATCGCCGTAATCAGATATGCATTGAGAGAAAAGTGCTTCAAGTTTGCCCTTGAAGCACTTCAATCATCTAAGGTACATATGAATCAGAAACAAACCACTGCAACATATTCCACAAGCCAGATTGCAAAAATCATCGGACTGCACCCGAATACCGTAAGAATGTATGAAGAGTGGGGGTTGATACAGAAACCTGAACGAAAGGCAAACGGTTATCGCATATTCAATGATATGCATATCAAGCAGTTTCAGTTAGCAAGAAAAGCGCTCCAGATTGAAATTATGCAATCAGGGCTTCGTGAACGGATCATTGCAGTTGTAAAGCTGTCGGCTGAATACCGTTTTGATGAAGCAATCGAACTGGCTGAGGAGTATATCAGAATTGCACAGCAAGAAACCGAAAACGCAAGAGAAGCGGTCAAATTATGCGAAATATTGTTTTGTCAACCGATGCCGGAGGGCATCGTCTACACGAGAGCGCAGGCAGAACGGCTATCGGGTGTATGATTCAAATGACATCAACCGTCTGAAAATCATTCGCGCATTACGATGCGCAAATTATTCCTTATCAGCTATTTTGCGAATGCTCAATCAGTATGACAACGGAATGGATGAGAATCATATTCTGGAGATACTGAACACGCCCGAGCATGACGAAGATATTGTTTCTGTCTGCGATAAGCTGATTGTTTCCCTTAAAATGCGATAAAGAATACCTTGGAAGTCATCTCGATGATTGCAGAAATAAAACAAGTGAAAAAATAAACCCTCCACTATACCACCAGACTTTTGTTTGGTGGTATAATGCTTTTATCACGTCAAAGGAGAAAATCAATATGAACGCAATCGTCGTAGACAGCCTTACAAAAAAGTATGGCAGTTTTAACGCCGTAGACAATCTGAGCTTTCAGGTAAGGAAAGGAGCAGTTTTTGGATTACTTGGAGCAAACGGTGCAGGAAAAAGCACCGCGATCGAATGTATTCTGGGCACCAAACCACCCGACAACGGAAAGGTTACGATTTTTGGCAGCGACCCTCGAAAAGATCGAAAGAATCTGTTTCAGAAGGTCGGTGTACAGTTTCAGGAGTGTGACTATCAGCCAGAGATCAGAGTATCCGAATTATGCGATGAAACAGACTGCCTTTACAAGAATCCTTCCGACTGGAAAGCACTTTGCCACCGTTTCGGAATAGGCGATAAACTGGATGCTGCCGTAAAATCTCTTTCGGGCGGTGAAAGGCAGCGGCTTTTTATCGTACTTGCGCTGATTCCCGACCCGCAACTGGTATTTCTTGATGAGCTTACAACAGGTCTTGACGCAAAAGCGCGCAGAGTTGTTTGGAAGATTCTGTCCGATCTGAAAAGCAAGGGATTGACGATTTTACTGACCTCGCATTTTATGGATGAGGTAGAAATCCTTTGCGACGAAATCTGTGTTGTTCGGCAAGGAAAAGCGGTTTTTCAAGGCACAGTCGAGCAGGCAAAAAACGCTGCCAGCTGCAAAAAATTTGAAGACGCATACCTTGCTCTTTCCGGCGAGGAGGTTGACGAATGAAATCATTTGTGACATTATTCAAAAACGAATTAAAGCTCAATATCCGCAATATGAATATGATAATTTTCGCCGTCATCATGCCGCTTGTTGTGCTGATCATTCTCGGAATTTTCTACGGAACCAAACCTGCAGCAGACGGTGCGGAATACACTTTTCTTGAGCAATCCTTCGGCGCACTTTGCACAATCAGTATATGCGCAGGCGGATTAATGGGGCTGCCCCTTGTTGTGGCAGAATACAGAGAGCGTAAGATATTAAAGCGCTTTCAGGTAACGCCTGTAAGCCCCTTTCTGTTGCTCCTTGTTGAATTCTCGATTTATGTTGTGTACTGTATCGTTTCTATGATGACGCTTTTCCCTGTGACGATGCTCATCTGGAATGTGCGAATCAGAGGCTCTCTCACAGCATTTCTGGGCTGTTGGCTGCTGACAATGGTTTCAACATTAAGTATCGGAATGACGGTTGGCGGCGTTGCCAAGAACGCAAAAAGTGCCGGCGTCATCGCTTCTGTCTTATACTTCCCCATGCTGTTTTTCTCGGGGGCTACGCTTCCTTTTGAAGTCATGCCGCCCGTGATACAGAAGATCGTGGGCATTTTTCCGCTGACCCAGGGCATAGGGCTGATGAAATCTGCTTTTCTCGGCTTACCGATAGACAATATGTGGGTTCCTATCGTGATCATGATCGCAGTTACGATGATATGTATGGGCATTTCGGTCCGGTTTTTCAAGTGGGAATAATACTGTTCCTGTTTGCTGCAAACGATTGGAAGATCAAAAGCCGTTGAATAACCATGATGAGAAAGTGCCCCTTTTTTTCAGAAATCGTTACCACAAAGCAGCCGACCACCACAGAAAAACGGTGTGACCTTCGGGTCACACCGTTCTTTGCGACAAATCGTTCCTTGTCACTATCCAGTCCAAGGATATGGGCATGATTTGCGTTTCTTTCGGCACATTGGCTTATGCCAGGCACGCGCCTTCTGCTGGTTTTCGTAGATTACTCTACGGGAACAATCCAGCCAAACTGGTCAGCAATTTTGCCCCATTGCATACCGGTCATGGTATCGTAGATCTTCTGGGAAACAGCACCGATCTTGTTATCATTGATCTCCATAATCTTATCACCGTACTTCAGGTGACCGACAGGAGAAATCACAGCGGCGGTACCAGTACCAAATACCTCATCCAACTTGCCTGCATCATATGCTTCAGCAATCTCTGCAATGGAGATGCGACGCTCGGTCACCTTCATGCCCCAGCTCTTGCACAGTTCGATAACAGACTTTCTGGTGATACCGGGCAGAATCGAACCCTGCAATGCAGGTGTGATGACTTCACCGTCAACAATGAAGAAGATGTTCATCGCGCCGACTTCCTCAATGTACTTCTGCTCAACGCCATCCAGCCACAGCACCTGAGAATAGCCCTCTTTGTGTGCCTCGTCCTGACCGATCAGGGATGCCGCATAGTTACCGCCGGTTTTGGTATAACCCATACCTCCGCGGACTGCACGGACATACTTAGACTCCACATAGATCTTAACGGGATCCAGACCGGAAGCATAGTACGCACCGGAAGGCGACAGAATGATGATGAACAAATACTCATCGCCGGGACGCACACCTAAGAAAGGATCAACCGCGATGATAAAAGGACGGATGTACAGTGCTGCACCTTCGGCGGAAGGGACCCAGTCCTTTTCAACCTTCAGCAGCTCCATCAAGCCCTCCATTGCCATCTCGACGGGCAGCTCAGGAATAACCAGACGCTCGTTGGAGCTGTTGAGACGCTTGAAGTTCTCCTCAGGACGGAACAACTGAATACCACCGTCTGCACGGCGATATGCCTTCATACCCTCAAAAACCTCCTGACCGTAGTGCAGGCACAGGGCAGCAGGGCTCAGTGACAGATTGCCATAGGGTACGATGCGTGCATCGTGCCATCCCTCACCGGTCTTGTAGTCCATAATGAACATATAATCGGTGAAAATTTTGCCGAAGCCCAGCTTGGTTTCATCTGCAGGCTTCTGTTTGAGTGTGGGTGCCTTTTCAAAACGAATGTTCATTTGCAGTTCCTCTTTTCTGAAAATAAGAATAATGTACTCTGCGGATGTGATGATTCATCAGCAGGCATTGCCTGTAAAGTAGCGGGGACGATACTTGGTGCGGTAAAGCTCCATCGCATAACGGACGGAAATCACAGCAGTGCAGAAAATAGCAATCAGCATGAAAACTTTGACAACTTGCTTCACGGTCAGCAACCTCCCATCACAAAATGTGTACTCTGTTCTTATTATAGCACAATTATTCTAATACAACAATAGGTTTTGCGAATTTTTTTGGGTTTGCATGAAAAAAACTGCAAAATCACTTGCAAAACTGCCACATTTCCTCTATAATAGTAATATGGAATTTTGCGCAGTGCATACTGCGGAAAGGAGCGTCCCCGTTATGGCACAGAATCAGAGCCCATCGGCCAGTGAGCCGATCCGTAAAAAGACCGCAAACAAAAAGCGTCGCCGCCGCCGTCCGGCTGTTGTGTTCCGCGCAAGTATGCTGGTATTCATCTGGCTGATCTGTTTTCTCTCCTGCTTTGCAGCCTACATGATCAGCAAGAATATGTTTGATGACAAAACGAAAGACAGTTCGGATGCTACGATTACCGCAAGCGTTGTCAGTACATTGTAACCGCAATGTATACACGTGTTTATGTTGAAATCACAAATATCTGCAATATGCACTGTTCGTTCTGTCACGGGCATCACCGCGCACCCATGCGCATGGATATGCAGACCTTTTCGCATATCATCAGCGAACTGAAAGGCAAAACCGAATACCTCTACTACCACTTAATGGGTGAGCCGCTGACCCACCCGTTGCTACCCGATTTTTTATCCCTCGCCAGAGCCGAAGGGTTTCACTCGGCAATTACCACCAACGGCACCTTGCTGCCAGAGCACGGGCAGGCACTGCTTGCTGCAGGATTGTATAAGGTCAGTGTATCGCTTCACAGCTTTGAGGACGGATCTGAGGCGGACTTTTTTCGGTATCTTGACGGCGTGATACAGTTTGCCGAAATTGCTACTGCAGCCGATGTGATCGTATCGCTGCGGCTTTGGAACAAGGGCTGCGACAACGGCAGAAATGCGATCATTCTTGCGTATCTGCAGGGAAAACTGACGGGTGACTGGAAAGAAAACACCCGCGGTTACCGTATCCGCCCGAAGTTGCATTTGGAGTGGGGCGAACGCTTTGCCTGGCCGGATCGATCGGCTGCAGTGCAGGGCACGCATTTTTTCTGCTACGGAATGCGTGATCATTTCGGTATTCTCTGTGATGGCAGCGTGGTTCCCTGCTGCCTTGACAGCGAAGGGGATATTACCCTCGGCAATGTGCTGACACAGCCCCTTGCTGAAATTCTGTCATCACCCAGAGCTGTGGCAATTCATGAGGGCTTTTCGCGCCGTGTCGCTGCTGAGGAATTGTGCCGCCGTTGCGCCTACGCGCAGCGGTTTATCGACCGATAGCATATCCACTGCCGATTTACAAAATCGAAAAGACGCTTTTGAGATCACCCTCAGAAGCGTCTTTTTTGATCGTTAGGTGTTGATGCATTGCTGCATTGGAAATGATACAGTCACAGGAACGGTTTTTTGCAGGCTCAGCGAATAAATGCAGCAATCTTTCACAGGCTTGCCGGTCAGCAATGCCAATGCAGCGGCATACAGACGCAACTGCTCACTGTAACGCTCCAGTAACATCTCTGCGGTGACGTTACGGTCGGTTTTGTAATCCACAAGCACATAGCCGTCGTCCTCGGTGAATACCAGATCCATGATACCGATCAACAGACCGTCGGTGCCTGCATATTGCTCACCAATGGAAGCCAGACTGTCGCAAAGCTGCAAATCGGCAAGCGCAACCGTAAATTTGCGTTCACGCTGCACCGATGCGGAAGCAGCAATGCGCTTGTACAAATCCGATTTGAAAAACGCAGCAATATCCGAAGCGCGTACAGCCTTTGCTTGCTGTGCAGTCAACTTGCCACGCTGTTCCAATGCCGTGATCTCCGCTTCCAAATCGTTGGCAGCAGAGGGAAAATCGACGTATTCCATAAAAGTATGCAGCGCTGTACCGCGCTCGGCACCGCTTAATCCGTGACGGTCACGGGTAAACAACGGGCGGCGTAAAGGCGCAGAAAATTCCTCGGCTTTCACCAGTTCCGAAACACCGTATTTTGCCGTCAATCCCACCGTAGGCGAATCATAGTGCCATGCACAGCGTTTTTGCAGTTCGGCAAGCAGCTCCGCGTCATACTGCTCCGTTTTCTCCTCTGCCACTGCCAGCGAATCGGCAAGCACATCATCGCCATCTACCACACTGACAGAAAGCGGTGCCATGGTACGGTCAACAGAGCAATCCACGCCAAGCATATCACGCAAATCATCGCAGTTCGGGTGGCGGATGAACGCCATGAGCAGCCAATCACGCATACAGCCTGCAAAGCCAGTCAGCATGTCGGTCTGCCCCCCAAAGGATTCCTGCATAACCGCAAAGGTCGCGGCGCGATCGGCGACAGATTTCCCGTATGCGATGGGCATAATCAGCCGTTCTCTGGCACGGGTGAGTGCCACATACAGCAGACGCATTTCCTCGCTGAGGGATTCCTTCCGGTTCTGTGCGGCGATGGCTTCATAGGGCAGCGTTTTGCCAATGGTGTATTGCTTCTGATCACGCAGGCAGAATCCAAAGCCCATATCGCCATGATAACAGTACGGCGAATCGCTCTCGTTGCGGTTGGTGAAAGAAGTATCGGAGTGGGCAAGAATGACAAAGGGTGCTTCCAGACCCTTGGATTTATGAATGGTTTTGATGCTGACCACATTGGCAGTACCTGCCAGCACGCCGCCGCCATCCAGATCACTTTTGCGGCGGAGAATGGCATCCAGATAGCGCAAAAAGGCGGATAATCCACCACCGCGATTTGTTTCAAATGCACGGGCATAGGAAAGCAGTGCGCGCAGATTGGCTTTCTTCTTGGCACCGTCACCACTGAGCTGCATCATGCCGAGAAAATCGGTGCGGTGATACAGACGGCGGATGAGTTGTTCTGGCGTTTCCACTGCAGAATACAGGCGCATCGATTCCAGAAATGCGAGATAATCGCTGCAGCGCTGCACAAATGCCCCATCATAGCTTTGGGGCGCATCTGCGATTTTGCGCAAGCCCTGAAACAGGCTGTGATTACGGTCAGCAAGGCGCACGGTGATAAGATCATCGGTGGTAAAGCCCATCATGGGCGAGAGCATTGCCGCCGCCATCGAAACATCCAGCAAAGGATTATCCACTGCCCGCAAAATCTCAAGCAGCAGCGTGATCTCAGGCGATTGCAGATAGCTTTTCGATTCCACGGCACTGACGGGCACTTGCTCTGCCACAAGAGCATCCGCAAAGCGGGTCATGCGCGTATTGGTACGCAGCAAAATCAGAAAATCCTTGGGCTGACAGGGTCGCAGCGTGCCGTCACGGTCTTTGACCGGTGTTCCCTGCTCCAGATGCTGCCGGATCCGCTTTGCAACGGCTTCTTCTTCACGGCACTGCCGGTCAACCGTTTTCAGCATCAGCAGCTCTACGGAACGGTCAGCCGGTGGATACTCCGCGCCCTGCACCAACGCCTCCGCATCGGTATAAGCGATCTCACCGACCGTTTTGGTCATCAGCAAGGAAAACACATGATTCACGCAATCAATCACGGCGGTATCACTGCGGAAATTGCGGTTCAGATAAATGCAAGTGTTCTCAGTGAGCATGGGCGTATTATACGAAACAGATTCCTCCATGGCACGCATAAAATTCGCAGGATTTGCCGCACGAAAGCGGTAAATACACTGCTTGCTGTCACCCACCACAAACAGATTGCTGCCATAATGCTCTGCGTTGCCGCCCTTGGAAAGCATACGGAAAATCAGATCCTGTTGGTTGTCGGCGTCCTGGAATTCATCAATCATGATGATGTCATACTGCTGCGAAAGCGACTCTGCAAGGGGCGTCTTCATCAGAGTACCGTCCGCCTCCTGCCGGGCGAGCAACTGCAATGCAAGCTTCATGGCATCAGCAAAGCCAACCACACTGCGCGCGACCTTTTCCTCCCATAGAATCGTGTCAAAACGGCACAGCAACCGATACATCGCCATCAGCAGCGCATTGTGCCGCGGCAGATCTTCTGAAGCAAAACGCAACGGCAGTGACCATTTTTCCAGATTTTCAAGCTGCTGCTTCGCGGTACTGCGCATGGCAGATACCACCGCTTTGGCTTCATCTATGCCAACACCCTTTTTCCTGACAGGCACCATACGCCCGAAGGATACCCCACAAAGGGCATCGGCAAGCGCGGTCAGATCCTGACGCTCCAACGCAGAAAATGCATCCTCCGCATAGCACGATTCCGTTTGCAGCAAGGCGGTGAGCTTCTCGTTCTCCAAAACTTCGGCAGCATGGAGTGCCTTGTGATACATGGCACGGATGTCCGTCAGACTGGTACGGATACATTCCAATGCTGCCTGCTGAAACTGGCCGCGTTCGATTTTCTGTGCTGCATCGTTCAGCAGCATAATG
Source organism: Oscillospiraceae bacterium (assembly GCA_016295145.1). Lineage (GTDB taxonomy): Bacteria > Bacillota > Clostridia > Oscillospirales > Ruminococcaceae > Firm-04. Next base: position 20,994 of record JAEDLR010000010.1, read on the forward strand.
CCAAAGGGCACCGACTCTACATCCCGGTAAATGGCAAGCAGCATACTGTCCAGATTTTGGTCATTCTTATCGCAGAACGCATCCAGCAGCAATGCCTTATCCTCTGCCGCCGCTGCATCACATTCCGCATCGGCATAGAATTGTTCAATGGCGGCATTCATGCAATCGGCACGCATACCGTCCTCCTCGCTTGCCTCCATGACGCGGAAGCCCGGCGTAATCCCAAGCTGCGAAAAATGCTCGCGGAGCAAATCAAAGCAAAAGCTATGGATTGTGGATATTTTTGCACTTTGCAGCATGGTCTGCTGACGGCGCAGCCATACATTGCCCATTGCGGATTCCAGCTTTGCGGACAGTGCCAGATCCAGACGCTGCCGCACCTCTGCCGCCGCATCATTGGTAAATGTCACAACCACCACGCGCTCGGCAGGGGTGGGGTGTTCCTCATCCGCAAGCAGACGGATCAGACGCTCAACCAGTACAGAGGTTTTACCGCTGCCTGCTGCGGCACTAACCACAAGGGATGCGCCTCTGGCAAGAATCGCGGCTTCCTGTTGGGGGGTCCAGCTCATGTTGCATCCTCCTCTCGGTGGGCTGCTGTACCGTTCATGATATCCTCCATGGCGGCAAGCACGGTTTTTTCACTTTCAGGATAGCGCGGTATGATTGCATCGGTAATGCCGGCGCCGCAGATACCCGTAAAATCACAATAGCGGCAGGCATCGGTATAAAAGGGAATATTACTTTTCGGCTGCATGGGAGAGGGTGCTACCTCACCCTGCAAATAGCTCTCCGCGGCAGTTTTGATGATATCCTCAATATACCTGCGCAGATTTTGCAACTGCGATTGCGTAAATACCTGTGAATCCTCCGTCAGCAGCGGCGTACCGTTGCCTGTATCATTAGTAGCAAGCTTTGCAGGAATATACACACCTGCAACATTCTGCTCCATAGCGCTAAGCACACCGCGGTCGCAAAGCACGGTACCGCTCATTCGGAAATGACTGTTGAAATATTCCGCAACGGATTGCATATCATCGCGACTGCGGTCAGCAGTGGGCGCACCCGATGGCATATACAATACACCGGCAGGCTGCACCTGCGGATAATGCGCATTGTCATCCAGCAGTGCAAACAGATATAGCAGCATCTGCAAATTCAGACCGTAGTATAAATCGGCAGGATGATACCGCTTCGTGCCTGTTTTGTAATCCACCACGCGCAAATAGGTTTGTCCGTTTTCCTCGCAGAGGTCTACGCGGTCAACCTTGCCGTTGAGATAGATCATCATACCGTTGGAAAGCCGCAGGGTAAAGGGTGCTGTGCCCTGTTCCTCGCCAAGTTTGCCGATGACCAACTCGCAGGCATGGGGTGAAAAAGCGGACTGTGCCATCTCAGCTTGTGTATGCTGCAACAGAGAAAGCATTTTTCCGGTAACGGCATGGTAGTTCTGCATAAATCTTGCACTGCGGTTTGCAGCACCGCCCATCTCTTTGCGGAGAAAATCGTCTGCACAAACTTCGGCATGATGTCGGAGCCCATCAGTTGAAAGTGCCAAAAACTCCTCACGGGTGGGATACTCGGTAAACAGACGCTCCATGCAATAATGTACCAGATTGCCTACGGACAGGGAATTGAAATCGTTTTTACGGCGCACATACAGCCGCAGACCGTTTGTGCAAAAGGCCTTGAAGGGGCATTCCACCAGGTTTTCGATTTTGGTGGCGGAAAGCCTCATGACACTGCCTGTCAATTCCAGCATTTTTTGTGGGTCGCTAACACGCAGACGGGCAGGGTCGGTAGCACGGCGCAGACGCTCCATGCGAAGCTTGTCCTCGGGATTCTGGTCAAGCATGGCTCTTACTGTTTCGGATTCGGTACGGTCAAGGAGATAATCCTGCACAAAGCTATAATATGCGGCACTCTTTGTGGTGACATAAAACGCTGCACCCATACGGTCTGCATACTGCATGGTACGCTTCGGCAAAAGCTGTCGGATCTGCCCAAGTACGGCAGCAGGCAGCAGGCGTTTGCCGTTTTCCTCTGCAAGGGGATAGGACAGATACAGCCGATGGGACGGCGCAGAAAGTGTCTTATAGACGATCAGGCGTTCATCGGCGCATAAATCACGCACAGAACGGGCAAGATGCACGCCCTGCTGCTCCAGCAAGGTGCGTTCGTTTTCGCTGAACAAGCCGCCTGTGGAAATATTGGCAGGGAATTCGCCCTCAATGGCCCCAAGTACAAACACAATTTTCGGTGCATCGTATCGGGCGGCAGCGGCAGTCTGTACCGTTACGGCGTCCAGCGTCTGGGGCGGAATCGGTATCTGATTCTGGCGCAGAACGGTAGATAGCAAATCGCTGAACTGCAAAAAGGTGATGGTATCCCCTTTTAGCGCGGTATACATGGTATCCAGTAACTCCGTAAACCGATTCCAGAGCTTACGCAGCGCACGGGCACCGCTGACATCTCCTTGCTCGTGCAGATGCGCCGCAAGTCCACCCACACGCATGGGAATCCCAGCTTCATCCATACACTGATACAATGCCGCACAAAGGGCAGCTCCATCTGTAGATGCCTCAGGACGGCGCAGCTTCATCACAGGCTCCATAATCTGTTGCCGCATCTTCTCCATGATACCGCTGGGGTCGGTTTCCTTAACAAACGGCTGCTCCCACTGCGTGCCCTCAATATCCCATGTATAGGCATAATTTTCCAGATCGGCGGCTGCTGCCGGATGCAAAGGCGAAAGCTGCGTTTTCAGGTACAGCAAAATATGCTCGGTAGAGGTTTTTTCGGCAAGCTGCAACAATGCAATGGGCAGCTTCATCACGGCTGTATGCAGCACACTGCGCCGCAGATCCATAAAATAGGGAATCTCATAGCGTGCAAAAGCTGCCTCCAGCAGAAAACCGTATCGCTCCAGATCATGGGTTACCACCATGATATCACGACACTGTGCTTCACCGCAATACAGCAGATCACGAATCTGCGCGGCGGTATACTCTGCCTCCAATGTCACATCTCTTGCCTCCGTTACGATTACGGCGGTCTCGCCGTCATAGGGGGGGCGGCTGTCAGTAAAAACATAACGGCTGAGATGGGCAAGGGAAGGGCTATCAAAGCGGTGCTGTTCGGTCAGAAGATGCGTTTCCACGGGGCACATCAGATCCGTTGCCAGACGCTTTAACTGCCGACAGGTCCCATTAACGGCATCAAAACGAGAATAATCGGGCGCATCGGGGTCATCGGTACGCAGGGCGATCCAAAGGGCATCTGCATCGCGCAGCATGACCTCAAGCATTGCATACTGATCACCCGTAAAGGATTCAAACTCATCAAGAAACAGGGTTGTTCCACGCAGAAAACCGGTACCGTCCGCAAAGGCGGCTGCCATGGCAAGGTCACACATGGTATCACGGAGGCCATGCTTTGCAAGTTCCTCCAGATAATCCGCGTAGATGCGTGCCAGATCCAGTGTTTTTTCGGAGAGGACACCCTCCGTCACACCGGCAGCTTCCGCCAGCTGCTCCGGCGTATTACCCGATTGCATCAGTTCCGTAAGCTGCTTCTGCATCTCCGGCAAAAAGCCGGGACGCATCGCCTGCGTATCATAAAAGCGCAGGGCGTGGGCATTGCCCAACCGATGCAATACACGGTGCAGCACAATGGTTTTTGTCACATCATCTGCGGCATCTCTGGTACCGTTGGCGACTGCTTCCAGAATCTCGGCAGTCATACTGCGAAAGCTGCCTGTCACCACACGGTTGAAAGCCGCTGCACCAAGCATCCCATAGAGTTTTTTATCATAGGTGAATGCAAATTGTTCAGGCACCAGTGTACGCACAGTCTGCCCGCCCTGCAAAGCGGCTTGCAGTTGTTGCATCAGCATAGTGGATTTTCCCGAACCTGCGCCGCCAATGATCAGATGTAGCTCCATTGGATCTCCCCCATTTCATGTTCCGTTGATATTTCACGAACGCAGCCATTCCGCTGCAAACAAAAAGAACAGCATCGCCCACATGGTCACGGTGGTATAGGGCTGATGCACCATCAGACAAACAAAGCCTGCCGTGATGCAGATGATCCAGCAACGCCAAATACACTGCACACGGTGGGGTGCTGCATCCCACAACAGTTGCTCCAGCAGCAGATACAACAATGTACCCCCATCGGTGCTGCGGTAGGGCATCAGATTACAAGCAGCAGTGGCAAGCTGCCACTGCGCTGCATTTTCAAAGCCTGTCTGCATACAAATCACGGCAGCCAGCAAATTGGCACAAACGCCTGAAAGCAAAATCACTGCCTGCTGCCCTGTAGAATAGACTGTCAGATGCTCTCCGCACAAATTACAGCCCACTGCCGAAATATGCAGCATCTGCGGCTTGCAGCCGTAATAACAGAATGCCAGAAAATGCGCGCTCTCATGCAGCACACAGGCAAAGCACATCTGCAAGACCTCAGGCAGGGGCAGCATCATGCACAGCAATGCCCCCAATGCAGGTGCGGTAAAATCCACACGCAACTGCATACCACAAATATTTATGCAAACCATGCTACGATCATCTGCCAAAGCTGCTGCACGGTGGGCGTGAGGTGTTCAAGCCGCTGCCATTGTAACAAAATGCCGCCAGCGTACTCCGGTACCAGACATTGCAGCACCACAAAGATCAGTGCCGCAGATACCACAAGGATGCCCTGTGTGGCAATATGATCCTGCAAGGTTAAAACGGTTTTTCTTCGTTGATACGATGATACAGCCATGGCATATGCCTCCCCAAAAGCCTCTGCTGTATCATATGCGAGATGGGATACGGATTATGTAGCCTGTGCCCCGTATTGCTTCAGTGCCTCTGTGAGGGTATCTGCCACACGCTGCCGCAGCGAAGACGGACTGATGATCTCGGCTTGGGTGCAATACTGCACTGCCCACCGGAACACATCCTCCTCATTGACACGGACGCTGACCAGCACATCTGTATCGTTCGCATGGGAAAACTCCACATCAAAGCCGAAATAGTCGATGACATCATTGAGAATGTTGCGGTTGACCCGCAGCGTAACGGGAATGCTTTCACCTGTAAACATATAGATATGCTCCTGCATATGCTGCGCCAGTTCCTCGCCAACGGCAGTTGGACAAGGCGTTGCAGGCGTATCCAACAGCCGAATTTCGCGGATACGGTCAATGCGGTAATGGGCTATGCCCTCATATTTTGCGTAATTACAGATGAGGTAATATCTTCCATGCTTTGTCACCATCTGATACGGATTGATCCGGTATTTGCGCACGCTGCCGTCCTCCCGCAGACGGGGCTTCAACTGCTTGTCGATATCATAGCTGCAATATTCAAATTCCACCTGTTTTACATCCGAAATGGCTTCCTCCAGCACTTCGATCGTATAGAACAACTGCGACTTATCCGCTTCCTTTGGGGCGAGATTTCGGATATTTTTCATGGGCGAATGAAAATGCACCGATGAAAGCCCCTCCAACTTTTGCATCAATTCCAAACGCTGTGCCGAAGGGATATGCTTGGAAAAGACGATCCCATCAATCAGCAGACGCAATTCACTGTTGGTAAATTCATGCTCAATGTACCAGTCGGTACGCAGTATTTCATTGGTGCCATCCTGCCGAAGCCGGGTGGTTTCATGGCAGGCAAGGGGTATTCCCATTGCCAACAGCTCCTCCAGATTCCCGCTGATGGCTTTGCGGTCGGGCCGAATGCCGTAATCACGATAGAGCATATCGCCGATCTCTTTCTGGGTCAACGGATGATTCTCATCGGTATATTTTTGCAGAACACGATACAGGTAGATGATCCACCGCTTTTTCTGTCCGGATTCTTCCATGTGGCGACTTCCTTTCTGTTTGTCCGTCACGATACTGACAGTATCATTATACACTGGAATCGCAAGCACTGTCAACCATCAAATCCGATTTGATGGGGCATTTTTGGTACATCAACTGACAATGCTGTTTCTTGCCCGCACATTATGAGATAATCCCGCAATAGCTGCAACGCAATGCTGCTTTCACGCAAAGCAACCAAAGCATCCTTCACGGAAAACCACTGTGCGTCGCACAGTTCACAGGAAAGCCGCAGATCCCCCTCTGCAACCTGTACCGCAAAACCAAACATCAACTGGTCGCGCTTGGAATAATAGTAGCTTTTCACATACTGCAGCCCTGTGGTCATCAGACCGACTTCTTCATGCACTTCGCGGGCGGCGGTCTGCTCGATGGTTTCTCCCGGCTGCACATAGCCTGCCACATTGATAAAACGACTGCCGACTTCCGGTTGACGAATGAGCAGCACACGATTGCAGCATTCATTCATCACCACGCAAATCACGCACGCATAAGATAGCGGAAACCACGGTCGGTCACACTGTGGGCAACAGGGCACCAACCCTTCATCGCCAATGGGCTTTGGCACCAGCGCGGTACCGCATCGCGGACAAAAATCAAACTGCATATCAAAGCACTCCTTTTTTTGACAAAAAACACGGCACACCCTTACAGGTTGCCGTGTAAAACAATTTGCTGTATGTTGTATATCATGCACACTTCTGGCTCCGTGGCGGTTTTCCATTATTTTCTGCTACGCGAGCCACCCTTACGCTCACTGCTGCGCTTCAAGTCGCAGATATTCTCCTCGCTATGCTGCTTGAATCGCAACAGCATATCTTCAAAGGTCATCTCGGATTGCGGTATAGTGGGCTTCGGCTCCCACACACGGGGCTTGGGTGATTCGCGGCGTTTTCTGGGACGGGGCTCCTGTTCAGCGGTCTGCTCCCCTGCCACAGCCTGCTTGATGGACATACTGATCTTCCCTTGAGGATTCACGCCAATCACCTTGACCTTGACGGTATCGTTTTCGGACAGATGGTCGTGGATATCCCTCACGAAAGAATTGGTGATCTCGGAGATATGCACCATACCGGTCACCGCCTTGGAATCCCCCTCCGCTGCCACCGCAACAAATGCGCCATATGGTGTGATGCTTTTCACGCATCCCTCATAAATCTGCCCTACTTCAAGCTGCATAGCTTTGCTACCTCACTGTTTCAATGTATCATCTGCCGATGGAATCAATCTCTGGAAGCATCATAGAAACGGCGTTCATTGGGATACGCATAGTTCAATTCCTCGATGGCAACCTTTTCCATATAGGCTCTCATGTCATCATCCTCAAGAATCCGCAGCAACTCGGCATTTTCTGCTTCTTCCACAGCGGTAGCCGCTTTGATCTCATCCAGTTCTCTGCTTTTTTGCTGCAGCGTAGAAAAACTACCGATCATGGAGATCAGGCAGACCACGGCAAAGGCACCGCCTGCCACAACACCAACCACTGATTTTATCAATGCACGCCTACGCTCTTTGGCGTTCCTGCGACGCATTCCCTTGTTTCGTTCCATGTTCTGCAACACACTCACTTTGTCATGTAATCTCTCTTAAAAGGGAGCAATGCTCTATACTACCCTATATCCTAATTATTATAACGCAATTCTCCGCGCAGGTCAAGCATTTTTTGACATTTTGCACCTTTTTCTGCGTTTTTCGGGACATCTTACAAAAACGCCGGCGATTTTTTTCCAAATCAAACAACACATATGTTTCATTTGATGGGCAAGCGCGGTTCTGCCATGCCGAATTCTGTGCAGGATACGCCCTGTGACTGCCCCAACCGTACAGCAATAGATGGCAAATCCGCACGCACAGCCAAGGGCGTCATAGTAGCGCAGCGCACTACGCGCAAACACGATGGCATAGCACTGCACAGCCACCGCGGCAGCAAACACCAGGAGCACATCCTCCAGAAAAACCGCCACGGAATGATGGGGCAACAGACATCGCAGCAGCCGCATGGCATCCCACAGAATCCCTAGCGGAACGCCCAACAGGCAGCTTCCGAGAAACAGCCATGTTTCCTGATAGACTGTGAAAAATTGCTCGGGAATCTCCATCAGCGGAACAACCTCCCCAGCAGATTCAGCGGTGCCTGCCTGTCCTTGTCGCCATAGCGCAGCGCCAGAATATCGCCCTCCACCGATACTTCCCCCGATTCAATGCTCATGCGGTTCATGTGCAGATTTTTGCCCAGAATCGTCAGTTCTCCAAGTTGCGTATACACCACAACTGCCCGTTCATCAAAGCTATCGATCTCCGTTACCCCCGTCAGCAGCAACTGATTCCGGTTTTCCAGAATGGCGTGATGTACCCCTGCGCTGATCTTTTCGCTCATTGCGTGCCGTACACCTCCTTTTCTCATGTCCGTATATTCTATGCAAGGGCAAACCGTTTCAGAACAAAAAAATCGCTGTGATGCTTTCACATCACAGCGATGCATACGGGATTATTTGGGTGAAACAGTCACCGTGTAAGAATCATTGGTCACATCGCCAATGGTAATCGTTACGCCGGGATCTATGGCTTCGTTGCCGTTGCTGTCATACCAACCAAAACCGGGCGTGCTGTTATCAATCACAGAGCCGCTTTTGAACACGCCGCCGCCATCGTTGACAAGCCGGATCAGGCGAATGCCCTCATCGTTGTAATCGGTATAGTAGGAGCCGTTCTGGTACTTTAAGTAGCTTCCGCCGTAATCGGAGAACAGCTCGGCATTGATATGGAATGCGCAAATGCCGCTGTCAATGGTCTGCCACCACGAGGATTGAATCATCTGGTTGTTGCCGCCGTCTGTGCCATATTCGAGGATCATGTACTCGGAAAAATAATTCTCGTTGAGATTGCCGTAGGGGATAATCAGGCAGTTGCCCGCATCGGTCTGCGCATTGTGCAATGTAAAGGTCTGCGTACCCTGTGCTGCATCATACACCTGCACCTGATTCTCACGATACCAACCAAGCATCAGCTTAGAGAACGCGCTGAAATCGGACTGTGCATCGGTATCCATCATTTCAGTACCGGCAGAGCCATGCAGTCCTTCGCTATCACTGGAATAGTAAAGGTAGTAATCGGGCAGACCCATGCAATGACCCATCTCATGAATATAGGTGGAGTTGAAATCCACAGGATTGGACGGCACAGCATAGCCGGTAATGATATTGCCCACTGCCAGACCGTCTACACGGTAACTGGGGTCACCAAAGCCACCCGAACACGGCCACCAGTAATCGTTGCTGGCACTTTCGGGCACACAGATCAATGTAGCGTCGATCTTTCCATCGTTGTTGGCATCATATTTGGTGAAATCCTCGCTGTCCTTAAACGCCTCATAGCACTCCTCCACGATGCGCACCTTGTCGTCATTGTAAACAGAAATGCTGTTCTGGGCGGTATAGGCAAAGGTCTTGCCGCTGAGCCGGAAGCTGCCCTTAGAGGAACGCTCGTAGAACGCGCTCATACTCTCGAAAGGGTAATTGGGAGAAGTAGTATCGGCAGCCCCGAACGCAACCCGGTCGACCTCCTCGGCAGAAAGCTTGTTGCCGAAGCTGCAATCGGGGAAATCAATATAAAAAATCACGAGATTGCCAAGGTTTGCCGAAGGCAGCGAACTGCCCACCTGTGCGATGGGCGGTATGAGAAATTCCTCGGAAATATCGGGGATCTCGACTTCCTCGTAGATGCCCACCCACTCCATCTGCTGCATCACGCAGCGTTTGATGAGGGTGAGGTCAATGGCATCAATAGATGCATTCTCGTTGATATCTGCCTTGGATGCGATCTCTGGGTTGATCGTCTCCTGCAATGTAATGTGCTTTTGCAGCACCACAGCATCGGCAACGGTGATGGTATCATCGCCGTTGAGGTCGCCGCGCCAACCTACACGAACCCACTCGGTCGCTGCCTGCGTTGGCATGGGGGTGACGGTCACTGCAAGCTGCAGCGCAGCAAGACACGATAAGACCTTGTTCCTACATTTCAAAATGGTTTCCTCCCTAGACAAATCTTTGTATCTATTTGTTGATTCGGCACAGCTTTCGCTGTACTAGTTGTATACTATCACATAGTATTTACAATGTCAAGGGGATCGGACACTTTGCAAACATTACAGTACTTTTTGTATTATCGCTCCGCAGAATATTCAATACAGACATACTGACTTCCCAATGCGCTGTGCTTGCCGACATAAATGGCGGCAGTGGTACACCGATGCACACAGCTGAAGCAGTTCATGCAGTTCTTGCCAAAATGCGGCTTGTCGCCGTCCAGGGTGATATTGCCCAGCGGGCAAGAATCCACGCAAACACCGCAGGCAATACAGGCATCCGATGCAGAGAGCTTCAGCGGAAAACGGGTAAAGCCCGCATTGACCACCTTTGACATCAGGTCACTGAACAAAGTAAAATCATCTTTATGCAGCATATCATCATTGCGAATGGTCACAGCAATATCCTGAATGATGGGTACAGCGGTCTGTACGATGCGGGAAGCTTCGGTCACATCGGGAATATGACCGCCCGGCACATAGTTATTGGGCATACGCACCCCCTGAAAACCGCGGAACTCCATGTCCTTTTCTGCGGCAATGGTTTCACAAAAGCTGTCGCAGCTGCCGCTGTTTGCACCCATTGTGCCAACAAAATAGATTCGGTCGCTGCCTTCGAAGGTGGCTGCGCGCAGCAGATCTTCAATTTTGCGCGGAAAACGCCACGCGTAAATCGGTGCAACGATCACAAAGGGCTGCTCCGATGTAAAAACCGGTGCAGTATCCTCACGCAGATAGGGTGCCAGCGAACATACTGTATCATTCAGCTGATGCCCCAGTGCTTCTGCAACATAACGGCTGTTGCCTGTACCGGAAAAATAAAGGATCATAATTGCCTCCAAAGCGGGAATTCTGTAATGATGTTATGATTTGATTATATCATACTTTGTCGAAATTTGCAATCACCCTGCATACAGTTTCCGTCTATTTCCGTTATCCATTCCACTGAGCTACAGAATCAGAAAGATAACAACAGACTGTCCTTCCCAAAGACATACTATGGCTGAACACCAGAACAACACCCTTGCACACGGCAAAATCAAACTGCTGTAATTCATTCTGCCGGAGGATTCTCCGTTGGTAGGGCATACGGTCAAGGAGATCGCCGCCAAGCTGCACTGCAACAATACAAAAATCGCCGCTGAACAGGCTTCGTTCAGCGGCAATTGCTTTTCTATCAGGAGTTATTGCGCCTGTGCTGTGGCTTTACAGAGCGTTGCAGCACGCTGCAAAGCCGCATCAATATCTGTGCAGATATTGGCAGCGCCCACCGCTTCGATCAGCCCTGCTTTCTCCATCGCCTTTTTGGGCTGCTCATTCAGATGCGAGAATACGACGGCGATCTTACGCTTTTTGCAGGATGCAATCAATTCTTCCAGAGTTTCCATACCCGTTGCATCAATGGCAGGTACATTGCGCATACGTACAATCAGCACTTTGACATCGCTCTTACGCAGCGAATAGGTATATTTGTTTGCGGCGGCAAAAAACATCGGGCCATTGATTTCAAAGACCTCGGTACCCTCCGGCACCTTGCGCAGACGGAGACTCTGGGGGTCATTCGATTCATCGGTTACGAGCTGCCACTCACGGGATTCGGTCACATCTGCCATACGCTTCATAAACAATATTGCAGCAAGCACCATGCCCACGGCAATGGCAACCACCAGATCAAATACAACGGTCAGCACCAGTGTCAAAAGCAGCACCAGCACATCGCTTTTGGGCGCGGTTTTGATTGTATGCCAGATGCCGCGCCAACCGCTCATATTATATGCAACCACAAACAGAATCGCAGCAATGGTAGGCATGGGAATCAAGGCAGCGTAGGGCATCAGCAGCACCAGAATCAGCAGCACAACGACCGCGTGTACCATACCGGCAACAGGCGTTCTGCCGCCGTTGTTGACATTTGCCGCGGTACGGGCAATGGCACCCGTTGCAGGAATACCGCCAAACAGCGCAGAACCGACATTCGCAATGCCCTGGGCGATCAACTCCATATTGGAATTGTGGCGCGAGCCGATCATACCGTCAGAGACCACGCAGGAAAGCAACGATTCCACTGCTGCCAGAATTGCAATGGTAAATGCATTGGGAATCTGTGCGCGAACAGTTTCGAGATTCAAGGCAGGCATATGAAGCGTAGGCAACGCCGAGGAGATCTCGTACAAATCGCCAATGGTATTGACGCGCATACCGCTGAAACCGACCAACGCAGAGGTCGCCAGAACGGCAATCAGCGACGCAGGAATCATTTTCAACTTTTTGGGCCAGAAAATCATAATGGCAAGGGCAACCATACCCACCACCAGTGCCTGCCAGTTCAATGTATCCAGATGAGAAACCATAACGGTCATCTTTTCAATGGTTTCAATGGGAGCCTCCGTATAGGTCAGCCCCAGAAAATCCTTGATTTGTCCCACCAGAATGGTAACGGCAATGCCAAAAGTGAAGCCCTCCGTTATGGTAGAGGGAATATAGCGAATCAGCGCACCCAGCCGGAACACGCCCATCAGCACAAGCAGAATGCCTGCCATAACGGTGGAGATGACCAGACCCTCCATGCCGTCTGTAGCGACAATGCCGGCAACGATGGTTGCAAACGCTGCGGTAGGGCCAGCGATCTGTACACGGCTGCCGCCGAAAAATGATACGAGGAATCCTGCTACAATAGCGGTGTACAAGCCTTGTTCGGGATTTACGCCCGATGCCAATGCCAATGCAATGGAAAGGGGCAAGGCGATGATCGCAACAATCACACCTGCCACCAGATCTTTCAGAAGCTGCGCCTTGGTCAGATCCTTGCGCACGGCAAACAGCTTGGGGCACAGCACACCACGCTTTCTGACCGCAGTGCTTTCCGTATTCTGTTCCATAAAATGATTTCCTTTCTCTGCATATGATTTCATTCAACTGTGTTATTGTAGCACTGTTTTATGTCGATTGCAAGCGGATTTTCAGGATTTTTATATTTTTGTCGCTTTGTGCTGTTTTTTGCATTTTGGGGTATAACTTTCGGACGAGTTGACACAAACAAACGGCATACAGCACCTACTACAGTACTGTATGCCGTTGTCGCTTGCGGTTTATTCACCAATGTGCAAGGCAATATAGGTCAGCACATCAATGGCATCAATGGTATCAATGACGCCGTCGCCGTTGGTATCGCAATTTTGCAGTTGCTGGGCAGTGGGCTGATGCGACGCATCACCGATCACGATGGCATAATGCTGCAGCATCCGCACCACATCAATGGTCGTGACTTTGCCGTCATTGTTGAAATCACCAAAGCAATACATGGTACACACTGCCTGCAAATCGCTGATGGCTTGGTCGCAGGATTGCTTCGCTTCTTCGTATGTGGCTGCTGCCTCAATGGCGGCCGCGCTGTCAACAAGAATCGTTCCGAGGGTTTCCAATGCCTCCGCATCATAACGGTCAAAGGGCAACGCATCATATGCAACCTGCAACGATGCCTGTAACTGCGCCTTGCCTGTTTCCAGAAACGCCCCTGCAAGAAATGTTGTTTTTTTCGCCACAAAATTTCGCACATAGGCAACGCATTCCTCGTAGGTATAACCATTGACGGGACCCAGGGGTTTATTCTTGCCGAGCATATCCCACTTAGCATTATTCATTGCCGCGGATTTGGACAAATACTGCCCCATAGCATAAATACTGTCGGGAGAGACATCATCGCACAGTGTGGCAACAACAGGCGCAAAGACCTCATAATAGCAGGAAACCACCTGCTCATAGTATTCCTCTTTGGCAAACAGCGTACCCAGCCAGCCCAGCGTCTGTTCCTCGGCATCCTCACCGATATAGTTGCGGTGGATCGGCAGATAGATGGTATAAAACGCATTGGCATTGCCGCAGGCATGACCGTTTACCGCACGGCCGAAGTTTGCAAAGGCTAGGTCAAAATCCCAGACAGGGCCTGCGTGCAGTTTGCCGTCACCCTTCGTATCGGATTCTTTCCAGAAATAGAAGCTGGTGTAAGAGCCATCGGCATTGGCAGTGATCTCCTGCACCAGATACGCCTTAACCAGAGAATCCACATCCACATACTCAGAGTAATGCTTGCCCAGCGCATTATAGCCTGTTTCGGAATAAATGGCATCCTCCAGTTCCTGCACGAACTGCCGTGCATAGAGCACCTGCGCTTCGGTGGCATATTCAGGATCTTTCAGCTGCACACACTGTCCGCGGGTCGTCACAAAGCCGCAGGTATGAATCTGGCTGGTGTAGCGGTTATAGGTCTGAAACTCCAGAAGATAGCCGCCTGTGATATCGGCAGGGTCATTGGGGATATCGCAATATCGGTAGCTGCCCTTTTCGCAGGTTTTTAGTTCACCGGTAGAAGAAATAAACTTTGCCTCAGAGATATCCATTGTGCTGTTGGCTTGCTCGGTTGCCTCCTCAAGGTCGGTGATATTGACACGCTGCTTCTGAATCTGCACGCGCTCAAAGAGTTGATAGGTGCCGCGATAGTCGCCATCGGCATACAGATCCACGTAAACATAGTCCATGGTGAAATCCAGACCTGCGCCCTCGCTCAGTGCCATAGCAACACTGTTGCGGATCATGGGGTGGTCAAGATAATTGGAAACCAGTGCCCATTTTTTCGCCTTACCCATACCAAAGAGATCTGATTTTTGCGGCAGCTTGAGATTATAGGGCTTTTTCTTACTGTAATCCCATGAACTGTTGCCACGGGCACCGATCTTTTCAAATTCGCCAAGATATTCCACATTGCCGTCAGCGTTTACCATCAGTGCCGTACCGCTGTCCTCGTTGGTCTTTTTCGCATCCACATAATCCAGGCCCCCGGTACTGGTTGAAAGGAAAATCGCACCGATATCCGACTGCAACACCTTCAGTGTACCGTAATCGGTGCTGCCCACGCGGACGGTAAATTCATCGGCAGTACTGAGCAGATCGGTCGTTTCGCCCGAAATTACCGGCGTATTGTTCAGATATAACTGCCCTCCCGTTGCAGTATAGGTGATCTGTAACGCAGTACGATCGGCAGTTGACGGCAGACAAAGGTATCGGCATTCATCATGCTGTGCATAAAACCACTGGGTATAGTCCAAAGCGGAGTTCACATTTCTGACCAGATTCGTCACGGTGAAGGAGTCCACGGGAATGGATTCGTACAGATAGGACGTGGTGGTCGTTGTGGTTTCTGCCTCGATATGCACGGGCATTGTGGTCCCCGTTACCTGCGTTGTGGTCTGGGTCGCGACCTCAACAGGCGTACCGGATACGGAAAAACCCTCCTTTGCCGCCAGCACTGCCAGAAATCCCCATGACAGCACAAACATTCCAAGCATACAAAAGCCTACTGTTTCGCGGTCTAACCATTGTTTACAGTGTAACCACCGTGTTTTCAGCCATGCTTTCATTTAAAGCATCACTTTCCTTTCCAAATCTGTATAATCCTATGAAATCGCACCGTCCAGCGCCTTGAGCAGCGTACCTGCCACTTGCGCAGTAGTTAGCTCACCGGACTTTCGGTTTTCAATCACAATGCAAAAGGCGATGGGCAGATCATTATCAGTACAAAAG